>JAZUAS010000118.1:0-9912 GCA_045638125.1 Eubacteriales bacterium | reverse complement strand
CCCCAACCCCATGGATTAAAGTAGAGAGGTTAAGACTATAGCCATATTAAACTTTTAAACTCACCAAAGCTTTCCCATAGGGAAAGGTCGCTTGCGCGACAAGCTTTAAGCTTTAATAAGATTACGGCTACGATTCAAAATTATAAGAAGGATTTCACTTAATGGAATCCATAAACCCTTTTACTGACAGAGAGGGGGTCCTTAAGGGGAGAGGATGTCGCAGGGCGGGGAAATGCGGGATGTTCGCTTTTTCTCGTTCAAGACCCCTTTCCCCTTAAGCGGCGTTCTTTTGGTTCGTTTTCTGCCGACGCGGGCAGAAAATGAACATATAAAACATACCTATTATCAATTTAAGAAATGCACCCATTCCTTTCGTGCCATAGGGAAATAGGTTAACTGATCCAAATCAATGTGGGCATTTTTCATTCTGACGGCGCGAATTTTTCGGCAATCGTAGGTGGTGAAATAGTAGGTCAACCCCTCGGTGTCCATACAAGATGTGTAAACGGTGCGGAGTTGTCGCTCATCTGCACGGAAAAGACCGTGGGGCTGATTGACGGTACTCATAAGATGAAAAAAACGAGAAATCGAGGGGGTCTTTTTCTCCGTAGCGAGGGTGTAGGTCTTGGCATTGACCGCGCGGATAAATCTTGATGACGAGGAAAGATCGCCAAGCCGCGGCTCACCGTATTCTTCAAGCATCGTAACCTGCGTGGGAAAGTCGGGAGCGTTGGTAAGAACACCGTATGGGTCGTCATATATCTTCAAGCCCTCCTCCACCGACTCGATAACAAAGGCTTGCTCTGAGTCTGCCACTATCCAATGCAGAGGAGTGGTGGAAAGCATGCCCGAGAAGCTTTCGGGGGTGATATTGACATTTGCGAGCGCCTTTTTCACCGCCTCTGCGCTATCAAAATTGCAGAGAATCCACGGGATTAGCTCAAAGGACGCC
This sequence comes from Eubacteriales bacterium, assembly GCA_045638125.1. GTDB lineage: Bacteria > Bacillota > Clostridia > Oscillospirales > CAG-272 > SVTX01. Next base: position 8,960 of record JAZUAS010000118.1, on the reverse strand, counting down.
AAATTGCATTTTTCGGGCTTTTTTTCGTGATAGACGGTGATGGCAGGTAGGCGCAGGGCGGCGGCGCAGAGCCCCTTTTCGTTCATTCCGTCGTAGTATAGGGGAACGCCGCCCTCGATATGCGCCGCCCCGATGATGGCGTAATGCTCGTAGGATTTTTCCTCGTGCAAGAAGTCGAAAACGAAGCGGCGAGGGGTGATGACCACCTGCTCGTCGAGGGTGTATTCAAGGTCAAGCGTTCTGCCGAAAAGATGATGCTTTGAAATATCGTTAATTGCGGTACACATAGTCCCTCCTTTTTGCTTTTGTTTATTGTTGCACAAAAAGATAGAGGATATGCGACCGGAAAAAGAAAATCGCAAGGAATTGTTGCATCCTTGCGATTTTAATTTAATTATGCTACGTATTTGGCTAATGCGTTGTGACGAGCCTCGCTTTTTCTGCTCGAGAGATACACCACAAGATAGAATGTGGCGTAATATGCCGCCATGTAAACGAAGAAAAGTGCTATTACGGTCAAGGGATATATTATGGGGTCGCCATCTATAAGGTTGTAGATCAGCTGATAGGGAGTACCGTCGTGATTAACAAGGAACATATAGTTGTAATCAAACAGGTAGTTCGCTATGCTGGCAAGATCACAAAATACGAGAAGAATGAGGCAGGTGTTGGGGATATTACGAAGCTTCATACTTGTCATTCCCGAGGAGATGATGTAAAGAGCGGTAAAGCCCGAAATCGTGTGCGTGATTCCCGAAACTACGTTTTCAAGAGATAGCACGGCATAAGCGTTATAATCCTGAATTGCTCCGATGGGTCCCATCACAGCGCCGAGAATACCGAATATCATAACGAAATCGAGCGCCGCCTCTTTGACCTTGCCTTTGGCGAATGCCGCTAAGGGGATCGCAATAAGCTGGATGCTGCAAAGGAAAAGGGGGAGATTGTGAGTTATCGCGCTTATCGGGTCGTCGCTTCTGGTGTAATATACGATAAGCTTGAATATTTCAAACGCATCGATAGCGATAGCCGAGGCTATAATAACCTTGCTTTTGGTTTTAAGGTCTGTGTTTTTAAACTTTTTGCCAAGTAACACCGCAAGGACTACCATGGCTATAAGTAAAGATGATACGAATAGAATGTGTTGCCAGGAAAATGCTCCCTCAGGCTTTCTGGGGTCGGGGAGATATCCCAAGAATACCTTTAAATAATACATTTTTAAAAGCTCCTGTTTTGGTGATTGTATAGTAGGGCGGCATATAATAACCAACTTCACCATATATATTATCACATATCTTGAATATTGTCAAGAGGTGTTGAAGATAATTGATAAATGTCGAATATTCAAGAATTAGATATCATTGCAGCAATCTTTTCAAAAAATCTTTTTTGATTTGGGAAAAGGTCTTGACAATTTGGCAGTGGTTTGATATAATAATACAGTTGAATAGATTGGGATGTCGCCAAGCGGTAAGGCACTAGACTTTGACTCTAGCATTCGTCAGTTCAAATCTGGCCATCCCAGCCAGAAAAAAGCACTTGCTTAGGCAAGTGCTTTTTTCAACTAAATCCGCCGATGGCGGAAGAAATCCACTCGCGGTGGATGAAATCCCGCTTCGCGGGGAGATGAGAGGCGGATTTAATTTCATCTGAGGCGGAACGCCGAAGATTTCATCCGAGCAGATATTTGCGAAGCAAATCGCTCGGATTTCATCGTGGCAAAGTCACGATTTCATTATTTTCGAAATTTTGTAGATGCATTTCCGCGCGGAGCTCTGCTCGCGCATCTTTTCGGGTCTGCAGACAAATTCGAGTCAACTCACCGCACAGAAAGTTTTCTCCTCACTCAATTCTACTAATTGTCGAATAAAGACGAAAAAAGAACTATTTTATTGTTAATCTTGCATATTGACAAATAAAACATAGAGGCATATAATAACAAAGGTAATTTAAGTAATATGTACGGCTGCGCCTTCGGGCGCTTTTTTGCGGATTTTTTAGATTGAATTTTATTTGATAGGAGATTTTAGTATTATGGAAGGTACTGTTCAGGTATTGCTCAGTATTTCGATCTGCGCTCTTGTGGGACTTCTTATGTCCCGTGTTTGCAAAATTTTAAAGCTTCCCGCAGTTACGGGATACCTTATCGCAGGTATTCTTGTTGGTTGCTACTGCCTCGGCAGCTTCACGCTCCCCGGCGGACTTGTTCTTGGATTTGATAAGCTTGACCACGGTCTTGATATTATCTGCTCCGTGGCTCTTGGATTTATCGCCTTTTCTATCGGTAGCGAATTTAAGCTTTCCGAGCTGAAAAAGACGGGTAAGCAGGCAACCGTTATCGGTATTTTGCAGGCTGTCGTTACTACTATTGTGTGCGGCGTAGTGCTTTTGGGTTTGCACTTTATCCTGCTCGAGGTTACGGGTCAGGATATTCTTCCCATTCCCGCAGTTCTTGTTCTTTCGGCTATCGCAACTGCGACCGCTCCTGCGGCAACCTTGATGGTCGTTCGTCAGTACAAGGCAAAGGGTCCTCTTACCAACCTTCTTCTTCCCATCGTTGCTCTTGACGACGCGGTAGGTCTCGTTATCTTTGCGGTTCTCGTTGGCGTTGCAAAGGCACTTGCAGGCGGCGAGCCCGACATCAAGTCTATCGTTATCGAGCCCATCGTTGAGATCGTTTTCTCTCTCGTTATCGGCGCGGTGCTTGGATTTGTGCTTTCCAAGCTTGAAAAGCTCTTCCACTCTAACACTAACCGTTTGAGCCTTGTAATTGCATTTATTTTCGCAACCGTTGCTATTACCGAGATCAAGGAGATTCCCCCTGTTTTCGGCGTTCACGTTCATTTTTCGTCGCTCCTCACTTGCATGATGTGCGGAACTATCTTCTGCAACGTCTGCGAATGCTCCGACGAAATGATGGCAAGATCCGATAGCTGGAGCAAGCCTCTCTTGGTTCTGTTCTTCGTTCTCAGCGGCGCCGAGCTTGACCTCAGCGTATTTACACAGCCCCTTTTGGTGCTTGTAGGCGTTGTCTACATAGTTTCCCGTTGCATAGGTAAATATTTCGGTGCTATGGGCTCCGCAAAGATGACAAAATGCTCCCCCGACATCGTAAAATATCTGGGAATTACCTTGTTCCCCCAGGCGGGCGTTGCGCTTGGAATGGTTAAGACCGTTCAGGGCGACGGAGTGCTTGCAGGCGATATAGCAAACACTATTTCCTTCGTAATTCTTTTTGCGGTTCTCGTTTATGAGATCGTAGGTCCTGTTATGACAAAATGGGCGCTGACGAAGGCGGGAGATATTACCGAGAAGCCTGCAAACTCCAGCAGACGAATCAAGAACGTTCAAAGAGAGCGTCACGATTTCCGTTGGCTTATGGCTCATATCACTCCCCATCCTCATCACGACAGAAGTGAGAATACGGAAAGTCAGGATAAAAAATAATTTAATATACTGAATAAAGAAGCCATCGTGTGAGCATAATTCTTTTATTATCAAAAAGAAAGGATGCTTATACGATGGCTTCTACTAAAAAATTACTTATTTGTACCTTTATAATCCTTGCGGTCGCGCTCTTTGCGGGGCTTTTTCCCGTTCACGGCGAGGAGGAGATCTACGACACCGTGGTGAGACTCCACGTGCTTGCCAACTCGGACAGTGATGCTGATCAAGAGTTAAAATTGAAGGTTCGTGACCGCGTTATAGAGCTTGTCAGCCCCGCGGTGGAGGGCTGCACAACGCAAAGCGAGGCGATAGCGGCAATCGGTTCTATTATGTACGAGTTGGAGCTTGCCGCCGAGGAGGTAGTCAGAGCCGAGGGATACGACTATGACGTGAGCCTGCTAATCGGGGAAGAGTATTATCCCACCAAAACCTATGAGACCTGCGCGTTTCCCGAGGGGGAATACGTTTCTCTGCGGGTCTGCATTGGAGACGCCGAGGGGCAGAATTGGTGGTGCTGTCTTTTCCCACCTCTGTGCCTGTCTGCGGCGAGCGATACCTCCGCGCAGAGCAACGAGGAGGCGTTTATCTCGGTTGGACTTACGGGAGATCAGTATAAGCTGATTACCGAAAGCAATAAGCCGCAATACAAAGCAAGATTTAAGATCCTTGAAACAATACAAAAGCTTTTTAGATAAAAATTGCCTTGGCTTAAAAATTTAAAGCCAAGGCTTTTTTGCGTTACAAATGTTAAGCAAACTTAACTGAGTCGCAATGCTTTGCTTGTTGACAATCGGGCAAATTTATGCTAAAATATAAAATGTATAAATATGTTTATTTTTAGGACGGTTTGAAATGAACGAAATGATAAAAAGACCCGAGTTGCTCTCTCCCGCGGGCAACTTTGAAAAATTAAAGGCGGCACTGCTTTACGGAGCAGATGCGGTATATCTTGCAGGACAAAGCTTCGGTATGCGCTCGGCGGCGGACAATTTTACCGTTGAGGAGCTCTACGAGGCGGCTACATACACCCACGAAAGAGGGAAAAAGCTTTATTTGACCCTCAACACCATGCCTCACGGCGATGAGTATCCCGCATTGCGCGAATTTTTGCGTGAGATCAGCGGTGCAGGCATTGATGCGGTGATAGTTGCAGATCTTGGTGTTATGGCAACGGTAAAGGAAATATTGCCCGAGATGGAGATTCACGTCTCCACCCAGGCGAGTATAGTTTCTCCCGAGGCGGCGCTGGCTTACGTCGCGCTCGGTGCTAAACGACTTGTGCTGGCGCGTGAGCTTTGCTTGGAGGAGATAAAGGCTATCAAGAACGCGCTCCCCGAGGGAATAGAGCTTGAGGCTTTCGTTCACGGCTCTATGTGCGTGTCATATAGCGGAAGATGTATGCTTTCCAATCTTATGACCGAGCGCGACGCTAACCGTGGCAGATGCGCCCAGCCCTGCCGCTGGAACTACATAATTTATGAGGAAAAGCGTCCCGATCTGCCGATTCCGATCGAGCAGACCGAGCTTGGTACATTTATTATGTCGTCCAAGGATATGTGTACCGTTGACCACATCCCCGAGCTTATTGAGGCAGGAATCGACTCCTTTAAGATCGAGGGACGAATGAAGAGCGCGTACTATACGGCAGTTGTTACCAACGCGTACAGAATGTCTATTGACGCTTACTTGGCTGACCCCGAAAATTATACCTTTGATCCTCTCTGGTACAGAGAGCTTGGGTGCGTTTCTCACCGTGAATATTGCACGGGATATTATCTTGACGACCCCATGCAGAACGCCCAGCTTGGCTCTCACACGGGATACATCCGCGACAAGGCATATTTTGCAACGGCTACCGAGTATAATGAGGACGAGGCGGCTCGCATCGAGGCGGCAGGAGTTGCTCTTGAAACCGAGCAGGGCAGACTTTACCGCTTTATTCAGCGCAACAAGGTGAAGGCAGGCGACTCTGCGGAGCTTATTTCTCCCTCCAAGGTGGGAAGAGCATTCACCGCAAACGAGCTTTATCTGCCCGATGGAACTCCCACAGAATCCGCACCTCATCCTTCGATGATATTCTGGTGCAGGGTACCCTTTGAGGTGCTTGAGGGCGACATAATGCGAGCGGGAGAGTAAGCATCACACAATAAGCTGCGCCATACTTCGTTGCTCCTCGAAAGCGGCTCGACGTAGGAAAACTACGCCTTCGCCTTGCTTTTTGCGGTGCGCCTTGTCTGACTTGCTTCTTGTGCGAGCCTTGTCTGATAAGTGGTGTATAAGAAGAAAAACAAAGTAATAGGAGAACATTTTGACTGAATTTATAGAAATTTTAAAAGCCATAATATTTGGCGTAGTGGAGGGCATTACCGAGTGGTTGCCAGTCAGCTCCACGGGGCATCTTATTTTGCTCGACGAGTTTTTGAAATTGAATATCGCTCCAGCTCTCGGAGAAACCTTTGCACAAGAATTTATGAGTATGTTCGAGGTGGTCATTCAGCTCGGTGCAATACTTGCCGTAGTGGTTATGTTTTTCGGCAAACTGAACCCATTCTCGGCAAAAAAGAGCGATAGCGAGAAGAGAGGTACTTGGATCTTGTGGCTCAAGGTATGTCTTGCCAGCATACCCGCGGCGCTTGTGGGCGTTGTGGGTGACAAGGTGCTGGAAATAGCCACGGGCAAGGACATCGACGGTTGGATTTTCAATGCGGTGACGGTTGCCGCGGCTCTGATCGTTTACGGCGTGCTTTTCATAATTATAGAGCGCTTTCAAGGCAATAAGGGTGGCGCGGTTCAGTCGGTTGACGGCATTTCCTACAAGCAGGCGATGCTTATAGGCTGTTTTCAGACCTTGTCGATAGTGCCGGGTACGTCACGTTCCGGCTCTACCATTCTCGGTGCAAGACTTTTGGATATATCAAGACCTGCGGCGGCGGAATTTTCCTTCTTTTTGGGTATCCCTGCTATGTTTGGAGCAAGCCTTATTAAGGGCTACGGCTTTTTTGACTACGTTTCCGAGAGCGGCGTGACCGTTCCGCTCATTTCGTGGGCGGTTTTGATAGTTGCAAGCCTTGTGGCGTTCGGTGTTTCTATGGTTGCTATCAAATTTTTGATGGACTTTGTAAAAAAGCACAGCTTTGCTCCCTTTGGAATTTATCGTATAGTTCTCGGAGCCTTGGTTTTGCTTAATTTTTTGCGGGGCTGACCCCGCACCCCACTTGAACCTTTTTAAGAAAACCTACGTAAACCGCAAACGGTTTACTGTGCGAGTTTGCTCCGCAAACTTCGAGGTTCAAGACTCCAAAAACTTTCAAAAAAGAGATATACAGATTACCGTGTGTCTGAAAGGGAAAAATGGATAAATTAAAGATCGATCTTCCCATTATAGTTGAAGGGAAGTATGACAAAATAAAGATCAAGTCGGTAGCCGACGCCTGCGTTATTCAGACCGACGGCTTTGGAGTATTTAAGAACAATGAGCGCCTTGCTCTCATTCGTCAGCTGGCGAAGAAGAGCAAGATAATAGTTATGACCGATAGCGACGGCGCGGGGAAGGTCATTCGCTCCCACATCACGTCGGCAATACCAAAGGATAGGCTTATCCAGCTCTACACCCCTCAAGTTAAGGGTAAGGAGCGCAGAAAGGACGAGCCCTCCGCCGAGGGCTTTCTCGGGGTTGAGGGCACGGAGGCAGAAACGCTTCGTCGACTGCTTGAGCCGTTTGCGGTCGGTGTTTCGAACTACTTGACCGAGCGCGAGGAGATAACGAAAGCCGATCTTTTTGAGGTTGGGCTTACGGGCGGAAGTGACAGTGCCGAGCGCCGTGACGAGCTTGCCATATCGTTTGGACTTCCAAAGAAAATGACTCCTAACGCTCTTTTGGCGGCGCTGAACGTAATTATGACAAAGGAAGAATTTTTCGAAAGTGCTAAAGAGCTTTTTCAGAATGTATAACTCCCGAAAGGACGAAAAAATGCTAAATAAAACGCTATATGTATCCGACCTGGACGGAACGCTTTTGAGAAAGGACCAAACTCTGTCCAAGTACACGATAGATACAGTCAATCGCTTGGTTCGTGAGGGCTTGACCTTCTCCTACGCAACGGCAAGATCCTATGCTACGTCAAGTCTTGTGACCGCTGGATTGGATGCTAATTTCCCCGTAATTGTATATAACGGAACCTTTATTTTGGAAAACGGAACCGGCAAAAAGCTGCTTTATCATTATTTCACCATGGAAGAGGCGCGTGAGGTTTTAGAGATATTGCTGGACTGCGGAATAGTGCCTATCGTGTATTCCTTTGTTGATGAAAAGGAAAAATACTTTTACTGTCCCAGCCTTATTAATGAGGTTACCGAGTCCTTTTTGAATATCCGCAGAGGCGACGGACGTGACGTGGCGGTTGACAGCATCGACGAGCTTTGCCGAGGTGAAGTCTTCCATTTTTCCTGCATCGGCGAGGAGGATGTAATGCGCGCAGGCTATGAGAGGCTCAAGGACAGATTCTCTTGTGTTCACTATAAGGAGATATATAGCGGAGATTGGTGGCTTGAGGTGCATCCTACGGGAGTCAGCAAGGCAAAGGCGGCGCTTGAGCTGAAAAAAATCATGGGTTGTGACCGATTGGTCTGCTTTGGTGATGGCAAAAACGATATTTCGATCTTTAATGTGGCCGACGAGGGCTATGCGGTGGCAAATGCCGAGCCGGAACTTGTAGCGATTGCAACTGCGGTTATCGGCGGCAACAACGAAGACGGAGTTGCGCATTGGCTCGAACAGCATAAATGTTAATTAAAAAGCGCTTGCAAAATGCAGGCGCTTTTTTGTGACTTTGTCACGGAAGAAACACAAAAATAGTGGTATACTATGAGTGTAAAATAAAAAACTCAAAAGACAAAGGAGAAAAAATCATGTCAGTATTAAAGGTTAATAAAAGCAATTTTGAAGAGATAAAGAACAGCGAAAAGCCCGTGCTTCTGGACTTTTACGCAGATTGGTGCGGCCCTTGCCGTATGGTATCTCCAGTGATCGACGAGATCGCCGAGGAGAGAGACGATATAGTGGTGGGCAAGGTCAACGTTGACGAGGAAGAGGAGCTTGCAGGTCAGTTTGGCGTGTTCAGTATTCCTACTCTCGTTGTGATCAAGGGCGGCAAGGTGGTGTCACAAGAGGCTGGCGCGAAGCCCAAAGCGCAGATTATTGCATTGGTTGAGAAGTAATAATTCCTTATATGTACTTTTCTTGCCACCGGCTGCAAGAAAAGTAAGCAAAAGACTGTGTTTTTACTAACTTTTCTTGTCATCAGCGACAAGAAAAGTTACAAAAGAAACGCTGCTTAAGGGGAAAGGGGTCTTGTGCGAGAAAAAGCGAACATGCCGCATTTTCTCGCCCTGCGGCATCCTCTCCCCTTAAGAAACCCCTCTCTGTTGGTGGAGGGTGTAATTTATTAAATAGACATAAAGCCCCTCTTAAATTTTTGAACCGTAGCCGTGATCTTATTAAAGCTTAAAGCTCT
>JAZUAS010000117.1:0-21189 GCA_045638125.1 Eubacteriales bacterium | reverse complement strand
GGAAGTAAACCACCCATTTATACATACCCATAGGGCCAACGGGGAGAATGAAAGCGATCTTCTGTCCCTTATCCTTTGCCGCCTTGATCTTGAGGGCGATCTCGTGACCCATATAGGTCTCAAATTCGTTGAGGTTGGAGCACTTGATGGGGTTGAACTCGGGATTCCAGAAATCCTGGCGGTCACATACTGTTTCGGGCGCGCCTACGCACGCGTCGATCTTGGCAAAATCCCAACCTGCGGGGTAAAATCCTTCGAGGGCAGAGCCCTTAACTGTTGATAAGAAATCCATAATAATTCTCCTCTTTCATTTTTATAAGTTTATTATAACATATTGCTTTCTGTTTTTCAAGCACTTGTCCGAAATGTATAATAAATGCTGAAATTTAGTCGGTATATGCTTGATTTTAAGGCAAATATCTCTTGGTAGTTCCCTTGAGATATACAAGACACTGACGGAAGCCCTCGGCGTATTCCGCGCCGCACTGGAAACCGCGGTAACGGCTGCAGGTCTTAACCATGTCGGGAAAATCAATATTGTCGTGGTCGCGCATCCACACTATCTGCGACTCGTGACAGTTGAGCATCTCGATCTTCTTGTCGATAAAGGGAGTCACGTCAACGTACTCTGTGGGATTGAAATCTACGCCGCAAAGGGTGTCCATATAGAAGATCGGCACAAGCCTTGCAGTCTTGTCAACCGCTGCCTTGTAATGAGGCACCGTTGCAGAGAAGCAAGCGCTGAAAACAAGCTTGCTTGTCGCCGTGTGGTCGGGCATATAATCGTCGGGGTTGTGGGTAATTATGAAGTCGGGATCAACCTCACGGATGACCTTTACCACCTTGTCAACTGCCTCTTTGTTGTCAAAGACGCAGAGGTCGGTAAATCCGCCCCATATAACCGTAAATCCTCCAAGCTTTCCGGCATTTTGAGCCTCCTGTCTTCTCATAAGACCAAGCTCGTCGGGTTGGATGATCTCGTGTCCCAAGTCGCCGTTGGAAAGGTGACACACAAACACCTCGTCGCCTCTCTCACGACACTTGAGAAGTGTACCGGCACAAGCGATCTCGATATCGTCGGGATGCGCTCCGATTGCAAGAACTCTCATTTTGTCCTCCTTTTTCTGCAGGCTTTTTGCCAAATTATGTTACAATTATATTTTACAATCATTTTATTAAAAAATCAATGCACATATTTACACGAAAAGAGTAAAATAATACACTTGAATTTATAAAATGCACATTTTTCCACAAAGCCGTTGACTTTCAAAGAAAAATATGATACTATTAAGCTATGGACAAGAAATATTATAAGCACAAAATCGAAAATCTTCTTGTGATAAGCAAGATAATCACCATCCACTATTTTGAATTTGATAAAAATTTCGTCAGCCACGTGGAGTCTCACGATTTCTGGGAGCTGGTCTACGCCGACAAGGGCGATCTGATCTGCACCTGTGACGGTAGAGAGATAATTTTGAAGGAAGGAGAGGTCATTTTTCACAAGCCGGGCGTCAGTCACGCACACAGAGCCGACGGAAGACGAGCACCAAACGTTTTTATCGTTTCGTTTGAGTGTAAAAGCGAGGCTATGCGCTATTTTGAGGACAGACACATGAAGGTTGACGGCAGCCTGCTCCGATTTATCTTTGGAATCATCGAGGAAAGCAGGCTCACCTTCGATCTTCCCTACTCGGACCCCCAGCTGAAGAAAATGAAGTTGCTCTCCTCTCCCGCCCTGGGCGGTCAGCAGCTTATCAAAAATTATCTTGAGCTGTTTTTGATAAGCCTTATGAGAAACGAGACCGAGCACGGCGACTCCGCCGCCGTCTTTTTACCGCGCGACAGATTTGACGAGCTTATAAGCGACCGAGTCATCGAATACATGAAAAAGCACATCGATGAGCGAATTTCGGTCGATGACGTGTGTGCAGAGCTTCACTACAACAAGTCCTACATATTCCGTCAGTTCAAAAAGACTACAGGAAGCTCTCTTATGGCATATTTCACCAAGATCAAGATACAAAAAGCCAAAGAGCTGTTGCGTGAAACCGACCGCTCGATCTCGTCGATATCCGAGTCGCTGTCCTTCGATACTCCCAATTATTTTTCAAAGACCTTCAAAAAAATTACAGGATATACTCCATTAACTTACAGGAAAATGAGGCGAAAAACAAATTAGCACATTTGTTCTATAATTGTTTCGAGTCAATCAACGTTAAAAACCAACATACACAAAAAGAGCGTAACGCGGTTACGCTCTTTTTTGTATACGATTATAATCCGTTGGCGAATGAGATGACATTATCTGCAAAGGTTAACGCATCGGGCAAAATATAGCAGGCAAACATACAGAGCGCAATAGCTATCGCACTTACGATCAGCACGCCAACCCAGTTAGCACCCTTAGGGTCAAATTTCACCTCTGCCGAGAATCTCTTCTCCTCGGGAACGTAAAAATGCATTGTGTCACAATCTCTTTTGAACTGAAGCTCTTTAAATTTAGGCGGATGCTTTTCATCCTTGTTTTTTGCCTCATGCTCTGCTCGCGCTTCTTCGAGCGCGCGATAGAATTCGTCCTCCTCGGCACAACGAACCCATCTTGAGAGGCTTCCGCCCGTCTTAATCGCCTGACGTATACCGGGAGATCTTAAGCATTCAAGCTCACTGAGTGTTTTTGCACTTTGCGCGTCAAAGCATTCTCTGTCAATAAGAAGTCTGACGAAATTTCCGATGTATCTCTTGTTATACACCGTGGATATAGCTGCTATAATTATTCCAAAGGTGATACCGATAATTATCCACCTGACCGAGAAAAGCGCGTTTGACTGTATCGTGAAATTCTCAAGATACGGCAGCTCTACTGAAAAATACTTATCTACAAAGTAATTCCACAGCTCCTCAGCCAAGGATATTTCGCCTGCAATCAAAAAACGTGTCATGCAAGGCCTCCTTTCGGCTTATTTCTTAATTATATCAGTACCCACGTACTTGCGGAGAACCTCGGGAACGGTAACGCTTCCGTCGGCATTCTGATTCTGCTCAACGAGAGCAGGCAGAACTCTGGAGGTTGCAAGTCCGGAGCCGTTGAGAGTATGGATATACTCGATCTTACCGTTTGCACGCTTAACTCTCATCATTCCGCGTCTTGCCTGGTAATCACGAGCGTTAGATACGGAGCTAACTTCCTTATAACCATTCATGGAAGGAATATTGATCTCAATATCGTAGGTTCTTGCCATAGAAGCGGAGCAATCGCCTGCCGCAAGCTTAACGGTTCTGAAATGGAATCCAAGACCACCAACAAGTGCTTCTGCCTTGGTAACAAGCTCGTCAAATGCCGCATCACTGTCCTCGGGGAGAGTAAACTGGAACATTTCTACCTTGTTGAACTGATGTCCGCGAACCATTCCACGCTCATCAGAACGGTAAGAGCCCGCCTCGCGACGGAAACAAGGAGTGTAGCTGAACATCTTCTTGGGAAGGTCAGCCTCAGTGAGAATTTCCTTACGGTACAAGGATGCAAGTGCCGCCTCTGCGGTAGGAAGCATATAGTGAATACGGTCGTCGGTGGGGTTTTCAATCTTATAAACCTCGTCCGCGAACTTGGGGAACTGGCCTGCAGTTACGCCACACTCATACTCAAGCATGTGGGGAGGAAGAATAAACTCGTATCCGTCAGAGATATGGGTGTCAATAAAATAGTTAAGGAGCGCCCACTCAAGTCTTGCTCCCATTCCGCGATAGATCCAAAATCCGCTTCCTGCAAGCTTTGTTCCTCTCTCGTAGTCGATAAGACCGAGATCGGTGCAAAGATCAACGTGGTTTTTAGGCTCAAAATCAAACTTTTTGGGCTCGGAGAAGTAGCGCAAGGGCTGGTTATTCTCTTTACCGCCGGGGAGAAGATCCTCGTCGGGGAGGTTGGGGAGTCCAAGCATCCAAGAAGAAAGCTCGGTCTCAACGGCCTTAAGCCTTTCATCGTTTTCCTTCGCCTTAGAGCCAAGCTCCTTGGACTTTGCGAAGATCACAGAAGGATCTTTGCCTTCCTTTTTATATTGAGGTATCATCTTGGTGAGCTTGTTCTGCTCGGCCTTATATCCCTCGGTCTCGGCGATAAGCGCTCTTCTTTTTCCGTCAAGCTCGATTATTTTTGCAATATCGTTTTCAGCATCTTTCCCTTTTGCCGCAAGTCTTTTAACGACAAGCTCGGGGTTTTCTTTAATGTAATTTATATCAAGCATTTCAGCTATCCTTTCTGAAAATTATTTAAAAAATCCGTTTCCGCAAAGGAGTGTAAGAAGCTCCTCAAGATCGGAATCACTGTCAAAGGTCAATTCAACCGTCTTCTTTTTTGCGGTCTGGTTGATCTTGACGCGTCTGCCCAGCATATCCATAGCGCGTCTTTCAAGATCACGCATATAAACACGTCTTTGAACCGCAGAATCGTCCTTAACCTTAAGAACCTCCTCGTCCTGCTCGGCAAGCATCTTCTTAACAAGTCTTTCAACCTCTCTTACCGAAAGTCCTTTTTCCTCGGTCTTCTGAGCAAGAAGTATCATCTGCTCGTCCGTATCCAAGCCAAGAATAGCTCTTGCGTGTCCGGACGTAATCTTTCCATCCTTAAGAAGTGCCAGCACTTCGTCGGGAAGATCTATCAAACGAAGCATATTCGCTATTGCAGAACGCGATTTGCCGACCTCCTTGGAGAGCTGCTCCTGCGTGAGTCCAAAACGCTCAACAAGCGCCTGGTAAGCAAAAGCTTCTTCAACGGGGTTCAAATTTTCTCTCTGCACGTTTTCTACCAGAGAGATCTGCGCGACCTTAAGGTCATCGCCATCTACATTTATAGCAGGAATCTCCGAAAGCCCTGCGATTTTTGACGCTCTCCAACGTCTTTCACCCGCAATTATCTCATAAGTGCCGGGGAAATCTGCGTTTTCGCGCACAATAATCGGCTGAAGTACACCGTGAATTGTGATAGAATCAGCAAGGGATTGAAGACTTTCATCGTCAAAATCCTTTCTGGGCTGATCACGTCTCGGCTCAACATCGCCGACCTTAATATTTATAACAGAATCCTTCTTCGCCTCGTAAACATTATCGTCAAGTATAGAGAAGAAGTCTCTACCAAGTCCGCCTCTTGCCATCTTTTCCTCCTATTATTATATTCTGGATGCAAGTTCTTTTGCAACAGCCAGATATTCCTTTGCGCCCTTGGAGCGCTTGTCATGATAAAACACGGGCATTCCAAAGCCGGGAGCCTCGGAAACCTTTACACCTCTGGAAATATGTGTGCCAAAAAGCTTGTCCGAATAGTGCTTATTAAGCTCGTTAATTACCTGGAGCGACAAAAGCAATCTTGAATTATACATGGTAATCAAAATACCGGTTATGTTGAGATTGCTATTGTAATTAGCCTTGATTCTATTGATAGTAACAGTCAACTGCGAAAGACCTTCAAGTGCATAAAACTCACACTGCATAGGGATTATCACGCCGTCACTTGCCACCATCGAGTTAACGGTAAGCATGCTGAGAGAGGGAGGACAGTCAATGATTATGTAATCATATTTATCCTTTATAGGCACAAGAGCGTTCTTCATAACACTCTCGGAGCCCTCTTCCTGATAAAGATTGTATTCGGCTCCTGCAAGCGAAATATTAGCAGGAATCACATCAAGATTCTCATATTCGGTGTTCAAAATAGCCTCTGCGGCGCTCACTGTGCCAACGAGTACGTCGTGGATAGTGAACTTTAAGCTCTTTTTCGCAATACCGACGCCGCTCGTAGCGTTGCCCTGAGGGTCAAGATCTATAAGAAGCACCTTGTGTCCAAGAATTCCAAGCGAGGCAGCAACGTTGACAGCAGACGTTGTCTTACCTACGCCGCCCTTTTGGTTGGAAAACGAAATTATTTTTCCCAAGTTTGTAACCTCCAAATCAGAATTATATGAGAACATTATACAACATTATTGACAGATTTTCAAGAGGTTTTCAATAAAAAGTGTGAACAAACATGAAATTTTTGCACAAATCGAGGTTTCATGTTTCACGTGAAACAAAAATTGACACACCCCAACCGCTTCAAACCAAAATATTCGACGCCACCGCAAACGTTTCACGTGAAACAAACATGCCGCACCAAACCGTGTTTCGCGTGAAACAAACATGCCGCACCAAACCGTGTTTCACGCGAAACAAACATGCCGCACCAAACCGTGTTTCACGTGAAACAAACACGCCGCACCAAACCGTGTTTCACGTGAAACAAAAAAGCCGCTCAAAGCGGCTTTTTTGTTATTTGAGAGTAATTTCTAGGATATTGAGTTGGTGTATGCGCGACCTTTTCAAAACAGTAGATCTCTCTTGCAATTGTGGAGTTTTCATCTGCGAGAGTCAACGCCCTCTTATTGTCAAGCTCACATCCAAGCGTTAAAATGCCTTTCTTCGCTTCGTCGTATTCTTCTGATCCTTTGTCTGATTTCATCGCAACGAACAAACCGCCAACTTTAACGAACGGTATACAAAGCTCCGCAAGCACATTAAGTCTTGCGACAGCTCGGCTTGTACACGCGTCGAATTTTTCTCTGTCAGATTTGACGAGGTCCTCGGCTCTGGTGCAAATTGCTTTGAGGTTAGATAAGCCCAAAAGCTCCGCCGCGCGGTTCACAAAAGTGATCTTTTTGCCCGTGCTATCTATCGAAGTTATTTTCAAATCCGGGCGAAGAATCGCCAAGGGAAGCGACGGAAAGCCCGCGCCGCAACCAACGTCAAGGACGCTCCATTGATCGGAAAAGCTATCGGAAACCGTTGCGGAATCAAGAAAATGCTTCAATATTATATCTTTTTCGTCGGTTATTGCAGTAAGGTTTGTCACCTTGTTTGTTTCCACCAACAAGTTTGAAAGATCATAAAGCTTTTCAGCTTTGTCAGCATCGATCAAATGCCCAAGGTTGTTTTTCTCAAACAAATCGATTATATATATAATGTAACTATTTCGATCCATAAGCGCCTCACTTAATCCCAAGATATATCAGAAGAACCGAAATGTCAGCAGGGTTCACGCCACTGATTCGCGAAGCCTGACCAATGGTCAAGGGCTTAAGCTTGTCAAGCTTTTGCGCCGCTTCAATTCTCAATCCCTTGATTGTTTTATAATCAATATCCGCCGGGAGCCGTTTTGACTCAATCTTTTCGTATTTCTTTACTTCGTTGAGCTGTCTTTTTACATATCCTGCGTACTTAATATCCGTGCTTGCCGCAAGTATCACGTTCTTCAAAAGCATCGGGCGATCGCAGTCAATCTCGGAGATAGATTCGTAATCGAAGTCTGGTCGTCTCAACAGGTCCGCCAAAGAGACTCCCGATTTTGCCGCCTCTTTTCCGTGTTTTTCAAGAAATGCGGTAGCTGAATCCTTTGAAAGATAAGTGTTTTCAAGTCTTTCTTTTTCTTTGTCTATGCTTTCTTTTTTGTCAATATAGGCGGCATACTGCTCGTCGCTGACAAGTCCCGCTCGACGTCCTATAGGTGTAAGTCTTTCATCTGCATTGTCTTGACGGAGCAAAAGTCTATATTCGGAGCGCGAGGTCATCATTCGATAAGGCTCGTTTGTTCCTTTGGTAGTCAGATCATCGATAAGTGTACCGATATAGCTTCCGGAACGATCAAGCACTACACTCTCTTCGCCCTTAAGCTTTAAAGCAGCATTCATTCCGGCAACAAGACCCTGCGCCGCCGCCTCCTCGTAACCCGAGGTTCCGTTGAACTGTCCGGCTCCATAAAGTCCGGAAATCTCTTTAAACTCAAGGGTTGGATAGAGCTGTGTGGGGTCTATGCAATCATATTCGATCGCATATGCATATCGCATGATCTCTGCGTTTTCAAAGCCGTCGAGTGATCGTAGCATCTCATACTGCACGTCAGTCGGGAGTGAAGTCGAGAATCCTTGAATGTACATCTCCTCGGTATCATCGCCTACCGGCTCGACGAAAAGCTGATGTCTTTCCTTATCGGCAAAGCGAACGAGCTTATCCTCGATCGACGGACAATATCTGGGTCCTGTGCCGTGTATCTGTCCCGAATACATAGCCGAGCGGTGAATATTGTCTCGTATTATTTTGTGAGTGTTTGCGTTTGTGTAGACGATGTAGCAGGGGATCTGCCCGTCTCTCTTTAAGGATTTTTCATCGGTTTTCCAAGAATACGGAAGGAAATCTATCTCTCCCTCTTGAAGTTCAAGCTTCGAAAAGTCAATAGTGCTTCTCTTCGCACGAACAGGCGTTCCCGTTTTGAAACGCATAAGCTTTACGCCATTAGATATAAGAGAATCGGAAAGCATTTTTGCCTCCAAAAGTCCGTCGGGACCTGCGGGGTAGTTGACGTCTCCGACAAATATCCTGCCGTTCAAAAACGTTCCTCCGCATATAACGACCGCGTCGCAGCTCCAGAACTCACCAAGTCGGGTTTTGACACCAACAATCCTTTTGGTATAAGGATTTTTGTTGCATTCCTCGGTAACTATTTCTGTTATTTCTGCTTGAATAAGACGCAAATTTTCCGTTCTTTCAAGCGTAGATTTCATTATCTGGCGATACTTGTTTCTATCTGCCTGGATACGTTTTGAATGAACCGCGGCGCCCTTGCCGAGATTAAGCGTTCTCGATTGCAAGGTAACCATATCTGCGGCGTACCCCATCTCGCCACCAAGTGCGTCTATCTCATACACCAGATGACCCTTTGCAGTGCCTCCGATCGACGGATTACAAGGCATATTGGCTACGCTATCAAGCGACATTGTGAAAAGAACGGTATCGATTCCCATTCTTGCCGAAGCCAAAGCCGCTTCCACACCCGCATGTCCCGCGCCCACAACGGCAATTTGTGTTTTAAGTTCCATTTTGTCTTAATCTACCTTTTCAAGGTATTCCTTTTGAGCCTCAGTAAGCTTGTCAATGCCGACGCCCATAGTGCGAAGCTTAAGCTCTGCTACGGCTATGTCTGTCTCAACGGGTACGGAGTAGAGCTTCTTTTCAAGCTTTCCACGGTTTTTTGCAAGATATTCAAGGGATTTTGCCTGAATGGCAAAGCTCATATCCATAATTTCGGCTGGGTGACCGTTACCTGCGGCAAGATTTACAAGTCTGCCTTCCGCAAGGAGATTGATAATTCTGCCGTCCGCCATTCTATATCCCTTGATGTTAGGCTTTCTGTCCCAGATCTCAGTTGAAAGAGCCTCAAGGTCTCCCTTGTTGATTTCAACGTCGAAGTGACCGCTGTTAGCAAGAAGAACACCGTCCTTCATTACATCGAAATGCTTTTCAGTAATAACGTCTGCGCAACCTGTGAGGGTAACGAAGATGTCACCTACCTTCGCCGCCTCGTCCATAGGCATAACGGTAAAGCCGTCCATAACTGCCTCAATAGCCTTAATGGGATCGATCTCGGTTACAACAACCACAGCGCCCATGCCCTTGGCTCTCATAGCCAGACCCTTACCGCACCAGCCGTAGCCTGCAACAACAAAGGTCTTGCCTGCGATCATGAGATTGGTGGAGTTCATTATGCCGTCAAGAGTAGACTGGCCGGTGCCGTATCTGTTATCGAACAAATGTTTGCAATCCGCGTCGTTAACGTCGATCATGGTGTAGTCAAGCTTGCCCGCTTTTTCACGAGCGATAAGACGGTGAACTCCTGTGGTAGTCTCCTCGCATCCGCCTATAAGATTTTTGCCAAACTCACGGTATTCGCCGTGAAGCAGGCTCATAAGGTCGCCGCCGTCGTCGATAAGAAGGTCAGGAGCCCAAGAAATCGTGTTTATAAGATCGCGGGTGTAGCCCTCCTCGTCGGTGCCGTGGATAGCGTTTACCTCAAAGCCCTCGTGAACAAGAGCTGCCGCAACGTCGTCCTGAGTGGAAAGGGGATTGCATCCCGTAACTCTCACGTCAGCTCCTCCTGCGCGCAAAACCTTAGCAAGATTTGCGGTCTTTGCCTCAAGATGGATGGACATGGATATTTTCATGCCAGCAAAGGGCTGAGTTGCCTTAAAATCCTCCTCGATAGTGGAGAGAAGGGGCATATAGGAGCGCACCCAGTCGATCTTGTCCTTACCCGAGCGCCAAAGCTCGGCATTCTTTATGTTGCTCATTCTAAAATCCTCGTTTTCTAACTGAAATTCAAATCGTTTCCGATTTTTCGCATATTTCTACGGATACTATTTTAGCAGAAAATTGTCAAAAAGTCAAGGGGAGATTGGCATAATAGAGTGGATAAACCCACATGCGACTCATTCGCCGACATTCATCACACAAAAATCACCCACAATTCGTTAAATATAGTTTATATTATAAAATATCATTCATGAGGAGTTTACAAATTGGTGTTAGAATGATATTTGTGAAAATTTGCTCTGCGATACTTGGAGCGAATAAATTTTGCCGTCGCATGCGGCGGAATGGAGATTGAAATGATCAAAATTGAGCATCTGACAAAAAGCTACGGCACAAATCTTGCCGTTGACGATATAAGCTTCGAGGTAGAAAAGGGAGAGACGGTAGGGTTTCTCGGCCCTAACGGTGCAGGAAAGAGCACTACCATGAATATTTTAACGGGATATTTGTCTGCATCTGCAGGACGTGTCTCGGTGGCAGGGATAGATCTGCTTTCCGATCCCATCGGAGCAAAAAAGCTTATCGGATATTTGCCCGAGCAGCCTCCAGTTTATCTCGATATGACGGTGGACGAGTATCTCAAATTCAACTACGAGCTTAAGGGTTGTACTCTTGATCGCGAGGCACATCTGAATGAAATCTGCGACGTAGTAAAAATATCCGACGTCAGAAAGAGAGTAATACGCAATCTTTCCAAGGGATACAGACAGAGAGTTGGCGTGGCGCAGGCGCTTATCGGCAATCCGCCCGTCATAATCTTTGACGAGCCTACGGTAGGCCTTGACCCTAAACAGATAATCGAGATCCGCAGCCTTATAAGAACGCTTGGCAAAGATCACACGGTGCTTCTTTCCACCCACGTGCTAAGCGAGGTCCAGGCGGTCTGCGACAGAATAATCATCATCAACAAGGGCAAGATAGTTGCCGACGAAAAGACCGAAAATATCACTCGCGTGGTTGAAAACAACCGCCGTTTCAACGTCAAGATCTGCGGTCCTCAAAGAGAGGTTCTGGACGCCCTCAAGAGTATGCACGGCATAGCCTATGCCGAAGCTTTGGCGCAAAAGGACGGAGACGCATACACCTATATGATCGAGAGCGATTTTGGGGTCGACATCAGAAAGAAGCTTTTCTACGCTCTGGCAGAAAAAGGCTGGGCGATGATAGGACTTGAATCGCTTGGTATGAGCCTTGAGGATATTTTCATCACGGTAGTGGACAAGACCGAGGACGAGAGTACCTCCTCCAGAAAGCACACCAAGAGCAACGCTCAAAAGAGGATCAAGAGAACGAGAACTACGCTTGAGAACGATCTCGCCGCAGATCTCGTTAAGGACGCCGAGCAGAGACGCGAGGACGCGTCGGCAGAGGATCTGACGTACGACGATTGACAAACAACAAATCTGACCGAAAGGACATAACATAATGTTCGCGATATTAAAAAAAGAACTGCGTTCCTATTTCATAAATCCCATAGGATACGTTTTTGTGGGAATATTCCTTTTGTGTGCGGCGCTCTCCTGCTGCTACACCACTTTGCTTGCAAAGAGCTACGACGTATCGGCATACTTTATGATAATGATAATAGCTTTTGCTATACTTATACCTCTCCTCACGATGAGACTTTTTTCAGAGGAAAGAAAGATGAGGACCGAGCAGCTGCTTCTTACCGCTCCCGTTTCTCTGACCGGAATGGTACTCGGAAAATATTTTGCCGCTTTTTCGGTTTTTCTCGGTTGTATGGCGGTGAGCTGCATAAACTTTGTGCCTCTTTACGTCATAGCCGCCGCAGAGCGCGGAAATCTTGACTATGACACCACATTTGTCGGTCCTATCACTGCGCAGGTCATCGGGGGAATGATAGCCCTTATTCTTATCGGCGCGGCGTTTATCGCGATCGGCACGTTGATCTCCGCTCTGACCGAAAATCAGCTTGCGGCGGCTATAATTACGATAGCCGGCATCGTAGGATTTTTGGCAATCGGATTGGTTGCGTCGTTTGTCGACGTTTATTGGATCAGAGTTGCACTTAGCTGGATCTCGATATTCGGGCGCTTCAACAACTTCGAAAATGGCGTCTTTGACGTAGCAGCGGCGGTTTATTTCGTGTCGCTGGCATTTGTTTTCGTCTTCTTGACCGTGCGCGTTTACGAAAAGCGCCGTTGGAAATAACGCAAATTGGTTTTTTGAGGTAATATTTAATGAAAAAACATATCAAAAGCCGAAGCGTGAAATACGGCAGTGTGTCGGTCATTCTTACAATTCTCGCATTGGCGGCGGTCATAGTCTTTAACGTAACGCTGTCGCTTATGGCGACTCGCTACGAGTGGCTTTACGTCAACCTAAGCGACAATATGACCTTCAGCATCAGCGACGAGTGCGAGGAATATCTCGGAAAATACGTAATCCCCGAAGTGGACGAGTACAACGCAGATCTGAGCGCGGCAGGACGCGAAAAAGAAAAACTGACTATAACCTTTTGCGACGACGAGAACACAATAGTTTCCGAGGATTGGAAAAAGTACGTTTACGACTCGGTGCATCAAATAAAAGAGCTTTTTCCCGATTATGTAGAGATCGAATATCTCAACATCTGGGAAAATCCCTCTGTTGCCCGCGAGATGGGCATAACGTCCACATCGGACATTGTTTGCTCCTTTGGAGACAGACACGAGACCATGGATCTCAAGGATTTTTATATTTACGACAGCTCATACAGCTCCACCCCCGTGGCTTACAACGGCGAAAAGATAATCGCCTCCTGTCTCATGAGAGTTACGCAGAAGGATACTCCAGTGTGCTATTTCACCGCAAATCACGGCGAGTCATTTGAAGGCTACGAATTTATGCGTACAGTGGTCGAAGCAGGCTATACTATTGGATTTTTAGACCTTTTCGCGGACGAGATCCCCGAGGATTGCTCACTTCTTATAACCTTCGACCCCAAGCAGGACCTTATTGCGGCTGACTCGATCTCATCGGTCTCCGAGGCCGAAAAGCTTGAGGCGTATATGAATGCGGGCGGAAAATACATGGTGTTTTTGTCTGCCGACACTTTTGTGTCGGGCAGCAGAGCCAATCTCGAGGGATTTCTTGAAGATTGGGGAATCAAATACAGTCACGAGACGGGTAGCGACGGAATAGAAAAGTGCCAGCTTATAAAGGACTCTTCAAATTCTTTGACTGTAAACGGCTATACGATAATCTCCGAAAATGCGACAAGCGGACTCGGAGAGAGCGTTATGGCAGGACTGCCATCAAATAACGTTTTCGGCAATTCCACACGCATCACGTTTGCGGACGACTATGCAAAGAGCGCGGACGGAAGCTATATTTTCACGTCAAACGGACACACACGAGTGGCAGGGCCGCTTATGGTCTCTCACGCGAGCGCCGAGGCATGGGCAGGCGGACGCGCGGTAGCAAGAGCGTCGGACGAACCGTTCGTTCTTATGGCGATGTCGACCCAAGAATGCGCTAACGGCGAGACGGCTTGTCTTGTTGCGTCGGCGTCGGTTGAATTTGCCAGCGACGACCACATGAAATCTGCAGTTATAGGCAACAGCAGAACGATAACGGGAATTTTTAAGTATTTCGGCAGGGATAATGCTCCCACAGATCTGGTTTTCAGTTATTTTGGAAGCACAGAGATCGAAATTCTTACCACCAGAACCGCGAACACCGTAACAGTACTGCTTGCTGTGATACCCACCCTGCTTTGCGTGGCGGCAGGTGTCTTCGTACTGATAAGGAGAAGATATTCATGATCTTAACAATTCATAAAGCTTCAAGAGAGGAGGGAAGAGCGTGAAAAAGAAATTTGACGGCGCAGAAAGTGCAAAACAAGACGAATCAAGCATATATGCCAAGAAAAGTCCTAAAATAATAACCTTCATAACCGTTGCAGTGATCGTAGCGGTGATGGCGTTTAACGTCCTGTTTTCGATCATAGGAGACAAGGCGATGATCTTCTTTGACATAAGCCAGGTCAAATATAAGGCAAGCTCAACCACTCTCTACACTCTCTCGGATACCTGCAACGATCTTATAGGTCGAGAGGCTATCCCTATGATCAAGCTTTTTAACGAGGACGGCAAGACGTCGGGAAAATCGGCGCAAAAGCTGAAAATAATATTTTGTGCAGACAAGGATATTATTGAGGGCGACACGAAAACTCGTTACGTAAGCTATACGGCGAGAGCGATAGAAAAAAATTATCCCGAATACGTAGAAGTCAGCTATGTAAATATAGAAAAGAACCCCTCTGCTATTCAAAAATATAAGACCACGTCTGCGGCGACCATCAACAACGCTGACGTTATCGTCGAATTCGGAAGCGAATATCTGGTGCAGGGAATTAACTCGTTTTATCTCACCGACACCGATACGTCCGAGGAGTGGGCATACAACGGCGAGAAGCATCTTGCCGCTATGATACTCTCGGTCACCAGAGCTGAGGCACCTATCTGCTGTATCACCTACAACCACGGTGAGATGCTTTTCGAGGAAGGCGACACGCTCAAGGTCAAGGACGAATACTCCACGTTTATTAAGCTCATCGAGGGCGCAGGCTATATTCCTCAATTCATCGACCTCGAAAAAGAGGATATCCCCGCGGATTGCAGAATGATCATAACATTCGCCCCCACGTCCGACTTTAGAGCATACGGAAATCTTGGCGAGAATGGCGTATCCGAGATAGAAAAGCTCGACAAATATCTTGACGAGGCAAATGCGTTCTTCTATATATGCGACGCAGACACCCCCGTCCTGCCAAATCTTGACGAATACCTCGAGGAATGGGGTGTTGCCATAAGCCGCACCGAGGATATGGCAGGAAATACGCTTAATTTCAAAGCCGAGGATGCCCCAAACGGAACGGCGGCTGACGGCGGAAAGACCTTTGCCGGAAAATACTTTGAGGGTGGCACGGGAGCGTCTATTACCGAGGACATCAGAAACCGCAACTATCCCCCCAAGGTGATATTTGGCAACTGCGCGATAATAGAGCCTCCGTCCGAGACCTATGTAAAGGTTTATTCCTCTGCAGACGAAGATTCAAACGAGCCGAGGTATCAATACCATTCTTATTTCAAAAACGGAATTTCAAGAGATCTTTTCAGCATCTTCACGTCCTACGAGACGGCATCGGCTTATGCGGGAGATGAAGCAGAGGTGGCTACGGCAAGTAAGCTCTTCCAGCTTATGACCATCACCCACGAGCTTCGCTACGTTCAAGAGGACAATTATACCACCATAGACCGTCCCTCTTACGTTATCTCTCTTGCTTCAACAGACTTTTTGAAGAATGAGGTGCTGGATTCCACCGCATACGGAAACACAGACGTTATCTTATCAACCTTAAGAAATACGGGCAACGAGATAATTCCCGTCAACATTCCGCTTAAGGCATTTTACGATTGCGAGATGGCGGATAGCAGGGCTTATGCTCAAAACAATCCCACCGTGTGGTTCTGGTGTCTCTCTCTTATCCCAACCCTTGCCGCATTTGGCGCAGGGGTTGTCATAACGGTTCGCCGTAAATACAAATAAACAATTTGGGAGCGGTTTAATCTCCCTATATCAAGGAATTTATGATGTCAGAATACAAAAACCAAGCAAACGTCGACCGCTCGGCGATAACAAGAATAAAGCAACGCTCAATGCTCAAAAAGCAAAGACTTGCCATAATTTTTGTTTCCGCGGCAATTCTGATCCTTACAGTAGCGCTTTTTGCGGTCAACTATCTGATAGACATATACGTTTTTCCCGACGTGGACGGAACGAAATATCATATCAGAAAAATAAACGGAATATACGAGCTTTGCTATACGAACGGAGACGTTCTGGACAAAAGCGATGACGGATACTATCTGACCGACCTTGGAACAGAGGTAAAGATCGATCCGTCTACGGGAAAACACACCGTAATGCTTAAGGTCGACATCGATGGCACCGAGGAGCTGGGCTATGGTCAGAGCGTGCTTATCTTCAAGCAGCTGACCTACGATGCCACCAAGACGAACGATCAGAGCAAGATAATCAAAAGCATAGAGGTTCATAACGGGTTCGGCTCTTATTCCTTCGAGCGAAAGACGGGCAACACCTTCACAATCAAGGGCTACGAGGGAATACCGTTCTCTCAGGAAAGCTTCGCGCAACTTTCCGTCTCCTGCGGATATACCATATCGGCAGTAAGACTCGAAAGCCCCATGCTTCGAGAGGACGGCAGTATCGACTACTCGGAATACGGTCTTGCTCCCGAGAAGCGAACCCGAACCGAGACCGACGAGAACGGCAACGAGATCGAGGTCGAATACGATTACGAGCCCTCCTGGTACGTTATCACCACGATGTCGGGAGACACGCACAAGGTCTATATCGGCGACCTTACCGTCACAGGCACGGGATATTACGCCAAGTACGAGGGCAGAGATAAGATCTACGTCCTTTCGTCAAACGGATTTGAGGAGCTTGTTCTGCAAAGCGTGGAGAAATTCATAACTCCTATGATCGTCGCTCCAACCGATCAGAACACATATTTCGACGTTCACGATTTTATAATCTACGATAATATCGACCACGACGGCATCATTGCCGATCTGGAGGAAAAATTCGGTGACGGAGAAAAGGAAGAGATCTCCGAGGACGAGTTTAACGAAATTTACTATCAGCTGTTGGAGAAAAACAGCCACAAAATATGCCACCTCTCATTTCAGGATATGGCGTCGAGAAAGGACACGCTCTATTCCTACATTCCGTTTGACTCAAAGCTTGAGTATGCCGACGGCTATCGCATAAACAGTGACAACGTATACGATGTGCTTTACGAGCTGTATGAGACCGATTTTACCGAGGTCATAAAGCTTGACCCCAACGAAGACGATCTTGTTGAATACGGACTATACGAGCCGCCATATATGATACTGTTCTACTATAAATCAGAGAACGAAAAGGGCGAGGAGGTGTATATAGAAAATCAGATTTCTATAAGCGCCAAGACCGACGACGGAATATTTTACGCATACTCTCCCATATACGATATGATAGTCGGTATCAATGAAAGCAGCTTCTCTTTCCTTGAATGGGACGAGCTTGCGTGGTATGAAAACAACTATATTCAGCTTGACATCGCTCACGTCGAGGAGATCATCATCGAATCCCCCGATATATCCGTAAACTTCAGAATAGACGACTCGGTGTCCAAGTATATGAGCTATCTGGCTCAAAGCGGTTCAGGCTTTAAAGAGGGCGACAAAACCTACAATATTGTCAAGAACAACGGCAAATATACTCTCTCGTCGAACGATACCGCCTTGTCGGCCGTATATAGCGGAGATTTTCTTATCACGCCTCTGCAATATACCAAGGGCGTAGATAGCGGTCAGGGATATCTGTTCTACGAGTCAAAGCAGGTAGACGCCAACGGCGACGGAAACAACGACTCGATAATTTTCTATATCTACAATATTTACGGAAATGCAGGCAACTACCGTCTCGCGGCGATCAAGAGAATGACCACTCTCTCGGGTGACCCCATCAAAGAGGACGAGCTTATATGGTTTGAGCCTCAAAAAAATACCGACTTTTTCATCACCGCCAGCAATTATATCTATATCGCAGATAAGACCTCTTATATCGGTCAGCAGCTCGATGCAAAATATATGCAGAATGGCAACGCTCGCGGAAAATGGGGAAGCGGTAGCCTTTATAGCACCGCGGACGGTCAAACACTGGTGGTCAACTCCAGCACAGGCGAGTGGAGCATCCTCAGCGGCATGACATGTGGCATATTCTTCGCCGACCGAGAAAGCAGCAGGCTCGCAGGCAGAGCGCTGAAGATCCCCGAAATAGTGGAAAACGGCAAGATCAAGCTTAATGCCGAGACCTATTATCCTACCACGGCAAACGATCTCTATTTCGACGACGAAACAGGCGAAATCCTGGTCATTGATAAAAAGACAAAGGAAAGACGCGCGGCAACGTATGAGGATTGCACAATCGGAATCTGGTGCAAGGGCTCCTACTTTGCCACCGAGGGCGGCAATCTCGTGGCGGTAAATGAGGCCACGGGCGATTGGGGCACGGTGCATCTTGTAAGCAACGAATCCTACGTCGCAGACGTTTACGCAGACGGCAAGAGACTCGACTACGTTATAAAGACCACCAACCACGTAGGGAAATTGGTCAATACCACCGCTATGGACAATTTCAAGCAGTTCTACGGCGGTATCCTCTATGCGTCCTTTGAGGGCATGGCGGAGATAAGCGAGGAGCAAAAGGCGGAGTTCAGACTTCACGATGATTTCTCTACCGGTGAAAACGGCTGTCAGCTTAAAATAACCGTAAAGGCAGTAGACGCTTACGGAAACAGACGCGACATCACCTGCCGCATCTACCAATATAGCGAGAGAAAATCCTATATTACTATCGAGGCATTGTCTTCCTCTGACGGTTTTGCTTCGGATTCTTCTAACGCATACGGCAACTTCTACGTTCTTCGCTCCTTTGCGGACAAGATAATTGAGGATGCAAAGCGAATGATAAACGCGGAGGAGATCGATTCTGCAACCAAATATTAATAACAAAAAGCAGATATTGCACTCAAAAGCTCCGTTTTGTGGCAACAAAACATCATAAAACGGAGCTTTTGTTAATGGCGTGTGAATTAAATAATAATTTTATGAATTTTTCAAAAAAGTGTTGACAAGCCCCCTTCTTTGTGATATAATATTCAAGCGTTCGAAAAAAAGCACGCAAAAAATGGCGGGATAGCTCAGTTGGCTAGAGCAACCGGTTCATACCCGGTAGGTCATGGGTTCAAGTCCAATTCCCGCTACCAAACAAAATGCGGATATATATCCGCATTTTGTAAATAAGGCCCGTTGGTCAAGCGGTTAAGACACGGCCCTTTCACGGCTGTAACATGGGTTCGATTCCCGTACGGGTCACCAAACGTAACAAATCCGAACTATTTCGTAAATCGAAATTGGTTCGGATTTGTTTTTTACTATTAAACTCTCATAATGACGCTGTTTCGGAGCGAGGTCACGCGACCTCGCTCTTTTTCTTTTTCTCGGCTTCCTGTCCCGCTTTCCACTCGGCAAATTCTCTCTGTCCCTGCTCCGATTCAAAGTAAGCGACGATATCAGGCAGAAGACAACGGGCTATCTCCTTGCGGATGTGTTCCGGTATCTGCGGAATGTGACTCTCTCCGCGCGTATCACGGAAGACGAACTCTATCCGCAGAAGAAGGCGTTTGAGCCAACCTGCGTTGATATATTCCTCGCGCAGAAACCACGTGGCGAGAATCTCTTGCTCCTTTTGCTTTCGTTCTGCTTCTTTTTCACGCTGCTTGCACCGAGCTTCTTCCCAATCTTCAATGTCTTCGCCCTCACAAAGCACGGTACGGTTATCGTGAATCAGAGCGTTGACACGTTTCCAAAACTTTTTCCAAGTCATATCATCATCCTTTCTCACATCGAAATTTCAAATCCTTCGTCCTCGCCATCGTCAATATCATCTGTTGGCGTGGCTTGTTTTTCGGCGAGTTCAATGGCAACACCTAAGGCACCACCTACGAGAGCTCCGACAGCAGAGCCTGCGTTTCTCGCTTCTCGTTCTCGCTTTTCTTCTTCAGATTCCTCGCCGTCCTCAAATAGATCGGTCAAATTCCCAAGCCCACGCGCACCCATAAGAGCAGTACCAAGAGCATCGGAACTGCTGTGAGTGCGAGACGAATCCACCATATTGCCTCGTCCCGACGAATTCTTCTGTAGATAACTTCTGAAGCTCTCTCGCTCGCTTTCCCAACCTGTTCGGTTGCTTCCTTCGTAATCTTGTGCAGAGCCTTTTCCGTCGCCTCTTTCTGCGCCTCTACCGCCTTCATCATCTTCTCGGTGTATCTGCTCGCCTCGCTCGATAGAACCGCCCTCTGTGCCGACAACTCCGCTGACAGTGCCTCCATTCGGTGTACCGTTTCCGTTAGCCGCATCCATTCCTCGGCGCTGATCTGCACCATCGGAATCTCCTGCTCCACCTTGGGTTCCGGTGCTGTTTCTTTCATCGCTTCTTGCAGTGCCGGAGGAATATTCCGCGCCTTGAGCTTGTCCATATAACTCTGTCCTGATCCTGAATTCATTTTCCATATTCTCCTTTAAATATTTTTCATCGTTTAGTTTTATATCACGCACCTTGCGCTCCTTGCCGTCTTGTGTTGGGCAAATATACGTGATATACTTTCTCTCCGGTGTCCACACCATATCGTAGCCGAGCTTCTTCATCTCGCGCTGAAACTCATCCTTGTTTTCAGCTCTCCTCATACAATAATCGATTGCAACTCGTAGAGCCATCTTCCAACTGTTGCCGTTCATAGCGGCACGATATTCCTTGGGGCCGAGACGTTGAGATTTGACATTTGGATTGTATTTTTTGAGAATGTTCAGCCCGTGCGCCTGACATATCTCGTCACTCTTTTGCCGTAAGTCCGAGAGAAAATATTTATTATAATGCAATTTCAATCCGCTTTCGAGATCATAACTGCACGCAACAATATGGTTATGGAGGTGGTCTTTGTCTATATGAGTTGCGACAATTACCTCGCGATTTCCAAAGATTTTTGCCAGCTCCATTCCGATTTCATTTGCCTCTTGCGGTGAGATGGCTTCGCCGATCTTGAAGGACTGAACGAAATGATAGAAGCGGATGCCGTCGGGCTCGTGACCAAATATCTTTTGCGTGGCAAGGAAGGACTCGTTCGCCAGCTCCGGGATGCAATTGTATCCCGAGATATAGGCGAGCTGTTCGTCCTCGTCAAAGGTTTTTGACGGCTGCATACAGTAATCCAGCACGCCTTTCTGTGCGCTGGGAGTCTGATTCTTTTCGGGAATGCTTTCAATCACCGCCATCGGTTTCACCTCCAAGCGCAAGGAGTATCTGTCGATAAAGTGATAATAATTCGGAGAGATCGATCGCAGATATCCTGCCCTGATGGCAGAGCTTTGTGAGCTGATTGAGGTTGTT
>JAZUAS010000116.1:0-14451 GCA_045638125.1 Eubacteriales bacterium | reverse complement strand
CCGCGTGCATGTGCGTATTCAACTACCTTCTTGGTCAGCGCGATGTTGTCTTCAAAGCTGTGCTTGGAGCCGTCGATCATAACCGAGGAGAATCCGCCGTCGATGCAGGACTTGCAGATCTCAAAATCTGCGCCGTGGTCGAGGTGGAGAGCGAGGTCGATGCCGCTGTCCTTAATAGCCGCGTTAGCGAGAGCGAGGAGGTACTCCTGCTTTGCATATTTACGCGCGCCGGCGGAAACCTGAAGGACTACGGGGGAGCGGAGCTCACCTGCAGCCTCGGTGATAGCTTGAACTATCTCCATATTGTTGATGTTGAAAGCACCGATAGCGTAGCCACCCTCGTATGCCTTTTTAAACATTTCTTTTGTGTTTACAAGTGCCATTTGTGTTACCTTTCTTGTCTGCTCTAAAATGCGCAGAAGACGTTTGTTTTTTATTTAACGAATATATTCTACCATAAAACCTTGCGAAAATCAATAGGGAATAACAACTTTTTCTCAAAAACGCTTGATAAAGCTTGAAAAGTTCAAAAACGGGCGATCTGCATCTCAAAAGATGCGGACCGCCCGCCAAATTTAACCTAAAACGTTGCCATCCTGCCCGGAATCTCTGTAGGCGTCGGCAACGGATGCCACCGCTCCGGGGGATGCGTCGGGTGGCGCGGCGATGCTTGAATGCTCTGCGCCAAGCCCGAAGCTTACGGCTATGGCACTGTTGACCTGAGTCATCACTGCGCCGTCGAGATGCCCCATTTTCTCCTTCAGGCGACGTTTGTCAAGTGTGCGTATCTGTTCAAGCAGAATCACAGAGTCTTTTGCAAGACCGACCTTGTCGGCGTGGATGTCGATGTGAGTCGGCAGTCTGGTCTTACCCATACGGGAGGTGATGGCGGCGGCGATAACCGTTGGACTGTAACGGTTGCCTACGTCGTTTTGTATGATAAGTACCGGACGGAGTCCACCCTGCTCGCTCCCTACCACGGGGCTGAGATCTGCGTAAAATATATCTCCTCGTCTGATATTTGTAAGCATTTTCAAATATTCCTTTCGCTTTAATTGCGCTTCCGCGGCGTGTTCTTTAGCCTATCTATGTCGTTAGGAATATTCTTGCCGCAGATAGCGGGCCTTTAATCATAAAAAGGGAAATATACTGCCTTTTTGAGAGGGGAATATCGACATAAAACGCCCCTCTGCTTACAGTTTATGCCAAAACGGACAGGTGTGCCATCGAAAGCGTCTCTGTAAATGTGCGAAAAACAAAATTAACCTCGCGTGACTTGACTTTTTTCCTGTTTTGATGTATTATATATAGATAAGTGTTTACTTTATTAACATATAATTTTTTGGAGGTACGCTTGATGAACTCTAACGTCATCGAATCGGCGGAAAATATACAGCGCGGCAACGAATCGAAAAGAACGTTCGCGCAAAAGCTTTTGCCGGCTCTCCTTTTGTCCCTTGCGGCGCCATTTACCGTCTGCATATTCGGACCTTTTGATATATATAGCGGAAATTTGCAGGAGTTTTTGTTTTCTCTCGGAGATTTTCTGCCCTACACTCTGCCCTTTGCCCTTATAGCGTCGGCAGTGATATTTCTTGCATTGATCTTTTGGAGAGGCATAGCCTTTGATATAGGCTGCGCTACCGTAACGTGGCTATCTCTGATGCTTTTCGTGCAGAGGACTTATCTTAACCCTCTTTTGGGTGCTTCTTTTCTTGAGGGAGACGGAAACAATACCGTCAGCTTCAGCATAGGAGTAATAGCGGTCAACACTGCGATATGGCTATTTTCCGGAGCGATCATTATAGTAGGAGCGATACTTCTTCGCAAAAAGAGCGGAGAGATCGTCAGTACGGTGGTGATTATCGCCATGATCGCCCTTATCGGAATGCAGGCGGTGACCTTTGGTGTCACTTGTATTTCTACAGACGTGTTGACTCCCATCCTTGACAGACAAGAGGGCGAGAAGATTCTGACCTACGACGGCGTAGACCGGCTTTCAAGCGGCAAAAATATAGTTTTTTTCCTCGTAGACCGCTTTGATGCCGACTATTATGAGAACATGGTCAAAAAGGACCCCGAATTTTTCTCAAAGCTTGACGGATTTACTCACTTTTCGGATTACACAAGCCTCTACGCGCGCACCTATCCTGCGGTGGCGTCGATACTGACGGGAAAAGACCACGATTATTTTGAATCGTCCAAATCTGCCGCATTTGAGCGCTTTTACGGCGACGGCGGCGGAATGCTCGGTGTCCTTCGCGAAAACGGATACACTATAAGCCTCTACACCGAAAAGAAATACGCGTATAACGATGCGTCGGTTATGGACGATTACGTAGATAACACCAAGGGCCTCGAGAAATATTCGATAGACAACAACTTTGCTCTTGCAAGAGACATGATGCTTTTGTCCTTGAGTCAGTATTTGCCCGTAGCGATGAGAGGATGGTCGAGCTATCTCAGCACGCCTACCTTTAACGATCACGCACTTTACGAGTCGACCGAGGACGAAATGTTTGCGGTCAATTCAAAGTCGACCTCGGCGCTTTTAGATCGTCTTGAGGAGAGCGGAATGCACACGGTGGAGGGAGATGGGCGCTTTACCTTTATTCACCTTTACGGCTGCCACGACATATCCAAAACCTCGAAGCAAAACATCGAGCTTACCTTTAGCTTTATCTACTATTACATCGATCAGATGAAGGCGCTTGGCGTATATGAGGATGCTACAATAATCATTACGGGTGACCACGCGGCGGCGCTTGACGACTATCAGGTGCTCGGGGAAGCCGGCGAAAATGACGACGGAACGCGCGTCACCGCTATGTTCTTTAAGCGAAGCGGAGACAGTGGAGCTCCGCTTGCCACCTCGACGTCACAGATCTCGCAGGACGAGCTTTGGGCGACTATATGGGAGTCTGAAGGCTTGGCGCAGGAAAAGCGCGGAGAGAGCTTTTTTGACGTCCCTGAGGGCATCGACAGAGAAAGACGATATATCTTTGAGCAATATAGAAGCTCAAAGAAAAACGGACTTAAATATAACCGTCTTTACGAATACAAAATAGTCGGAAATGCCAACGATGGAGAGAGCTGGAGTATCGCTTCGGAGACTGACATTATCAACTAACAGCAAGTATATATCGGTTGATTTTTTTCGGAGGAATTATAAAAATGTGTCCAAGCACAAATAACGGATCCTGCGAGGTCCGTCAGAAAAGCAAGACCGAGAGAATATCTTTTAGGCAAAAGCTTTTGCCCTCGATTCTCTTGTCGCTGGCTATGCCGCTGACCGTCTGTGTTTTCGGTCCGTTTGACATCTATTACGGGAATATGGATGAATTCCGATATTCTCTTGCAGATTTTTTGCCGCTCTGCGCTCTTTTTGCGCTTGTGGCGGCGGTAGTGATCTTTGCCTCTCTTATTCTTCTTCGCGGCAGAGCTTACCGAATAGCGTGCGGAGTTCTTCTCTCGGTGTCTGTTCTGCTTTTTGCCCAGAGAAGCTTTATGAATATGGGTGTTGACGCTCTCGTCGGTGACGGAGTGGGAACTCACGGCGTAGACCTGTTGCCGTTGATATTCAACACTCTTATATGGGTCACGCTTATTGGCGGAGCGGTGGTTGCGGTCGTACTGCTTTCAAAAAAGCATACGGAGCTTATCGAGACGATCACCGTAATAGCCATGATAACCCTTATAGGAATGCAGGGTGTTAGCATGATGGTGTTTTCGCTTACAAGCGACGTCTGGGTTCGCGTTGACCAGCGCAAGCAGATGAGTAATGCCGAGGTGGGAAGCACCGATATTCTGACCTTTGATGGCTTTAACGAGCTTTCGAGCGAGAAAAACGTGGTGGTGTTTATCGTTGACAGATTTGACGCGGCATACTACGATAAGATGCTTGAGAGCGATCCCGAATTTTTCGCGGGGCTTGACGGATTCACTTATTTTAGCGACTATACCAGCCTTTATTGCCGCACCTATCCAGCCGTTACGTCGATACTGACGGGAATAGACAACGATTTTTCGACAAGCAGAACCGAATATTTCGAAAATGTTTACAGCGACGGAGGACATTTGCGGACGATCAAGGAGCATGGCTACGATATAAATCTTTACACCAAGGAATATTACGCCTACGAAAACGCTTCGGTTATGGGCGAATACGTAGATAACGTGACCGCGGTTTCGGGATATTACGTCAAAGAGCCGTTTCTTTTGTCCTTTGACATGACCAGACTCGCGCTTTCAAGCTATCTCCCCTTTGTTGCAAAGGGAGCTATGGGATATATGAGCACGCCCGACTTTAATGCCCATACCGTTTACGAGCTGGAGGGCAAGGACGGCTACAAGGATATAATCCCCTATGACTCTGACCTTAAAGCGGTTTATGATCATATTGAAAATTCAGATTTTGCAACCGTGCAGCAAAAGGGGAAGTTCACCTTTATCCATCTTGACGGATGTCATACTCCGATAGCCTACGACGAAAATTGGGAGCCTGACATCAGCTACGATTCCGACGTGGCGATCAAGCTGAACTTTGCGATCATATACAAATATATTGAAGAAATGAAGCGTCTTGGCGTTTATGAGGACGCAACCATAGTTATCACGGGCGACCACCCTTATGCGGTAAGCGATTACGGTCTTATAGGAGAGCGCGAGGATGAAGACGAGACCGTGACAGGTGGCGAGGATTCCGAAACTACCGAGACCGAGGCAGAAACCTCGTACGAGGGGGAAGAAGACCGCGAACCGGACGAGGACGACGACAAGGAAAAAGACAGCGGAGTCCGTGTTACTGCTATGTTCTTTAAAAAGAGTGGAGACAGTGGAACACCTCTTGCCACTTCGACGGCACAGATCTCGCAGGACGAGCTTTGGAACACCATATTTGAGTCCGAGGGACTGCTTGACGCGAAGGACGGGCTTTCGTTCTTCGATATTCCCGAGGGCGAGGACAGAGAGCGAAGATACCTGCTTCAAGTCACCGCCAACGCTCTTGTAAATCAGCTTAACGAGGATCAGATAGTGGAGTATAAGATCACGGGTAGCGCTCATGACCCCGAAAACTGGGAGATCGTAAAGAGAACCGACGTGGGAGATCTTTATAAATAAATAGGAGAGAAAAATGGATCAGATCTTGTATTATATATGCATTCCGCTCGGAATGCTGATGAAATGGCTCTGGCAGATAGTGGGAGACTACGGCTTTGCCATAATTCTGTTCACCCTTGCCACAAAGCTGGTGTTGCTTCCCGTATCGGTATGGATTCACAAGAACTCTATACAGATGGTGAAGATACAACCCGAGATCAATATGATAAAGGTCAAGCACTACGGAGACAGCGACACTATCGCCGACGAGCAGGCAAGACTTTTCAAGGAGGCGAAGTATCACCCGATGCTCTCGCTCGTTCCGCTTGCTTTGCAGATAATTCTGCTGCTTGGCGTGGTGTTTATAATCAACCATCCGCTCAGCTACCTATTTTCGGTCAGTGACGGAACCGTGCTGTCCCTTGCGGCGCATCTTGGGCTTAACACCGAGGACTCGGCATTTCAGCTAGGTATTGTCGAGGCGATAAAGAACGGAACGCTCACCGCGTCTTCTGTCGTTGCCGGAGTTGACGGCGCGACCCTTGCAGGGATAGTTGAAAGTGTGAGGGCGCTCGACCTTTCCTTCTTTGGCATCGACCTCTCGGTAATTCCTACGGCTACTTGGGGATGGTACACCCTTGTTCCCGTGGTGGCGGGACTTTCGTCCTTCGTTCTTTGCTTTACGCAGAATATTTCCAACGTGCTTCAAAGCGAGCAGAGCAATTTCAACAAATACGGCGTAATGGCGTTTTCGGTCTCGCTTTCGGTGGTTCTCGGTTGCATAGTTCCCGTGGGTACGGCGTTCTACTGGATACTTGGAAACCTTTTCTCGGTGGCGCAGATGTATATTCTCAACGTCATTATAAATCCCAAGAAGTACGTGGACTACGAGGCGCTTGAGCGCAGCCGCGAGGAGCTGAAAAAGATAGAGGCTCTTGAGCCTGCCAAGAAAAAGGACGCCGATTGGAAGGAAAACCGCAAGAGAGAGCGTCAAGACTACAAAAAATTTTTCAAGATAGTCAATAAGCACCTGGTTATCTACTCGGAAAAGAGCGGATTTTATAAGTATTATAAGAGCCTTATAGAGGAGCTGATCTCTCGCTCAAATATCACCGTTCACTACGTTACAAATGACCCCAAAGACGTCATTTTTGAGGTGGCGAAGACCAATACACAGATCAAGCCCTACTATATCGGTCTCAAAAAGACCATTCCGCTTATGATGAAAATGGAAGCCGATATGGTGGTTATGACTACCCCCGATCTCGACAAGTATTACCTCAAAAAGTCGATAATAAAAAAGGATATTGAGTACGTCTACGTTCCCCACGCGCTCATGAGCATGCACATGGGAATGAAAGAGGGCTCTCTCGACGCGTTTGATACCGTTTTCTGCGCAGGAGAGCATATAAAGAGGGAAATGGCGGCAACCGTCAAGTGTTACGGTCTCCGCGAAAAGACCCTCGTTGAGTTCGGCTATCCTCTTGCCGACGACCTTATCGCGATAGGTGAAAAAGAGAGAGCAACTCACAAGACGGGCGGCAGACGCGAGATCCTCATCGCTCCCACCTGGAACGAGGATAATATTCTCGACTCTTGCATAGACGAGATGCTTGAAAAGCTGCTTTCGGACGAATATCACATCACCGTGCGTCCTCACCCCGAGTACGTAAAGAGATACGGACCGCGTATGCAGGCGATCGTGGAAAAATGGCAGGATAAGGTGGGCGAGGGACTTACCTTTGAGCTTGATTTTTCGGGCAACTCCTCGATATATTCCGCCGATCTGATGATAACCGACTGGTCGGGAATCTCCTTTGAATACAGCTTTGCTACAAAGCGCCCCGTCCTGTTCGTCAACACCAAAATGAAGGTCCTCAACCCCAACTGGGAGAAGATCGGCTGCGAGCCCATTGAGATCACTCTCCGCGACGAGATCGGAATTTCGATTGAAAAGAGCGATGTCAAGGACGTTGACAGATACGTCGCCGATATGTTCGGCCGCTCGGGCGAGTTTGAGGAGAGGATAGACGCGGCGCTCCACAAAGCGGTCTACAACGTAGGCTCGGGAGCGAAGGTCGGAGCAAAATACATTTTGAATGCTATTGCTTCCAGAAAAAAGAAAAGCTGAAAAAAGCGTTAAATCGAAGAAAGATCTGCCGAAAACAAAGAGTTGACAAAAACCGAAAGTTGTGATATAATATCCGTTGGTAAGAACAAGGTCTCGCATATCGAGGCTAAAAGGAGGTTTTTGTTATGTTTCTTTTTGAGATCGCACACGGACTTTTTGAAATAAACTCGCTTTATATCGACCCTACCAGCGCAACCGTTCTGGCAACGTCTATAAGCGGAATAGTTATCGCAGTAGGCGCTACCGCAGTCGTTCTTTGGAGAAAAGCCAAGAAGAAGGCGGCGGCTGTACTTAACATCGACGAAAACGCAAACAAGGAGGTCGAGGAGGATCTCGTTATCAACGAGGAATCCGATGAGATCGGCAAAAATGCAGCTGCAAACGTCGGCTCAGACGACACTGAAGAATAATCTTTTATTAATTAAAGATCACCGCCCGTGACCGATGCGTCCGAGCGGTGATTTTTTTCTGTGATACAAATTTAACAAAAAAGATTTCATGAAAAGAATATTTGTGTGAATTTATACAAAGTTGACGTTTTAGCGCTTTAATTTGATAAAATGTCTTGACAGTTAAAGGGGATTGTAATATAATAATAATATCTTTTTTGATATTTAAGGAGATCGATTATGAACAGAGTTTACAACTTTTCAGCAGGTCCATCCATGCTTCCGCTTCCCGTCCTTGAGCAAGCCGCAAATGAGCTGGTCTGCTACGGCAATTCAGGAATGTCTGTTATGGAGATGAGCCACCGTTCTCCCGACTATGAAGCGATAATTCAGGCGGCAGAGGCCGACCTGCGCAAGATAATGAATATTCCCGACAACTACAAGGTATTGTTCCTTCAGGGCGGCGCGTCTACACAGTTTGCGTCGGTTCCCATGAACCTTATAGGTCTGAAGCCCGCAAAAAAGGCGCTCTACGCCGTCTCTGGACAGTTCTCGGGCAAGGCGTACAAGGAAGCAGAGAAGATGGGATATGATGTCAAGTGCATCGCGACCACAAAGGACTCGAACTTCGACCACGTTCCCGAAATCACTCGCGAAATGGTGGATCAGGACGCGTCCTACCTCCACATTTGTTTCAATAATACTATATACGGCACGAAATACCCCTATATCCCCGACACGGGCGACGTGCCTCTCGTTGCCGACCTTTCGTCCTGCATTATTTCCGAGCCTATTGACGTAACAAAATTCGGAGTGATATACGCGGGAGCGCAAAAGAACATGGCGCCCGCGGGAGTGACCCTCGTTATAGTCCGCGATGACCTTTTAGGCTATGCAGACGAAAAGATACCGACCATGCTCGATTGGAAGACCATGGCAGACAACGATTCGATGTATAACACCCCCCCTTGCTACGCTATCTACATGGCAGGTCTTGTCTATAAGTGGATAGAGCAGCTCGGCGGTCTTACTGTTATGCAGGAAATGAACGCAAAGAAGGCGGCGCTCCTTTACGATTACCTCGACAGCCAGAGCTACTATATCGCCCCCGTCAAGAAGGAATCCCGTTCACTTATGAACGTTACCTTCGTTACGGGCGATGCAGATCTTGACAAAAAGTTCGCCTCCGAAGCCTCTGCGGCAGGTCTTAAGAACCTCAAGGGACACAGAAGCGTCGGCGGTATGAGAGCGTCGATATATAACGCTATGCCTTACGAGGGCGTAGAAGCACTTGTTGCGTTTATGAAAAAATTCGCCGAGGAGAATCCTAAAAAATGATCAAAAACATAAAATTGCTTAATAAAATTGCCAAAATAGGCACAGATAAGCTTGATCCTGCGCTTTTCAACGTAGGCGAGGACGTAGATGCCCCCTACGGCATCATGGTACGTTCCGCAAATATGCTGGACATGGAATTTAATCCGGAGCTACGCGCGATTGCGAGAGCGGGCGCGGGTGTCAACAACATCCCAATCGACCGTTGCACGGAGCAGGGAGTTGTGGTATTTAACACCCCCGGCGCTAACGCGAACGCGGTCAAGGAGCTTGTTGTTGCGGGACTTATGCTTGCGTCGAGAGACGTAATAGGCGGCATTGCCTGGGCGGGAACTCTTATCGAGGACGTAGCAAAGCAGGTCGAGAAGGGCAAAGGTAAGTTTGCGGGCGTTGAGGTCGCAGGCAAAACTCTCGGTGTTATCGGACTTGGCGCGATAGGCGGCATGGTAGCGAACACGGCGGTTCATCTCCGCATGGACGTTGTGGGCTGTGACCCCTATATGTCGATCGAGGCGGCATGGAATCTCAATCATCACGTCACCAAGGCGGCAACCTACGATGACATATACGCTTGTGCCGATTACATCACGCTCCACGTTCCCTCGACACCCCAGACCAAGGGAATGATCAACAAGGAGACTATCGCCAAGATGAAGGACGGCGTGAGAATTCTTAATTTTTCCAGAGCCGACCTCGTCAACGCGGCTGACTTGAAAGAAGCCCTTGAGAGCGGCAAGGTAGCGTCTTACGTCACCGATTTCCCCACCGAAGAAGTCATAGGCGTAAAGGGAATTGTTGCTATTCCTCACCTTGGAGCATCTACCGAGGAGAGCGAGGACAACTGCGCGGTAATGGCGGCGCAGGAGCTTGCGGACTATCTGGCAAATGGAAATATCCGCAACAGCGTAAATTTCCCTGCTATCAGCATGGCAAGAAGCGGAGACGCAAGAATCTGCGTGCTTCACAAGAATATTCCTGCGGTTATTTCGAGCATTACGACGATCTGCTCGGAGCAAGGGCTTAATATTGAGAATATGATGAGTAAATCGCGCGGCGAGGTGGCGTATACCATTATTGACCTGACGGGAAAGGCGGATAGCGGTTCACTTGATAAGCTGAAAGCTATCGATGGCGTTATCAGAGTCAGAATTTTGCAGGATTAAGTTATATATAATATAAATGAAGAAATCGGGAGAAAAACCTCCCGATTAAAAAAAGGAAAGATAATGTTACCATACGAAAAAAGTAACAAAAAGAACGCGCAAAAATTGCGAAAGAATATGACCGATGAAGAAAAACACTTGTGGTATAATTTTCTCAAAAAATTACCCGTTTCCGTAAAACGACAAAAAAGCATAGAGAATTATATTGTAGATTTTTATATTCCGAGCGCAAAAATTGCAATAGAAATTGACGGTTCTCAACATTATGAACCTGAAAACAGAGCTGCCGATATTGAAAGAGATCATAGGTTGGGACAGTGGGGAATTACGGTGTTGAGATATACAAATTTTGATATTAAGAAACGATTTGAAGGTGTTGCAAGTGATATTTTGAAGCATCTTGAATTGGATTTTGAAGATTTGAATTTTGATAGAGATGTAACAAGAGATATTGAGTAGCTAAGGGAATGGACTACTCATCCGAGGACTACTCATCCACCGCTAAAGCGGTCCCCCTTCCCTCGCAAGGGAAGGTTTTCGCAAGGCGAATAGCGATGTTATTTTACAGACAGCAAAAACATTCTATACGGCTATAAATAAATGTTGAGTGCATTGAACTATAACCTTAAAACCCTTTTCACGGCTACAGTTGAATATTCGATGTCATCACGCCCTCAACCTTCCCTTGTGAGGGAAGGGGGACCGCTTTAGCGGTGGATGAGTAGTCCTTGGAAATCAATCTGACACAAACAAAATTTAATAATCTTTTTACTACACAAAACCTCCCACGGGTAAAGCCCCGTGGGAGGTTTGTTGTTAAATTTTATAAGCTTCGAAAGTCAAATCAGAAGGGAAGAAAGCCCATATCCCAACCGTCATCTTCGGTTTCGGCTTCGGTATCGACGTAATCGCCGCTTTCGGTGATTATATCGTTCAAAACCTCAATTTTCAAAAATTCTGGGTCTTCGTAAGGGAATTTTCTTTTTCTAATCATAATTTGTCTTTCTTTCACCCCACGGGATCGCTCCCGTGGGGATTTTGTTTTTGTAGTTTTTTAGCCTTTAGCCGATATTATTCAGAAGCAGCCGCAACCTTAACGTTGTTAAAGATAGAGGACAGAACCGTATCGCCGTTGTTGCTCACGGAATAAAGCTTAATGGTAACCGTTTGACCTTCATATCCTGTAAGATCAAAGGTTATGCTGAGTGATCCGTTCAACAGAGCGTTGTCGGGGTTAAGTCCGTAGCTCGTTGCCGCGTCTCTGTGACCTGTGGAGGTGGTCAGATCGCTAGTGGTGATTGATACGTCTTTCTTGTTACCCTTTGCATCAATAATGGAGTATACGTAATTTTTGGTACCGCTGTCAACGATGAACCAACCGCCGATATACATAGAAGTGGGTGTGTTCAAGGTGTATGCGGAGAGATCAGTTACAAACGTCTTGTTCTCGTATCCTCCTGCACCCACAACCGCCGAGCCGTTTACATACACATAATTTATGTAGGTCTTGTACAATCCTGTGTATACAGGGTCTTTTTCAGCAATAGTAACGTTGGTAATTCTGGTAGAGAGAACCTTATAACCTTCGTTGGTTATCGAATAAAGCTCAACTGTAACCGTCTTGCCTTCAAATCCGGAAAGATCAAAGGTAGTGCTGATCGAACCGCCCATAAGGGACTGAGCGTCAAGTCCGTAACCCTCTGCTGCGCTTATGTGACCTGATGAGGTAATATCAGCGCCGACGTACTCTACGTCCTTCGTGTTGCCGTCCGTATCGGTAATGGTGTAAACGTATTTCGCGGTTCCGGTTTTAACGATGTACCAACCGCCAAGCTGCATAGACTTTGCGTCTATCAAGGTGTATCCGGAGAGGTCAACCGTAAACGCCTTATTATCGTGTCCGCCTGCGGCTACAATATTTTGACCGTTTACATAGAAATTGTTGACGTAGGTTCTGTACAATCCGTCATATACAGAGGGTTTTTCAGCAATCGTAACGTTATTGAATACGGTGGAAAGAACCTTATAGCCGTTGTTACTTACCGAATAAAGCTCGATGGTAACCGTCTTGCCTTCAAATCCGCTAAGATCAAAGGTGTGGTTGATCGAACCGCCCTTAAGGGATTCGGCATTAAGTCCGTAACTCTCGGCTGCGCTTATGTGACCGGAGCTGGTAATATCAGCGCCGACGTACTCTCTGTCTATCGAGTTGCCGTCCGTATCGGTAATGGTGTAAACGTACTTTGCGGTTCCGCTTTCAACGATGTACCAACCTGCCCAATTCAGGGACGTTGCATTTTTCAAGGTCTGTCCGGCGAGGTTAACTGTATACACTCTGTTTTCTCCTGCTACAGATCCCACGAAATTCGTTCCGTTTACATAGATATTATTAATGTAAGTCTTATACTTGCCGGTGTATTCTTCTTCCTCGGGTTCGGTTTCAACTTCGGTTTCAGTTTCAGTTTCAGTTTCAGTTTCGGTTTCTTCCTCAGCCTCGGGAACCGAAACGCCGGTAATTCTGGTAGACAGAATCTCAAAGCCGTCGTTGGTTACCGAATAAAGCTCGACTGTAACCGTCTTGCCTTCAAATCCTGTAAGATCGAAGATTACGCCGAGTGATCCGTTCAACAGAGCGTTGTCGGGGTTAAGTCCGAAGCTCGTTGCCGCATCTCTGTGACCTTGGCTGGTAGTCAGATTGCTGGTCGTGTATTCTACTTCTTTCGTGTTGCCTTCCGTATCGGTAACAACGTATACGTAATTCTTAGTTCCGCTGTTAGCGATGAACCAACCGTAGACCTTCAGAGAATTATCTGCAGTGGTCAAGGTCTTTCCGGAGAGGTCGATCGTAAACAGCTTGTTCTCATGTCCGCCTGCGGTAGCATAGTTAGTGCTGTCTACGTACACTTGGTTGATGTAAGTCTTGTAGAATACGTCAACTTTAACGTTGAGGAAACGTGTGATCAGAATTTCTCTGCCGTCGTTAGTTTCAGCGTAGATCTGAATGGTGACGGTCTTGCCGGAGAAGGTTGCGAGATCGACGTTGGTAAAGGTCTTGCTGTACGAAGCGCCCTTACGGCAGTCGTTTGCTGTTCCTATGGTGTCGCCAAGTCCCATTCCGATCGCTGCATCTGCGTGACCTGTGCTGGAAGTCTGGTCGCCGCCGACCCACGTGCCTTCTTTACTGTTGCCGTCAGCGTCGGTGATAACGTACTTGTAGTTCTTGGTTCCGCTATAAGTCATGAACCAACCACCCCAGCTTAAGGTGCGAACGGTGCCGGATGCGGAGAGGTCGTACTCGTGCATTATGTTCTTTTCGGTACCGCTGATAGTCAGCGCTGTGCCGTTTACGGAAACACTGTTGTAATGCGCTCTGAAAGCTCCGCCTGCCTCGTTCTCGGTGAGCTTGTATTCGTCAGCAGCCGCAGCGTAGAACGTATTTGCCTCATCCTGAGAGCTGAAGAATCCGATATAAGCTATTTCGATATGTCTACCAAACATATTAGCGCCAATGTCGAAACGGATCGTGCCTGCGCCTTCGCTGCTCAATTCGGAGATAGCGGAAACGTCGTAGAGCATAATATTCCAGTTGGAGGTGAGAGTGCTCCATGAAGTTACTCCCGTTGCTGCATGAGAACCGCTCACGCTGTTGGACTCGGAGCTGCTTACGTACATGCCGGTGTTGTTGAGGTTCCAGCTTCTGTAAATTACAGCTACGTAATTGCCTACGGTAGTTGCCTTGCCGGGAATGGAGAAGTATACGTAGGAGGAAGAAGTAGATCTTGAAGTCGATATATCGACGTATTCAAGGCCGTTATGGAAGGTGCTGGTGAACTTGGTTACGTCTCCGCATACGGGTACGCCCGAAACAGCCTCCTGGTAAACAGCGTTCTGTGCAAGCTTGTTAGCATCGAGAACTGCCAAGCCTTCCTGGTTGATGCCTGTCTTGGTTTCGAGGAACTCACCACAGAGAGCGCAGTGAACGTCAAAG
Organism: Eubacteriales bacterium; assembly: GCA_045638125.1. Classification (GTDB taxonomy): domain Bacteria; phylum Bacillota; class Clostridia; order Oscillospirales; family CAG-272; genus SVTX01. The sequence goes on along the minus strand of JAZUAS010000116.1, from coordinate 345 downwards.
GTGGTAATCTTATTGGTAGCCGTGTAGGTAAAGCCCTTTGTGCCGTGACCAAGAGCCGCGCCCTCGGTTTCACCACACTTAGAACAGGTCTTGGGAGTGTCACAGTCGGCGTCTACCCAAGTGTGAGTGCATGCTGCGGGTATTGCAGCAATGTTGTAGCTCTCGGTGTACTTGGTGTAGAGCTCACGAGCATCGTTAGTATTGTCGAAGAATCCGACCCATGCTATGTCGGCAGTGTTACCCGTTACGCTTGAGGTAAAGACACGCAATCTTGTATGACCGATACCGTTTTCCTTGTCCATATTCGTCAATGTGCTGCAGTCGAAAATGACCAACTGCCACTCG
>JAZUAS010000115.1:0-4386 GCA_045638125.1 Eubacteriales bacterium | reverse complement strand
ACGATAAGCCTAACTTCACCCCCAGAATTTCGGGTATCATTCACCGCGAAAACGGTCAAATGAACTACGCTATGTCTATCCTTAAGAGCGCAGAGGGAGATGACTCCTCTTGCGAAAGATTTACATACGCTTACTCCAACCCCTTGTGTGGCAAGGCAAAGTTCATTCACACCTATAATTGCGACGGCAACCCCCTGCCTTCCTTCGAGGGCGAGCCCAAGACTCTTGAGCTTCCCGACGTTGCTATCGACGAGTTGACCGACCTTATTTGGACAAACCTCAACGAGGATAATAAGGTTTCCTTGTTCGTAAGATATATAGATATTGCTACCGGCGAAACAGAAACCAGAATCGTAAATAAAAACGCTTAAATCTTCTTCACTGTGAGCAGATAAGCTCTCACATCCGATTTCACCAAAATATTTAAAAAGTTTTTGAAAGAGATGGGGTGTGGGGAAGAGAAAACTTTTGCTCAAAAAGTTTTCTCTTCCCCACATGACCCAAAGGTAAAATAAAATGAAAGAATTTGAACTTAAATACGGCTGTAACCCCAATCAGAAGCCTTCCAAGATCTTTATGCACGATGGAAGCGAGCTTCCCATTGAAATTCTCAACGGCAGACCCGGATACATCAATTTCCTTGACGCATTCAACTCCTGGCAGCTTGTAAAGGAGCTTAAAGAGGCTCTCGGTCTCCCTGCAGTTACTTCCTTCAAGCACGTCAGCCCCACCAGCGCGGCGGTTGGTCTTCCCCTTTCCGAGAAGCTGAAAAAGGCTTGCTTCGTTGATGACATTGAGGGCCTTGACGAGTCCCCCTTGGCTTGCGCCTATGCAAGAGCAAGAGGAACCGACAGAATGTGTTCTTTCGGCGACTGGGTGGCACTCAGCGACGGTTGCGACGTTACTACCGCGAAGATGATCGCGCGCGAGGTCTCCGACGGTATCATCGCTCCCGGATACGAGCCCGAGGCACTTGAAATTCTCAAGGGCAAGAGAAAGGGTAGCTACAACATCGTTAAGATCGACCCCGATTTCGTTCCCGCGGAGATCGAAAGAAAGCAGGTTTACGGCATCACCTTCGAGCAGGGAAGAAACAACTATAAGATCAGCGCGGATATTCTGACTAATATCGTTACCGCAAACAAGGATATGCCCGAGAGCGCTATCCGCGATCTCGTTATCGCGCTTATCACCCTTAAATATACCCAGTCCAACTCTGTCTGCTTCGCAGTAGACGGTCAGGCGATTGGTGTTGGAGCAGGTCAGCAGTCGAGAGTTCACTGCACCAGACTTGCCGGCGGCAAGGCAGATACTTGGTTCCTCCGCCAGAGCGACAAGGTGCTGAATCTTCCCTTCAAGTCCACCCTCGGCCGACCCGACAGAGATAACGTTATCGACGGTTACATCAATCAGAACGAAGAGGACGTTTGCGCTGACGGCAACTGGCAGAAGTACTTCACCGAGCAGCCCGCGCCCTTCACCAAGGAGGAGCAGAGAGCATATCTTGACACGATTGACGGCGTTGCCCTCGGTTCTGATGCGTTCTTCCCCTTCAGTGACAATATCGAGAGAGCGAAGAAGTCCGGCGTTAAGTACATAGCAGAGCCCGGCGGATCAATACGAGATGACGTAGTAATCGAGTGCTGTGATAAGTACGGAATGGCTATGTGCTTTACGGGTATGCGTTTATTCCACCATTGATTTAACTCGTTGAAAACTAACTTAAACTGAACAAAATTTAAAAATAGAATTATATCGGTTGGGTTCTATGCTGTTGCAACACGAGAGCGAATAGCAGGCTGAAATTTTGTGTGCAAAATTTCAGCGTCACCTCACCTTTGTTAGAACCCAAATATTAAAAGTTTTTGCGGAGCTTTTTCCTAAAAAGCGAGTCGCCGAAGGCTTGATCCAATCATCATCTAACTATTGGAGAACATAATGAAAATAATGGTAGTAGGCGGTGGCGGAAGAGAACACGCCATCATAAAGAAGATAAAAGAGAATAAGAGCGTAGAGCAGATTTTTGCGCTCCCCGGAAACGGCGGTATGGCGGCTGATGCGACTCTTGTTGACATCGGCGCAAAGGATATCGAGAAGATCGTGGCTTTCGCGGTGGAAAACGGCATTGATTATGCCGTTGTCGCTCCCGACGATCCGCTGGTGCTTGGTTGTGTAGATGCCTTGGAGGCAAAGGGAATTCCTTGCTTCGGCCCTCGCGCGAACGCGGCTATAATCGAGGGCAGTAAGGTCTTTGCCAAGAATCTTATGAAGAAATACAACATTCCTACCGCGGCTTACGAGGTATTTGACGATATGGATGCGGCTCTCAAGTATCTCGAGAGCGCTCCCATTCCTACGGTTATAAAGGCGGACGGATTGGCGCTTGGTAAGGGTGTTATAATCGCACAAACCCTTGATGAAGCAAAGGCTGCTGTTGTTTCGATGATGCAGGACAAGCAGTTCGGCTCAAGCGGTGACCACATCGTAATTGAAGAATTTTTGACTGGTCCCGAGGTATCGGTACTTGCATTTACCGACGGTAAGGTTGTTAAGCCTATGATCTCCTCTATGGATCACAAGAGAGCGGGCGACAACGATGCCGGACTTAACACGGGCGGTATGGGTACGGTTGCTCCCAATCCTTATTACACCGCGTCTGTTGCCGACGAGTGCATGGAGACGATCTTCAAGCCTACTATCGACGCTATGAACGCCGAGGGCAGAACCTTTAAGGGTTGCCTTTACTTCGGACTTATGCTCACTCCTTGTGGCCCCAAGGTCATTGAGTACAACTGCCGCTTCGGTGACCCCGAGACACAGGTGGTGCTTCCTCTGCTTGAAAGCGACCTGCTAACAGTTATGCAGGCGACTACAAACGGCACTCTTGCAGAGACCGAGGTTAAATTCAGCGACAAGAGCGCTTGCTGTGTAATTATGGCGTCCGCGGGCTATCCCCAGTCCTACGAAAAGGGCTTTGAGATGACTATCCCCGCTGATATCGCTCCCGACGTTTATGTTGCAGGTGCAAAGCTTTCGGGTGACAAGCTTCTCACAAACGGTGGACGAGTGCTTGGAGTTACAAGCATTGCAGACACTCTTGAGGATGCTATCAAGCTGTCCTATGCCAAGGTAGAAAAGATAGATTTTGAAAATGCATATTACCGCCACGACATCGGTCAGCGCGCGCTGGCGGCATATAAGGAGTAAAACATGGTTTACAGAATATTTGTTGAAAAGAAAAAGGAGCTTGCTCACGAGGCGGCAGGCCTTTATTCCGAGCTTAAAAATCTTCTTGGAATAAAGAATCTTGAGAGTGTTCGCGTGCTCAACCGTTATGACGCGGACGACATCTCCGCAGAGGTTTTTGAGGCGGCAAAGTCTACCGTTTTCTCCGAGCCTCAGCTTGATATTATCTCCGATGAGCTTGTAGCCGACGGCTACGTTTTTGCGGTTGAGTTCCTTCCCGGTCAGTTCGACCAGAGAGCGGATAGCGCGGCGCAGTGCATTCAGATCATGTCCTGCGGCAACCGTCCTACCGTTCGAAGTGCAAAGGTTTACGTTCTTGGCGGTGCTTTGACCGAAAAGGATATTGCAGACATTAAAAAGTACGTAATCAACCCCGTTGAGGCTCGTGAGGCATCCCTTGAGAAGCCCGAGACTCTTGCGGTTCAGTACGAGATCCCTACGAGTGTTGCAACCGTTGACGGATTTATCACCATGAGCGATGAGGAGCTCTCCAAAATGGTCAAGGAGCTTGGTCTCGCCATGGATATCGACGACATCAAGTTCTGTCGCGCTTATTTTGCAAGCGAAAAGAGAGATCCTACCATCACCGAGATCAGAATGATCGATACTTACTGGTCGGATCACTGCCGTCATACTACCTTTTTGACTACTATCGACAGCGTTAAATTCGAGGACGAGCTTCTCGAAAAGACATACAAGGAATACCTTGCTACAAGAGAAAAGCTTGGCAGAACCAAGCCCCAGAACCTTATGGACATCGGTACTCTCGCGGGCAAGTATCTGAAAAAGACGGGTCAGCTTAAAAAGCTTGACGAGAGCGAGGAGATCAACGCTTGTACCGTCAAGATGACCGTCACAGTCGACGGTGTGGACGAAGAATGGTTGCTTCTCTTCAAGAATGAAACCCATAACCACCCCACCGAGATCGAGCCTTTCGGCGGCGCGGCGACCTGTATCGGTGGTGCTATCCGTGACCCTCTTTCCGGTCGAAGCTACGTTTACGCGGCTATGCGTGTTACGGGTGCTGCTGATCCACTGCTTCCCGTAAAGGATACGATGAAGGGTAAGCTTCCTCAAAGAAAGATAGTTACCACGGCGGCGGCGGGATATTCCTCGTAAAGTCGGAGGCCAAGCGGTCTT
>JAZUAS010000114.1:0-36817 GCA_045638125.1 Eubacteriales bacterium | reverse complement strand
CCGAGAACGAGGAAGAGTTCTACAAGAGACTTGACAAGATGATGGATATTGCGGCTCGCTCACTTAAAATCAAGCGTGGCGTTATAACCAAGCTTCTTGACGAGGGACTTTATCCCTACACCAAGAGATACCTTGGCACCTTCAACAACCACTTCTCAACCATCGGTCTCGTTGGTATGAACGAGGTTGGTCTTAACGCTAAGTGGCTCAGAGCAGATATGACTCATAAGGAAACCCAGGAGTTTACCAAGAACGTTCTCAACCACATGAGAGAAAGACTTTCCGACTATCAGGAAATGTACGGCGACCTCTACAACCTTGAGGCAACTCCCGCAGAGTCCACCTCTTACCGCTTCGCTAAGCACGATAGAAAGAGATGGCCCGACATCATTACCGCTACCGATAATGCAAAGGCTCCTTACTACACTAACTCCAGCCACCTTCCCGTAAGCTACACCGAGGACATCTTCGACGCTCTCGATATTCAGGACGAGCTTCAGACCCTCTACACTTCGGGTACTGTATTCCACGCATTCCTTGGTGAGAAGCTTCCCACCTGGAAGAGCGCTGCAAATCTTGTTCGCAAGATCGCAGAGAACTACAAGCTTCCTTATTACACAATGTCTCCTACATACTCCGTATGTACAGATCATGGGTACATTAACGGTGAGGAGTACACCTGCCCCAAGTGCGGCAAGAAGACAGAGGTTTATAGCCGTATCACCGGTTACTATCGTCCCGTTCAGAACTGGAACGACGGTAAGAGCCAGGAGTTCAAGGAGAGAAGAACCTATAATATCGATCGCTCCACAGAGCTTCATCCCGAGATCAACGTTGGTACTGACAGCGTAAGAACCATCAATGTAATTCCCGAGCCTGTTGCCGCAGAAGAGTGTGTATGCGAGACCGTAACCGGAAAGCAGATTCTTCTGTTCGCTACCAAGACCTGCCCCAACTGCAAGATCGCTGCAGAGTTCCTTGACAAGGCAGGCATAGAGTTCGAAAAGATGTATGCAGACGAGCATCTTGATCTCGTTGCAGCATACGGCATTAAGCAGGCTCCCACCCTCGTAGTTGTTGAGGACGGAGTTGAGGTTGCCAAGGCTGCTAACCTCTCCAACATCAAGAAGTTTATTGAAACTTCTCTCTAATAATTGTTGATTTAATGATTTAGAGGGGAACCCCCCACTTGTGCGGTTCCCCTCTTTCAAAAGCTCTATGAGCTTTTGAAATTCACCCTTCTGTGGCGCTTATGAAGGGTAAGGAAATTTCGCCGCGTGCGCGCGGCGACCAACGCTCCGCGCGTTGGATTAGCGGTCGCTTTTTAAGAAAAACTCACGCAGATTGCAAGCAATCCTGCTTTGCGAGTTTTCTTCGAAAACATCGGCGACGCAAAAACTTTGAATAAGATAAAGTTTAATTCCGACCACAAGAAAGGAATTTCAAAATGTATGATTTAATCGTTATAGGCGCAGGTCCTGCGGGACTTACCGCCGCTATATATGCTCGCAGAGCAGATAAAAGCGTTCTCGTGCTTGATAAGGGAATGTTCGGTGGTCAGATGACCTTTTCCCCTAAAATAGAAAACTACCCCGGATATAACCAGATAAGCGGTAACGAGCTTGCCGAAAAGATGGTATCCCAGGCTCTCGAGATGGGCGCCGAGCTTGATATGGCAGAGGTTACCGGAATTGAAAAAGAGGGAAATCTCTTTTGTGTATTCTGTGGCGACGACGTTTATATGTCCAAGACCGTTATTATCGCAACCGGTGCGCGTCACCGTCTGCTCGGTATCGACAGAGAAGAGGACTTCATTGGTGAGGGTATCTCCTTCTGCGCAGTTTGTGACGGCGCATTCTATGCAGGCAAGACCGTAGCAGTTATCGGCGGCGGTAACTCTGCGCTCCAGGAAGCTATCATGCTCTCCGACGGATGTGAGAAGGTATACGTTGTTCAGAACCTTGATTTTCTTACCGGTGAAGAGAAGCTTGCCAACATTCTTCGTAAGAGAAAGAACGTCGAGATCATCTACGGATGCACCGTTGAAGCAATTCACGGAAACGACGTTTTCGGCGGCATAGTTATCAAGAATACCGCAACCGGTGAAAAGACCAGACTTGACCTTGATGGAATGTTCGTAGCAATCGGACAGGTTCCCGAAAACGAGGCTTATAAGAACGTTGTAGCGCTTTCTGATAGAGGATACGTGGTTTCCGACGAGAATTGCTTGACCGAAACCGAGGGCCTTTTCGTTGCAGGTGACTGCAGAACAAAGAATATCCGTCAGATATCCACCGCTTGCGGAGACGGCGCAATTGCCGCACTCGCAGCTTGCAGATATTTAGATGCATAAAAAAGATAGGGGGAAGACAAAATCTTTCCCCTTTTTAAAATATTATTTTCTTTAAATCTATTGATTTAATTAATGTTTTATGGTAGAATATTATTGGCAAATAATGCTTTTATATATAGTGTTTCAGAAAGGAAAAACAGAATGTTAGAGATCAAAAATCTGACTTATACGGTCATTGACGAAAACACCGGCAAGGAAAACCGTATAATTGACGATATAAGCCTTACCATTAACGACCGTTTCGTTGCTATCACAGGTCCTAACGGCGGCGGTAAGTCTACACTCGCAAAGCTTATTGCGGGTATATATAAGGCGACCTCGGGTCAGATACTTCTAGACGGCGTGGATATTACCAATATGTCCATCACCGAGAGAGCCAATGCGGGCATCAGCTTTGCTTTCCAGCAGCCCGTAAGATTTAAGGGCATCACTGTCAAGGATCTTATTTCCTTGGCGGCAGGAAGCAAAATTTCGGTTGCAGAGGCTTGCAAATACCTCTCCGAGGTTGGTCTTTGCGCAAAGGAATACGTCAACCGCGAGGTTAACGAATCCTTGTCGGGTGGTGAGCTTAAGAGAATCGAGATCGCTATGATAAACGCCCGTGGCACTAAATTTTCTATCTTCGACGAGCCCGAGGCGGGTATCGACCTCTGGAGCTTCAATAACCTTATCAAGGTTTTTGAGAAGATGCACGAAAGAACCCACGGTTGCATCCTTATAATCTCCCATCAGGAGAGAATTCTTGATATCGCAGATAAGATCGTAGTCGTAGCAGACGGAAAGATCTCTGCATACGGCGAAAAGGCTGCAATTCTGCCCGATCTTTTGTCGGCGCAGGTAGGATGCAAGTTCACACAGGGAGGTGACGAGTAATGGCAGAGAAGAAGCTGGACAGTATCAAACTTAACCTCCTCCGTCAGGTCGCTGACCTTGAAACCGTTCCCACAGGAGCTTACTCTATTCGTGTTGACGGCGAAACCTTTGATAAGCAGTCCTCCGAAAACATCATCATCGAGAAAAAGACGGACAAGCCCGGTATCGACATCTATATCAAGGCGGCAGGCAAGCGTGAGAGCGTTCATATCCCCGTAATTTTGGCAGAAAGCGGACTCAAGGAGGTCGTTTACAACGATTTCCACATTGAAGAGGGCGCAGACGTGCTTATTATCGCAGGATGCGGCATCCATAATTGCGGCGTTCAGGATAGTGAGCATAGCGGTATCCATAGCTTTTACCTTGGCAAAAACTCAAAGGTAAAGTACGTTGAAAAGCACTATGGCGACGGCGACGGAAACGGCAAGAACATAATGAATCCCCACACCGTAGTCGAGCTTGCAGAGGGCGCGTATATGGAAATGGAAACTACCCAGATCAAGGGAGTTGACTCCACCAAGCGTAAGACCGAGGCGGTGCTCCACGAAAAGTCAACTCTTATCGTTTACGAGAAGATAATGACCCACGGCGAGCAGTTTGCAGAAACCGAGTTCGTGGTTGACCTCAAGGGCGAGGATTGCGGAACTCACGTCGTTTCCCGTTCTGTCGCAAAGGACAACTCACGTCAGCTCTTTATTTCCGACGTTGTAGGCAACGCAAAATGCTCCGGTCACACCGAATGCGATGCAATTATTATGGATAATGCAAGCGTTGTTGCGATCCCCAAAATAGTTGCTAATAACACCGAGGCATCCCTTATTCACGAGGCGGCAATCGGTAAGATCGCAGGCGAGCAGCTTATCAAGCTCATGACCCTCGGTCTTGACGAAAAGCAGGCAGAGGAAGAGATCATCAACGGATTCTTGAAGTAATGTGAGGTTTATTATGAAAATAACCGAAAATCCCGATAAAGAGCTGGTTGCCATCGTAAAAGAAGGACTCAAAAGACGAAACGGATACTGCCCCTGCCGCAGAGAGGACAAGCCCGAGTACAAGTGTATGTGCGAGGAATTCAAGGCACAGATCAAGGATCCCGACTTTGAGGGCTATTGCCACTGTATGCTTTACTACAAGAGCAAATAAGGAGAAAACAATATGATCGAAATAACTAAAGCAAATTTTGAATCCGAGGTAGTAAATTCCGAAAAACCTGTTCTGCTTGATTTTTGGGCAGAGTGGTGCGGTCCTTGTCGTGTGATCGCTCCAGCTATCGAGGCGATCGCCAATGAGCGAGAGGACATCAAGGTAGCTAAAGTCAACGTTGACACTGAACAGCAGCTCGCAATTACCTTTGCTATCGATAGTATCCCTACCCTCATCATCGTGAAGAACGGCGAGGTCGCGGGAAAGCTTATTGGATTGAACTCTAAAACGATAATTGAGACCTTTATAAACAAACACATTCAATAACACAAGACCGCCTGCGGAGACCCGCAGGCGGTAATTTTTTGTGCTTTATTTTGCAATTTTTCTTCTGATCATTTCATTGACCGCCTCTCTTACGGCAAGCATCTGTTCAGAGGATCTCGCGCAGGTGTCAAAGGTTATTTCCTTGCCAAACGCCATCTCGATCGCTTCAACTACCGCGTCCTTGCCAAAATAGGATTCTGCAAGCTTCATAGCTTGAATGTCCTGCAGAGCGTCATAGAACACGATTATACGCAACGATTCAAGGGCATCCCCGTCATTTGACGGATAAACAGAATACGTGTCACCTGCGGGAACCCAATCGTATCCGCAGGAGTCACCGTAGGGATCAAGAACAGAATACGACCTGAAAGTGTTATAAAAATTATATCCCCAATGCAAAAATCCTACAATATCGTATTTGTACATCTGCATACCGATCGATCTGTTGCGGTAAGAGGGCATAGAAATATAGCGGTTTGATACATCCTTATACTGCGCACCGCAATAGTATGTCCAGAGATTCGAAACCTTGCCATCAATAAAAGGCTTTATGTGGTCGTTGCAGGGAATAGGAGTTTCCACAACTCCCTCGGTAAAGAAATCATAGCTTGAAAGGGCATCCATAATGGTGTAGCCATCAAGCAGGTCTGCAATCGATTCCTTTGCCGCCTTATAGTAGGGAAGATGCTCCTTTGAGGGTTCGTCTGAAATGTGGAAGAAGCAGCGCCTATCGTCGCCCCTTTCCTTCATGTGGTCAAGGAAAGCGGTGATGAATGTGCGGAGAAAATAGGTATACTCGGGAGAGGTTGCATCTGTCTCCCATCCGAAGATCTTTTTATACTCGCCGTCAACGGTAGCCATTATTTTAGGTGCGTGCTGCGCTCCCCATTGAGTAAAGAAATGAGAAATCTCAAAATATTCGATTCCTATACGGTCGCACATATTGATCCAGCGGTCAAGCAGGTCAAAGTTGAAGGAATATGAATCGCATACCTTTTCGATTCCAACAAGCTGTGTGGTAAGTCGTTCGCCGCCCACTTTAGTGTCAAGAGACGGAGTGAAAACAGGAGTCAACAACAGATTTATTCCGTTGCTTTTAGCGGTTTTTACAAAGCTTTCAATTATGCGCCAATGCTCCTCGGACCAAACGGGGCATCTGTAATAATTTGCAAGACAGTCACAGTAAAACCACTGGGTAAGCAAAAGCTCCTGCTTTGGGAGAAGCGCGTCAAGTATCTCAATTGTGATCTCCGAGGAAGAAAACTCCTCACCCAAGTTCCAATATGAGAGTCTAAGCGTGCTATCGCCCGCGTTTATCTCGTCGTGCATATCACGAAGATCGATCTCTACCCAAAGAGATTTAAGCTGATTCTTGATCATAAATACGTCGCCGTCATAAACCGTGGGCATCAAAAGATCCGGATAAAGTCCGGGTTCTGTCCTCAGATAATTATCGTGTACGAGACCTGTTCTGATAGGCATCGTGACAGGCACGGATCTGACCTCGCGAACAGTTGCGTATTTTGCAAGCGCGCCCTCGATCTTCGGCGTCATGATGCGACGCATCGGATCGTCAGTGCCGCTCATATCCGCTATAAACTGAAAAGAAAAGCGCTCGTTTTTCAATACCGTAAGCTTATTTAAGGTTTTAAATTCGTCAAGCTTACTGTCAAGAAAAATATTTTCAAGGGATGATACTATTTTTGTTTTAAACACTTGCTCTACCTCCAAATGCGGGTTCTATTTAATTATAGCACACTAAAAATTCATTGTCAATGAGAAAAAATAGAACTCATATGGTCAATTTTTATATTTTCAAGACATTGAATTTGACGTATTGCACAAATTGTTCAACAAAATTTTCAAAATATCGTCATATCTTTCAATTTATTTTTCAGTTAAAATGTGTTAAAATATATATTTAGTAGAAAAATGAATTTTTTGTATATAATTATTAAGGAGTAAGTATGGTAAGAGAAGATTTGAGAAACGTTGCGATAATAGCGCACGTTGACCACGGAAAAACCACCCTTGTTGACGGACTTCTGAAGCAGGGCGGAATTTACAGAGACAATCAGGAAACCGTTACGAGAGTTATGGACTCGGACGATATAGAGAAAGAAAGAGGCATTACCATACTTGCCAAGAATACAGCGGTTCACTATAAGGACGTCAAGATCAACATCGTTGACACCCCCGGACACGCAGACTTCGGCGGCGAGGTCGAGCGTGTACTGAAGATGGTAAACGGTGTTATTCTGCTTGTCGACGCGGCTGAAGGTCCTATGCCCCAGACCAGATTCGTTCTCAAGCGCGCCCTTGAGCTTAACCACAAGGTTATCGTTTGCATAAACAAGATAGACAAGCCCGACGCACGTCTTGGCGAGGTTGAGGACGAGATCCTTGAGCTTCTTATCGACCTTGGTGCCAACGATGAGCAGCTTGATTCTCCTATGCTTTACTGCTCGGGCCGTTCGGGTACTGCAACCAAAGATCCCCTTGAGGAGGGCGAGGATCTTACCCCCCTCTTCGACACCATTCTTGATTATATCCCCGCTCCCGAGGGTGAGCCCGAGGGCGACCTTCAGGTGCTGGTTTCCTCTATCGACTACAACGAGTACGTAGGACGCATCGGTATCGGTAGAATCGAGCGCGGCTCTATTAAGGTTAACCAGGAGGTTATGGTTTGTAACTTCCACAAGCCCGACGAAAAGCCCAGAAAGACCAAGGTAGTGGCACTTTTCCAGATCGACGGTCTTGTTCGTGTACCCGTTGAAAACGCAAAGATGGGCGACATTATCTGCTTCTCGGGTGCAGGTGACATTTCTATCGGTGATACTCTCACCTCCACCGCAAATCCCGAGCCTATCGAGTTTGTTAAGGTCAGCGAGCCTACAATGGAAATGACCTTTGCGGTAAACACCAGCCCCCTTGCAGGTAAGGAAGGTAAGTTCGTCACATCCCGTCAGCTCCGCGAAAGACTCTACCGTGAGCTTCTCCGTGACGTTTCTCTCCGAGTTCGTGACGGTGATACCACCGACGAGTTTATCGTATCGGGAAGAGGAGAAATGCACCTCTCGATCCTCATTGAGAATATGCGCCGCGAGGGCTATGAGCTCACCTGCTCCAACCCCAAGGTAATTCTTAAGGAGATCGACGGAGTTAAGTGTGAACCTATGGAAAAGGTAACTCTCGACGTTCCCAGCGAGTACGTTGGTGCGGTTATCGAGAAGCTTGGTCAGAGAAAGGGCGATCTTCTTGAGATGAACCCCGTTGGAAGCCGTATGAGAATAGAGTACAGCATTCCCTCCAGATGCCTTTTCGGTTACCGCTCCGAGTTTATGTCCGCAACTCACGGAGAGGGCGTTATTAACACCCTATTCGAGGGCTATCAGCCTCACCGTGGCGGTATCATTATGAGATTTACCGGTGCGCTGGTTGCCAGCGAGGCAGGCGTTACCACCAGATACGGTCTTTTCAATACTCAGGAGAGAGGTCAGCTCTTTGTTGGTCCTCAGACCGAGGTTTATGAGGGTATGATCGTTGGTGAGAACCCCAAGAACGACGATATTTCGGTTAACCCCTGTAAGGAAAAGCATCTTACCGCTATTCGTAGCGCAGGTGCGGATGAAAAGCTCCTTCTTACTCCTCCCAAGATATTCAGCCTTGAGGAGGCAATCGAATTCATCGCAGACGATGAGCTTATCGAGGTAACTCCCAAGTCGATCCGTCTTCGCAAGAAGATCCTTGACACCAGCACTCGTATGAGGGAGATGGTTAAGGCTCGCCGCGCGCTAGAAAACAATAACTAATTAAAAAATTTGCCCGAAGGGAAGTGCCTTCGGGCTTCTTTATATAAAAATGGCCCACGGATACCCGTGGGCCATTTTAAATTAATATCCGTTAAAACCATATTGCTTTATAATACTCGGATAGTCCTTGTAAGAATAATTGAAATCAACGTCAGTACTGATCGGTAGTAACTGACCTGTCCAGCAGTATTGCCACATTCCAAGATGCTCACCGTATTTATCGGTATTCCAAACAAAGCTTTCTGTGTCTTCGGGATTCCAGATATAGCTATCAAGACGAGGGGGGCGAGCATACCATACCTCGAAAAGCTCGATAATGTTGTCGGTCTGCAAAATATTAAACAAAAATTCGTTATTTACATACAAGCCCGTATAATATCCCTCTCGCTGAAGTGTAGAGAAGAAGGTGAGCAACATTTCGGTAAGTATTGGTGATGCAATGTTTTCGGGATGATAATTTTCATTCTCCGAGGGCTCTAAATCAAGATATATGGGATATTCGAATTGCTTTCCATCAAGATATGTCAAAAGCCATTCAGCATCCTTGCGAATACCCTCAACGGTGGTGGAATAGGTGAAGAAATAGACTCCAACGTCGATACCTGCCGCCTTCGCACCCGCATAATCCATTTCAAAAGTCGGATCTATTCCGCCACGAGTTCCATTATCACGAACAGTGCTTCCAATCTTCAAAATAACGTAATCAACTCCGGCTTCCTTGAGCGCGACCCAATCTATTGGTTCATATTCACCATTGGAATTAACTGTGTGATTATAACTCGAAATATCAATTCCGTGGGCAAGCACTTTATCGTTATTGGCGTAGGCGTTATCGAGTATCTCCTCGTAAAATAGATAATTTCCAAAATAATTGAACCCACAATCGCAGATGTACTCGGTGTATCCCATGTCGGAGACGGTGGGGTTTACTACAACAGCCTCAAATCGGTGACCTGTGGGAGCAGTATAGGCCGTATAAGTCGCCCCGCAAGCACAAGTGAATTTTTCCTCACCACTGCGAGTACAACTCACTATCCATATAAGTTCAGACTCATAGTTGTGTCCCAAAGGCTCTGTAAAATCGGTGATGAATTCAAAATCACACACCGAGCAGACGTAAGAGGTAAATCCCATTTCGGTGCAGGTAGGGGAAGTGATATTCGATTCGGTAGTATGTCCCAGAGGCTTGACGTAATCCGACGTATAGGAATAATTGCAAGCGCTGCAGGAATAATCGGTATATCCTTGTGAAGTGCAAGTAGGCGCAACCACAGTCTGCGCAAGATCGTGACCTATGGGAGCAACAACATCTGACACGTACGAATCGGGGCAATTCTTACACTTATACGTGGTATATCCCGATTCGGTGCAGGTGGGATATGTTGCCTCTGCGACATAATCGTGTCCTTTGGGCGTGCTTATTGCCGACTTATAAGAAAATCCACACTCACAGGTGTATTTTGTGTAGCCCGCCGTTGTGCAATCCGCCTGTATTACCGAAAAGGTGAAGCTATGCCCCTTGAGGGGTATGACGCTTTCAACCGTGTCGCCACATTCCTTGCAAACCGACTTGATCTTGCCATCGGCCGTGCAGGTCGCCTCAACCGTAACGGTTTCATAGCTGTGATCACACACCCCGTCACAAGAATAGAACGAAAACGCGATCAAAGCTACGGCAAACAATATAATCAATCTGATTTTTTTCATTATCGCCTCTTATTTATGAAGCTCTGCGTAAAGCTTGTCGGAAAGCGTGCAGAAATCGGATACCGTCAGCTTTTCGCCGCGAATATCACTCTTAAGACCGCACTCAACTACGATCTCGGTAAGTCTTTCCTTGCTGATCTCGGAAAATCCCGTCATAAGCGAGTTGGGGAGAGTCTTTCGTCTTTGCTCAAAAGCCGCCTTTATGGTTCTGAAGAAGGTAGGCTCGTCAATAGGCTTTATGGGCTTATCCTTCCAAAGATCAATACGAACCACGCTGGATGTAACCTTGGGGGGAGGCATAAATCTGTCTGCGGAAACGGTGAAAAGAAGATTAGCGTCACCATAGTAGTCAATAGCCGCTGTAATAGCTCCGCAATTCTTTTTGCCCGCACCTGCCGCAAGTCGCTCCGCTACCTCGGTCTGAACCATAACGGTGATAGAATCGAAGGGGAGCTTGCTTTCGATCAGCTTCATCAAAATGGGGGTGGTTATGTAATAAGGGAGATTTGCACACACCGCAACCTTGCCCATTTCAAAATAGGGGGCAAGGGTTGTAGCAAGATCTGCCTCCATAATGTCCTGATTGATAACGGTCACGTTCTTGTAGCCATCAAGAGTGTATTTGAGAACTGGAATAAGACCTGTGTCGATCTCAAATGCCACCACGCGAGCATATCTTTCGCAAAGCTCACGGGTCATACAGCCGATACCGGGGCCGATCTCGATAACGGTGATGTCCTTATCATCGTTGCAGGCGTCGGCAATATCCTCAACGGTCATATTGTCGGTCAAAAAGTTCTGTCCGTACTCCTTTTTAAAGTTCAGACCGAACATATCCATTACCTGTTTTATTGTTTTGGGATCACAAAGATTAAGCATAATTTTTCCTTTTATTTACTGAATTTCTTGTTGAAGTTTTTATTATATCCCTTGTTTTTATCAAATTGACGGTTGCCGTCGAATTTCTTTTTGTCAAAGGGTGCATCCTTGCGAAATTCCGCAGGCTTAAAGAACTGATAAAGATTGCAGGGAAGCATACCGTTATAAAGCTTTCTGGTCTTGTCGGCGCGTCTGCCGTAAAGCTTTTCGAAATAGTCGCAGGAGGTGATAACGTAGATGTGCCAAGGCTCAAAGGTCTTGAAGTGGCGACCGATGTCACGGTAGAGGAATTCAACCTCTCTCATGTCACCCATTCGTTCGCCGTAAGGGGGATTGCACACGATAGTGCCTCGTCTACCCTCAGGCTTTTCGATCTTTCGCGCGTCACAATGGAAGATGTTAATATTTTCCTCAACACCTGCACGGAGCGCGTTTTCATAAGCCACATCGAGAATATCCTCGTCGATGTCACTTGCCCACGCCTCGAAGCCCGAATCCTTGATCTCAAAGGACGCCGCCTCCTCACGAGCCGCACGCCACATCTCGGCATCAATTCTCGGGAAAGCCTCTGCCGCAAATTCACGCTTGAGTCCGGGAGCGATCTTTCGAGCGATCATAGCCGCCTCAATAGCGATAGTACCCGAGCCGCAGAAGGGATCCCAAAAGAGATTTTCCTCGTTGGGGCGAGAGGTCAGCGCAATAGCCGCCGCCAAGGTCTCGCGCAAGGGTGCCGCGCCTGCATCGGGGCGATAGCCTCTCTTATGGAGAGCCACTCCCGAGGTGTCTATCATCAGCATAGCCTCGTCCTTCAAAATAAAGAACTCGACCTTGTATTTTACCGCCGTTTCATCAAACCAAGCAATGCCGTAAGCACCCGAAAGACGGTCAACGATCGCCTTTTTGACGATACTCTGGCAATCGGGAATGCTTGTCAGCTTGCTCTTGATAGAGTGACCTGTAACGGGGAATTGATCCAGCTTTCCGATCCAATCCTCCCAGCGAATGGCATTTGTGCCATCAAAAAGCTCGGTAAAGCTTTCGGCGTGGAAGCGACCGAGAACGATAAAAACTCGCTCAGCTAAACGCAGATTTATATTTACACGTGGAATGTCCTTCTCCTCGCCCTCAAAAAGCACACGACCGTCTATGGTCTCAACTCTTTTAAGTCCGAGAGCGTCTATCTCCTCGCCAAGTTGTCTTTCAAGCCCGAAAAGGCAGGTTGCTGCAAGTAACATAATTTTAGTCCTTATATAAATAATATAAATTTATCCAAGTTATATTATAGCACACAATAGTACCGTTGTCAACAAAAAAGCAGACGTTATCCGTCTGCTTTTTAAGTGAATTATTCGTCAAAATCCTCGCTCTCGGGAGCGTTGATGCCGAGTATCTCATCCGAATCGGAGGTGTCCAAAGCCTCAATGCACTTAAGCTTCTTTTGTATCATATTATTGCGGTGTTGAGCGTCATCCAGCGACCTGCCTGCCTCATCTATCTTCTTCTTTGCCTTTGCAAGCACGGTGGAGAAGGTATCATACTGCGACTTGACCGCAGAAAGTATCTTTCTTACCTCGTTAGCCTTTTCGTTGATAGCCGCAAAGCGGAATCCCATAGCAAGGGAATTAAGCAAAGCGGTTATGGTCGAAGGACCTGCAACCATAATATTGAATTCGGTCTGGAGTCTTTCGGGGATCGCATTGGGCGAGCTTGCAATCTCGGCGTAAAGTCCTTCGCTGGCAAGATACATAATACCAAAAGGAGTAGTCTTGGGCACGCTAATATACTTGCTGATAGACCTTGCCTCTTGAATAACTCGCTCCTCAAGTGCCTTCTTTGCCGCCTTGGTAGCCTCGGGATCGGCTCTGTCAGCCGCCGCGCAAAGACGAACGTAATCCTCCATTGGGAACTTTGAGTCGAGAGGTAGATAGGTGATCTCTGAGTAGTTTTCGCCCGAGGGGATCTTGATTGCAAACTCAACTCGCTCCTTGCTGGTGTTGGTAGGAGCGTAATTTTCAACGTACATGTTGGGAATAGTCTGGTCAAGAATGTTCTTGAGCTGAACCTCTGCCCATGTTCCTCTTGCCTTTACGTTGGTAAGCACACGGTTAAGAGAGGTCACGTGCTCGGTAATACCGCCCGACATTTCCTTCATTTCACCAAGAGCCTTGTAGAGATTTTCCAGCTGATCGGAAACTGTTTTAAAGGAGCTGTCAAGTCGCTGGGTGAGGGTATTGGTCAGCTTTTCGTCAACGACGTTTCTCATCTCGTCCAGCTTCTTTTCGTTGCTCTCACGGATCTTCGTCAAAGACTCCTCGATTCGCTGATTCTGTTTTTCGTTCATTTCCGCGTTCTTTTCACGTATCGTGCTGATTCCAACCGACATTTCCTTGAAAATACGCACGAGCTGAGCGTTATTTGTCTCGGTAAGAGCCTCAAGTCGCTTATTGATCTCGGATATCTGCTTTGATACCTCGGTTCTCTGCGCTTGAGCACTTGCCGCCTGCTCGCTTCTGTTTCTCGAAAACTCGTTATAAATGCTTTCCTTTAACTCGTCCAGCTTTTTCTCGGTTTGCGCACCGTCGGAAAGCTTACTGATCTTTGAATACAAAGCAACTACAGCTACAAGGCATCCCGCCGACAATACAAGCAGAGCAATACAAATTATTAAAATATAGTTATCCATACGCACTCCAAAAATTTATTTATTAGAATTATATCACAAAGTATGAATTTTGTCAATAAAAGAACCGTTGCGATTTGCAACGGTTCTTCAAAATTACGACATTTCCTCAATGTGGTGTATATATTCGATTGAACGGAGAGCGTCGATTATCTCACTGTGGGACTTATATTTTTTCAGTTCAGCACTTTGAATGGTAAGAGCTATAGAATAAACGCTGAGACCGGAGTTGATGTAAGCGGGATTGACTTCAATATCGTCAATACGAAGACCGAGCTGACGAATAGTGGAAACAAAGCTTTGAAGATTTTCCTTGTTTTTAAGCTCAAGGTGGATTTCAAAATGATTAGAACGATTCTTGAAATGGCGCTCCATACGAGGGAAGAAGGAGAGACAGACCATCATAGTGATAAACGCAATAAGCGATACGGTATAAAATCCTGCTCCGCACAAAAGTCCTATAAAACCAACAGACCAAAGTCCTGCCGCGGTGGTAAGACCCTTTATTTGGCTCTTGGAGCTGAAAAGAATGGAGTTGGAGCTGACTATCGCTATACCGATAATTACTGCGGCAGAAACGAGAGGGAACGCAACGGAATAAACGGTAATAAGGTAAAGATCAAGAATCATACCCATAGTCGATGCAAGAGAAACAAGCATGAAGGTACGCAGACCTGCGGCATGACGCTTAGTAGAACGCTCCCAGCCGATTATAGCGGAGAAAAGGATCGAAAGCGCGATTCGAAGAAGTATAGACCAAAGGTCAAGTCTGGAAGCCCACTCGCCGAGAAGCTCGCTTATGGGATCAATAGCATTTAAAAATTCAGGCATTTTGTGCACACACCTTTCTTATGTAGTAGTAAAGATTATCTGCGGTTTCTGAACCGTCTGCGTTGAAGCTCGGAAAGAGCTTCATATTGTTCGTCCGCCGCTTCAAGGAAAGCGGCTTCCTCAGGAGACATATCAACCTTTTCGGGTTCGGGAAGTTCCTCTCGTATCTTATTGATACGAGCAATAAGAATTTCGACCTCGCTCTTTTGATTACCATGCTCGTCAACAGTTTCAACCGGAGCTATGTCCTCGATCTTATGAGGTATTGCGCCCGCAAGGTGAAGCGCAGTGTTGGCGCAAGCAGGGCCGATAAGCTCGTAAAGAATACCCGAGGCAAGAATTATGGTATTGAGGTTTGCACCGTCAACACCTCCAATTGTTTCCTGTGCCATAGCCGCAAGACCGATAGTAACACCCGCTTGCGGGATAAGGGCTAGACCCAGAAACTTCTTCGTTTCTTTCGGACTCTTGGTAACCAAACCACCAAGAAAAGCACCGCCGTATTTACCAACCATACGGACAAGGAAGTAGAGAATTGCAACAACAATGATCGGAACTGCTCCACTATTACCGCTTACAGAGAAGAGCGCATCGATCTTTAAATTTGCACCGGAACGAACGAAGAATAAAAGCATTATAGGAGGGCTGAAATAGTTGAGCTGCTTATAAAGCTTATCGTCACCAGAAACGTTGATATACACCATTCCCATGGTCAAGCAACCGAGAAGCGGAGAAACACCTAAAATGGCACATATACCGCAGAATGTAAACAACATACTGATAAGAATTATCAATCTGTTATCGGTGGTACGCTTCTTGGGCATAAGGAACTTTAAGAAGAAACCGAAGAATGCACCCATAACCATCAATCCAATATTAATAACTATGGGCATTATAACGTCGGTAAAGTTGATTGCAACAGGCGAGTCGCCGGCAGAAAGGAAGGGGCCTGCAACAGACAAAGCAATACTGAACGCTATAAGACTCAGCACGTCGTCAAGCGCAATAACCTGAAGCACGGTATCAACGAAAGGACCTCTCGCTTTAGACTGTCTTATAGTCATGGCAGTAGACGTAGGAGCTGTTGCCGCCGCAAGTGCCGACAAAATAATAGAGAAGCCTATGTTAAGTCTCAATATAAAGAATGTGAGAACAAATATCAGCAAAGCCGACGAAAGAGCTTCAAAAAGCGTAATTATTACGGTTTTAAGACCGTTCTTTTTCAGCGATGAAAGCTTGAAGAATTCACCTACACTGAATGAAATAAATGCGAGAGCGATATCGGCAAGGAAGCCCGTACCCTGAATAACACCGGTAGGAACAAGGTTCAAGACGAAGGGGCCTATCAGAATACCAGCAACTATGTAAGCTGTAACGTTTGGCAAGTGCAACAGCTTTGTAAATCTCGTAAGAGCAAATCCTGCAAAGAGCATGATCGCAACCGCAATTATTACCTTTGCGGTCTCGCTTTCAATTCCTGCGTAAAAATTATTTAACACCGACAAGCCTCCTTTTCAAAAAAATAAAAACAAATATAAAAAACGAAAAGACACATCAAAACAAACGGCTCAAATAACCTTTTGTTTCGATACGTCTCCATTTCTCTGTACCTTTCGTATATTTTACTACTTTATTTATGATTTGTCAATAGTTTTCAGGAAAATAGTTGAATTTTCGGTTGACACAAGTAAAATAATTATGCTATAATTGATAATAAGTCAATTGCAACGCTTTTTTAGTAAAAATATGCCACCGAAAGGAGCTTTAAAATGATAAGACACATTATAATGTGGAAGTTTGTTGACGAATTTGAGGGAATGAACAAAGAGGAAATAATGAACGAGCTGACAGAGAGATTCGTTCAGCTGAAAAAGACAATTCCCGAGATCAAATATATGAGCGTCGAAAAAGACGTTCTCCGTAGCGAGAGATCATTTGATATGATATACATTACAGAATTCGATTCTTTGGAAACGCTCGAGGTTTACCGCGTGCATCCCGAGCACGTTAAGGTTGCAGAGTTCATCGGCAAAGTAAGATGCGCGCAGGCTATAACCGATACCGTAAAGTCGGAGATACAGTGAAAATATGAACTACGATTTGAATTGCTCAAGCTGCTCCAAGGAAAGCTACAAGACCATACCCTTGAACCGCGTGTTTGACAAGCTGAACGAACAGTTTTCACGAAACGATCTTGCGGGTGTTAGCAAAACTCTCGATTTTTGGGAAGGCGAGGCACGTACACTTGGCGACACCCGAGGACTTTTGGAAATCCTTAACGAAAAGATCGGCTATTACAGAAGAACGGGAGACGAGCAAAAGGGAACATCGGCTATTTCCGAGGCCTTTGAGCTTATAGAAAAGCAGGGCGTAGGCGATCCTATCTCATCGGGCACCGTATATCTTAACGGAGCCACCACCATGAAGGCTTTCGGCAAGGCTGAAGCCGCCATGGCGTATTACGAAAAGGCGAAGGTGCTCTACGAAAGTCACCTCGACCCCAAGGACTACAGACTTGCCGCGCTCTATAATAACGTTTCGTCCGCATACAAAGATATTGGCGACTACATAAGCGCAGAAATGTCCTGCTTCAAGGCTATCGAGATCCTTGACGGCAAAGACGATTGCCTTGGCGAGATTGCCGTGAGCCTTATCAACGTGGCGCACATCTACTACGATCAAGATCCTCTCGACGAGCGCGTTTACGAGATAATGGACAAGGCTTGGGAGCTTCTCAAGTCTGAGAAAAATCAGCTGGACGGTGATTTTGCCTTCATTTGCTCCAAGTGCTATCCCTCGTTTGGATTTTTCGGATATTTTGAAAAGGAAGCAGAGCTGAAGGCTCTCTCGGAGAAGATCTATGAAGGGGCTTGAGCTATCTCGTGACTTTTACGAGGAATACGGCAAACCTATGCTGCAAAAGGACTTTTCGCCCTATCTTGACAGAATTGCAGTAGGTCTTGTGGGACATGGCTCGGAGTGCTTCGGCTTTGACGACGATATTTCTCTTGACCACGATTTCGAGCCGGGCTTTTGCATCTGGCTCACCGAGGATGACGAAAAAGAATTCGGATTTAAGCTTTTCCGCGCCTATTCCAAGCTTCCGAAGGAGTATAACGGCATAAAATGCCTCGATAAAAGCGCCCTTGGATCAAAGGAAAAGGGTGTGCATACCATTGGAGATTTTTATTCTTCCTACACAGGACGAAACGGTGCTCCAGAGTGTTGGCAGGATTGGCTCTACACGCCGTCACACTATTTTGCCGAGGCCACTAACGGAAAAGTTTTCTGCGATCCTCTCGGAGAATTTACCCGTATCCGTGAGATAATTAAAAACGGCATGCCCGAAGATGTCCGCCTCAAGAAAATCGCATCCTGCGCCCTCCACATGGCTCAATCGGGGCAGTACAATTATAAAAGATGCATTTCCCACGGTGAGGTCGCCGCGGCAAGACTTGCCCTTGATGAATTTGTGCGCAACGCCGCCGAGCTGACCTTTCTGCTTGAAGGTCGCCACGCGCCATATTATAAATGGATATTCCGCGCTATGAGGGAACTGCCGAGCCTTTCTTCAATGGCTGATAAGTTGACAGCTCTGGCAACTCTACCTTCGGACGAGACCTTAAGGATCGAGCTTTTGATCGAGGAGATAAGCATGGAATTTATCAATGAATTCAAGCGACAAGGAATAAGTGAGGCGAGCTGTAATTATCTGGAGTCGCACGCCTATTCCATCAACGATATGATATCTAACGGCGAGATCAGAAGTCTACATATTTATTATAAAGAATAAAAAAATTTCTACCTATTTATTATAATACCTATTGACAAACGAATTCAACTGTGGTATAATTTCCCTCGTAATGTTAGGGAGTAGCCAACGACACAGTCGCATCTTTTCGCGTCAATACGGTATTTACCCGCGAAAGATTTAATTGGCAAGACTTTCGTTGCAGTTTTTTACTGCGCGAAAGTCTTTTTTTGTGTCCTTGCACCCCGATTATTTTAAAGGAGAACGCAAAATGGGATTTTTTGAAGAACTGTTTTCAGGATTTACCTATATCGCTACCGGTGATAACTGGAAAACAATAGTGATGTGGGTAATAGGCGGTGTTTTGATCTTTTTGGCTATCAAGAAAAAGATGGAGCCCACGCTCTTGCTTCCAATGGGTCTTGGCGCAATTCTCGTAAACCTTCCCTTAGCAAGCGAGGGAATTGTCAGTGAACATGGCTCTATAACAACTCTTTTTAACGCAGGTATCGCTAACGAGCTGTTTCCGCTTTTATTGTTTATAGGTATCGGCGCAATGATCGATTTTGGACCTTTGCTTTCAAACCCCAAGCTTATGATCTTTGGTGCGGCGGCGCAGTTTGGCATATTCTTTACAATGTCAATGGCGGCTTTACTTGGCTTTGCGCTCAATGATGCCGGCTCGATTGCTATTATCGGCGCAGCAGACGGCCCCACGGCAATTGCAGTTTCACAGGCATTAAGCTCAAATTATACCGGTGCTATCATGGTAGCGGCGTACTCATATATGGCACTTGTTCCTATCATTCAGCCTCCTGTGATAAAGCTTTGCACCACCAGGAAGGAACGCTTGATCCGCATGCCTTATCGTCCTGCCTCTGTTTCCAAGCTCACAAGAATTCTGTTTCCTATCGTAGTTACCGTTATCGTTGGAATTTTTGCCCCCAAAAGTGCAGAGCTAATTGGTTTCTTAATGTTTGGTAATCTCATTCGTGAATGTGGTGTCCTTGATAATCTTTCCGAAACGGCACAAAATTCACTTGCAAATATTATTACCATTTTCCTTGGCATTTCTATTTCCGCAAGACTTACTGCGGCAGAATTCTTGCAGTGGGATACACTAATGATACTTGGACTTGGTCTTTTCGCTTTCATTTTCGATACCGTTGGTGGAATAATGGTTGCGAAAATAATGAATATTTTCCTCAAAGAAAAGATCAACCCTATGATTGGAGCATCCGGTATTTCTGCTTTCCCGATGTCCGCACGAGTGGTACATAAGATTGGACTTGAAGAGGATAACCAAAACTTCCTTCTTCCTCACACCATCGGTGTAAATGTATCCGGACAGATAGCTTCCGTTATCGCAGGCGGATTAATTCTTGGAATGTTGAGTTAAAGGAGGAAAATCATTATGTCAAATAGCACCGAAACTATGTTACATACAGAAGCCACTGAAACTACAGCGGCACTTGAAAATACAACCGAAATTCAAGGCATTGAAACCTTTCCGGCTGAAAACAATCAATTTGAAAATATGGTCTACACACTTCCTATGATGGGAAAGGGAATGTTCGGTATTTTCATCGTTACGCTTATAATAATTGTTGGAGTTGTGATACTCAACAAGGTAACGAGCAATAAAAAATAAAACAATATATAACGCGTTTTGGCGCACCTGCTTTATCGTAGGTGCGCCAAAATGAGTTTTATACAATTATTCCGCCGCCGACAACGTAATCTCCGTCATACATAACCGCAGATTGCCCCGGTGCGGGCGCTCTCTGTGGCTCGTCAAAGGTGAGAGTTATCTCGTCCTCTCCCGTGATCTCGGCGTAAGCAGGGTTTTCCGCGTGTCTGTATCTAATCTTTGCGCAAACCCTGATCTTGCCCTCAAAGCTATCAAAGGGAATAAGATTTATCCCTTTCAGCACAACGGTTTTCGTGAAAAGCTTGTCCTCGTCGGCAAGTGTGACGGTGTTGGTCTCGGCATCCTTTTTCGTAACGAAAATATGTCTGCCCATAGAAATTCCAAGGCCCTTGCGCTGACCGATAGTGTAGTGAATAATACCTTTATGCTTTCCAAGAACCTTTCCTTCCTCGTCAACGTAGTTGCCAGAGGAATACCTTTCACCAACCTCTTTCTCGATAAAGGATGCGTAGTCTCCGTCGGGAACGAAGCATATGTCCTGGCTGTCGCTTTTATGAGCTATAACAAATCCGTTATCCTCGCCCATTTTTCGTATTTCGGGCTTGGTCAAGCCGCCGAGAGGGAACACGGTGTGAGAGAGTTGACTTTGGGAAAGCGACCAGAGCATATACGTTTGATCCTTTTTCTCGTCAGCAGCTTTTTTCAATAAATATCTGCCGTCCTCACGGCGCTCAATTCTCGCATAGTGACCCGTTGCGATAAGCTCTGCGCCATTCTCGATCTCCGCATCTAAAAATGCGCCGAATTTCAAAAGCTTATTGCATACGATACAAGGATTAGGCGTGCCGCCCGAATAGTATGTGTCTATAAAATCTCGAACCACTGTGGAGTGGAATTTGTCCTCAAAATAATACACTCTATGCTCGATACCCAACCTGTCGCAAACCGCCTTGGCATCGGCAATATCCTGCGATGCAAGATCGTTTCCGTTTTCGTCGATTTTTTTGCAAAGACTCATAGTTGCGCCGCTGACCTCATATCCATTCTCAAGGGCAATAAGAGCCGCCACAGCACTATCTATTCCGCCGCTCATGGCAACGGTAAGTTTCTTTTTATCAGTCATAATTTTCCTTTATTACCAATTAAATTTAGTAAGCTCGCCTATCTCCTGCATACCCTCAAAATCTTTTTGACGAAGTATCTCATAGACCGCAATCGCAACCGAGTTTGAAAGATTGAGAGAGCGAAGCTGATCTCTCATGGGAATGCGCACGCAGGTGTCTGGATTGGCGTAAAGCAGCTCCTCGGGAAGGCCTCTGGTCTCCTTGCCGAACATTATCCAAGCGTCGTCGGGATAATTAATATCCGAATATTTATGTTGCGCCTTGGTAGAGAAGTAATATACCGTTATATCGGGGTGCTTGGCAAAGAAATCGTCAAGTCCGTCATAATAGGTAATATCAAGCTTGTCCCAGTAGTCAAGTCCCGCACGCTTGAGCTTTGCGTTGTCGATCTCAAATCCGAGAGGGCGAATAAGATGCAGGGACGCCCCTGTAGCGGCGCAGGTGCGCGCAATATTTCCCGTGTTCTGCGGAATTTCAGGCTCGCATAAAACTATATTGATACGTGACATCGTCATTTCTCCAAAAATCAAATTTACAACTTAAATTATATATCAAATGCGACTTTTTTTCAAGTGTTTTTTGAAAATTTACAAATACAGGTTGCTTTGATATAAAAAATATAGTATAATATAATTTATAATGCAAAGTTGTGTGCAAATTTGCTTTTGCACTTTACAAAATATGTTTTTTAATCGAAAGGATCAGCTAAAATGGGATTCGCAGACAAGATTTTCGGCACTTACAGTAGCCGTCAGATAAAAAAGCTTGAAAAGATCGCCGCAGAGATAGAGGCTCTTGCCCCGAAGTATGCAAAAATGACCGACGAGGAGCTTAAGGCTGTAACTCCCGCCCTCAAGGAAAGACTTGCAAACGGAGAAACTCTCGACGATATTTTGCCCGACGCTTTCGCGGCTATCCGTGAGGCAGACGACCGTGTCCTTGGCAAGCGCCCCTTCCACGTTCAGCTTCTCGGTGGTATCATTCTTCATCAGGGAAGAATCGCAGAGATGAAAACCGGTGAAGGTAAGACTCTGGTTGCAACCCTCCCAGCATACCTTAACGGTCTTGCAGGCAAGGGCGTTCATATCGTTACGGTAAACGATTACCTTGCACGCCGTGACAGCGAGGAAATGGGCAGAGTTTACGGTTTTATGGGACTTACCACTGGACTCGTTGTCCACGGAATGTCCAACAACGAAAAGCAGGAGGCTTATGCCGCTGATATTACCTACGGTACAAACAACGAATTCGGATTCGACTACCTCCGTGACAACATGGTAGTTTACAAGGAAAGAATGGTGCAGAGAGGACACGCATTTGCAATCGTAGACGAGGTTGACTCTATCCTCGTGGACGAGGCAAGAACCCCTCTCATTATTTCGGGCGCTGGCGACGAGCCCACCGATATGTACGAGAAGGCTGACCGCTTTGCCCGTACTCTCCGCAAGCTGGTCAACAAGGAGATTGATGCCAAGATAGAGCAGGACGAATACGATGCCGACTATATCGTTGACGAAAAGGCAAGAAACGCTATCCTTACTCCCAAGGGTGCAAAAAAGGCAGAGGCATTTTTTGGTGTCGAGAACTTCACCGATGCAGAAAATGCCGATCTTATGCACTACGTTAACCAGGCGATCAAGGCTCACGGTACTATGTTCCGCGATCAGCAGTACGTTGTAACCGACAAGGGCGTTATCATCGTAGACGAGTTTACCGGACGTATGATGCCCGGCAGACGCTATTCCGACGGTCTTCATCAGGCGATCGAGGCAAAGGAAGGCGTTAAGATCGAAAAGGAAAACAAGACCCTCGCTACTATTACGTTCCAGAACTATTTTAGAATGTATAAGAAGCTTTCCGGTATGACGGGTACAGCGCTTACCGAACAGGAGGAATTCAAGGAGATCTACTACCTTGACGTAGTTGAGGTTCCCACCAATAAGCCTATGATCCGTAAGGATCACCCCGATTCGGTTTATAAGACCGTAAACGGCAAGTACAACGCCGTTATTGAGCAAATCAAGGAGTGCCACGAAAAGGGTCAGCCCGTGCTGGTTGGTACTGTTTCCATTGAAAAGTCCGAGGAGCTTTCTCGCAGACTTATGAATGCAGGTATCAAGCACACCGTCCTCAATGCGAAATTCCATCAGAAAGAAGCAGAGATCGTTGCGCAGGCAGGAAAGCTTGGCGCGGTTACTATTTCCACCAATATGGCAGGACGTGGTACCGATATTATGCTTGGCGGTAACCCCGAATTTTTGGCAAAGCAGGAAATGCGTCGCAAGGAGATTCCCGAGGATCTTATTGCCGAGGCAAACGGTACATCTCATACAGATAACGAGGAGCTTATCGAGGCAAGAAAGCTTTTTGCTGAGCTTTACGAAAAATATAAGGAAGAGATCGCTCCCGAGGCAGAGAAGGTCAGAGAAGCGGGCGGACTTTTCATTCTCGGTACTGAAAGACACGAGAGCCGCCGTATAGATAACCAGCTCCGCGGACGTTCGGGTCGTCAGGGTGACCCCGGCGAATCCAGATTCTATCTCTCCCTCGAAGACGACCTTATGCGACTTTTCGGTTCAGAGAGAATTGCGGGCTTAGTTGACAGAATGGGACTTGACGAAAACACCGCTATTGATGCGCGTATGCTCTCCAACTCCATCGAGGGCGCGCAGAAGAAGATAGAAGATAACAACTTCAAGCGCCGTAAGTACGTCCTTGCATACGATGATGTTATGAACCAGCAGAGAACTATCATCTACAAGCAGAGAGGTGACGTTCTCGAAGGTGGTGACGGTATTGCCGAAACCATCAAGAAGATGATCGTATCCACCATCAGCGACGTTGTTGCGGTTCACACAAGCGACGAACACGCCGATGCTTGGAGCTTTGAGGCACTCCGCGCAGACCTTTCCTACGTTTGTGACGAGAATGACTTCCACTATTCCGCAGATGAACTCAAAAAGCTGAACGCATCCGACATCCAGAACATGCTCACAGAACGTGCGCTCAAGATGTATGAGGAAAAGGAAGCGCTCTTCGGCAAGGAGGTATATCTTGA
Source organism: Eubacteriales bacterium (assembly GCA_045638125.1). Taxonomy (GTDB): domain Bacteria; phylum Bacillota; class Clostridia; order Oscillospirales; family CAG-272; genus SVTX01. The sequence continues at coordinate 12,628 of JAZUAS010000114.1, read as the reverse complement.
GGTTCAAAGATCCATCCTGCTCAAAAACGTTGATATGGCTTGGATGGAGCACATCGACGCCATGGACGACCTCAAGGGTATGATCAATCTCCAGGCATACGCTCACCGTGATCCCATTACCGAATACAGAATCACCGGTGGCGATATGTTCGACAATATGATCGCAGAGATCCGCGACAAGACCGTTCGTATGATACTCGCGGTTATCCCCAGACCTGCACAGCAGATCCAGCGCGTTCAGGTGGCAAATCCCATCACCGCAGGCTTTGAGGGCAGCACTCAGAAGACCGTAAAGACTGTAAGCGTTAAGAAGGATGCCGCTCAAAAGGTAGGCAGAAACGATCCCTGTCCCTGCGGCTCCGGCAAGAAATACAAGAACTGCTGCGGTGCAAATCAGTAATCAGAATTCATTGTAACAGACAGAAAGGAGAATAGAAATGGGCTTCGGTTTATTGCTTATAGGCTATATGTTTGCTTTTTTGGCAACCGCCGGACTTGGTCCTTACATCTTTGCAGGACTTTTACTTGGAAGCGTATTCATGTTCTTCGGCTTAAAGGAATTAAGAAAATACGATCCCGTATTTATCTATGCACTCATTGGCGACGTTCTCCTTTTCATCTGTTCTTTGTTTTCCGCGTCGGCTTGGGCTTTGGAGAGCTTTACGTCGATAGACACGGGAATATATTCTACCGTTATCAGCTTCGTTAAAATTGCACTTTGTCTCTTCTTTGAGATCTCAATGCTTTACGGTATTGCCGACCTTTCAAAACGAGTTGATTATCCCGACACAAGACAAAAAGCAATAACCAACATGATATACGTTGGTGTGTATAACGCTTTTCAGATATTCACCCTAACACCAATCGTCACATCTCTTGACGGTGCCAATAAGAGCACGACTCTTACCATATTGATGATAGCGCAGGTGATCTATACCGCGATTAACTCATTCCTCATTTTCAAATGCTACGCAATGATCTGTCCGGCAGGGCAGGAGGATATGCCGTACAAGAAATCAAAATTCGCATTTATCAATAAATTCCGCGAAATAAGAGATGCCAAGGATGAAAAGGCAATCAGCGAAATGAAAAATTATTATGAGAATAAGCTGAAAAATAAGAACGCCAAGCGCAATTCGAAAAAGAAGAAAAAATAAAGGAGTGGTGAATTTGAACGGAAAACTGAAAAAAAACATTGGTTTTTCTTTACTTCCTTTTGCTTTTTTGTTTCTTTTTGAACCTGCATTCACTCTAATCGACCCACTCCCCGACTTTATCGGTTATATAATCATCTGCTTGGCACTGATCAATCTTGCAGATATTAATTTCCGCATATCCGATGCGGTGGGCGGATTTAAAAAGGGAATAGTTATCAGTCTTTTGCGATTTGTTTCTATATATATCCTTGATAGCTATTTTGTAACCGATGAGCGCTCTGTTGGGCTTTTGCTCTTTATTTTTGTATTCTCATTTTTCGAGCTGATAGTATTAATTCCTGCATATAAAAGCTTATTCGAGGGACTTCTGTCTCTCGGTATGCTCAATAACGGAGATTTTGTATATCAGAAGAATGTTCGAAAGAGATTGAAGGTTAACAGAAGCAGCGGCGAAAAGATCCTGTATATTCGAGAAAACAAGCGAAACGTAAGTGAGAAGACATTTTTTCTCACCTCAACTCTTCTCGTCGTGCGTTCTCTTGCGGTAGCATTACCGGAATTTACGTCTCTTGCAACGAATACCGCCTACGAATTTGTTAATATCCTCAGATTTTTTGGCTTTATTATCGCATTGCCGTTTGGCATAGTTTGGCTTATTCAGATAATTAAGTATTTCGTCTCGGTAAGAAAGGATACTCCTTTTATAGAGAGCCTATCCGAGCTTTATCTTCGCGAAATCAAGGACAGACCGAATTTATTTACAGTCAGAACTATAAATATCGGGCTTTACATAATGCTTGCGGCATTCATCCTTTCCTTTGATTTCTACACAAACTACATAAACCTTATCCCGAACGTATTATTTTATTTGCTCATGGCAATATCTGTTATTTTCCTGCGAAAGTACAGTAAAAAATGGATAGCGGTATGCGCGGCATCGAGCGTAGGAGCGATTATTTCCGCTGTCACACAGTATTTAGCAAAAAACCTATATTCTAACCCGTTGTTTTCTCCCGAAGCCATCAAAAAGGATCTTGAGGCTTACTTGGGATATTACCGTGTAGTCTCCCTCACAATCCTGGATTCAGTATGGATGGTTATAACCGTATGTACTGTTTTGTTGTTATTATGGGATGTGTATAAGAAATATTCTAATATTGCCGTCGCTTGCGAAAAAAATGATATTAGAGAATATAGGGAACACAAAAGAGGCTTCATAGTTAGAGCAATTTCAACTATTTCGATGTCGGTGCTCACATCGGCGGGAAGCGTATACTACCTTATGTCCCAACCATTTGAGGATTCGGGAAAATGGTATTTATACTACGCCGCAATAATCGCTATCGTCATAAGTGTTGCCTTTGCCTTCGTTGCATCGTATTTTATAGGATTTGTAATAAACTCCATAAAATTCAGATACAGAATGGAGTTATAATCTGAAATGAATAATGATGTTGTTAGGTGTCAATAATTACTCCGTAACGGGATATCCCGTACAACTAAAATCCATACGGAGGGCATTAAAAATGCAGAACGATCAGCAGAATAGCAGAAATTCTCAGAACAACAATCAGAACCAGCAGAACAACAAGAATTCTCAGAATAACAACCAGAATCAGCAGAACAGCAAGAATTCTCAGAACAACAACCAGAATCAGCAGAACAGCAAGAATTCTCAGAATAACAATCAGAATCAGCAGAACAACAATCAGAACAGAAACGAAAGATAATCCACAAATGCCGCCGCGCCACGGCGTGGCGGCTCCTACATAAAAATTAAAATGGAATTTAACGAAAGATTTTTAGACCTCAAACGCAGATTATTCAATAAGTGCTACCAAAGCCTCAATGCAAAGCAGCGAGAGGCTGTTTTTACTGTTAATAATCCCTTGCTTGTTTTAGCCGGAGCGGGAAGCGGTAAAACCACTGTGCTTGTTAAAAGAGTTGTCTTCATAATTAAGTACGGAGACGCTTATTACACCGATTTCGTACCCGAATACGTAGACGAAGCCTATATTCGAGAAATGGAAGACGCGCTCGCGAACCCCGACACAACTTTGGCGGAGGAGATGCTGACAGATTTTGCGTATAACCCTTGCCAGCCATACCGTATGTTGGCTATTACCTTTACTAACAAGGCAGCTAACGAGATCAAGGATCGACTTGCCAAGTCGCTAGATGACGAAACCGTAGCAAACGACATTTGGGCAGGTACGTTCCACTCGATATGCATGAGAATACTTCGCGCAAATTACGAAAAGCTCGGATATAGAAGTGGATTTACCATATACGATACGGATGACCAAAAGAAAGCGGTCAGCTCCGCTATGAAGCGTTGCAATCTTGATGAAAAGCAGTTTCCGATAAAGAGCGTTATAGCGGCAATCGGTCGCGCGAAGGACAAGCTTATGACTCCGGATCGATACGCTTCGGAAGTAAACGGTGATTTTCGCCTTTCAAAAATAGCAAGGGTATATGCTGAATATCAAAAGACCCTTTTTGAATCCAACGTAATGGATTTCGACGATATAATTATGAACACAGTCAAGCTTTTCAGAAACGAGCCTGACATATTAAATTATTATCAGAAGAAATTCAAGTACGTATGCGTAGACGAGTATCAGGATACCAACGAGGCACAGTTTGTGCTTACATCACTTTTGGCGGGTGGATTCAGAAACATAATGGTCGTGGGTGATGACGATCAGTCTATCTATAAATTCAGAGGAGCTACTATCGGCAATATTCTTGATTTTGACAAGAATTTTGATGACGCCAAGGTAATAAAGCTCGAACAGAATTACCGATCGACAGGCACAATTCTTGACGCCGCAAACGCTGTCATTTCCAATAATAAGGGAAGAAAAGGTAAAAAGCTCTGGACCGCAGGAGATAGAGGCGAAAAGATCACTATTCGCCGTCTCGATGACCAGAATATCGAGGCAAAAGATATAGTAGATACCGTTTATAAGGCAGTAGCACACCGTGGCAGAGCATACCGTGACTTTGCCGTCCTCTACCGAACAAACGCTCAGTCCAACAGTATTGAACGCGCCTTTGCAAAGAGCGGAATTCCTTACAGAATGCTTGGCGGCGTAAGGTTCTCTGACCGAAAGGAAATCAGGGACGCGGTTGCGTATCTTCAACTGATAGCAAACCATAGCGACCGAGAAAGATTGCTCCGCATTATAAACGAGCCTAAAAGAAAGATCGGCGACAAGACCATTGAAGCAATATCAATGATCGCGGCAGAGCAGAATTGCTCCTTGTTTGACGTTATTGAAAGAGCAAGTCAATTTACCGCGCTTTCCCGTAGCGCCGCGACACTTGAAAGCTTTGCCGAGCTTATAAACAAGCTGACGGTAATGGCGGAGCATTTGTCTCTTACCGATCTCTTTGACTCTGTTCTTGATCTTAGCGGCTATCGCGCGATGCTTGAAGCGGCGGGCGAGGAAGAAAAGGACAGACTTGACAACCTTGATGAATTTAAGTCCAGTATGCAGGAATATATAAATAATAATGAAGCTCCAACGCTTACGGGCTTTCTTGAGGAAAACGCTCTCGTCGCTGACGTCGACCGTTACGACGATACCGCCGATGCGGTTGTTTTGATGACCATACATAGCGCAAAGGGCCTTGAATTTCCTATCGTTATCCTCCCCGGATTCGAGGACGGAATATTCCCCAGCATACAAACCGCAGTTGGAAGCGAAGACGATATGGAAGAGGAGAGACGACTGGCTTACGTTGCTTTGACGCGTGCAAAGGAACAGATTTATATCTTCCACACAAAATCAAGACTTTTGTACGGCCAAACCCAGTACAATCCTGTTTCGCGCTTCGTACAGGAGATACCTAAAGAATACGTAGACGAGGAAGACAAGAGTAGTAGCGCAATCTTCTCGCAAAGAGTAAATAACGATGGTGCGGCAAAGGTGTATTTCCGAGATTACTCGTACAATTCATCTTCTTTCGCTCAACAGACAAGAAACAATTCATCTTCGGCCATGGCTTTTGGAAACGTTCCTCAAAGAAAGACGGCATTTCCAAGCCATTCCGGCTCTTCAATATCAAATAAATCTAACGACAAGCCGATATTTGCCAATAATTCCTCCGGTACAAAGGAGCTTTTTGCCCCCGGTGATCGAGTTCGTCACCTTACCTTTGGCGACGGAGAGGTGCTTTCTGTAAGCCCCATGGGTGCGGACACTCTTTATGAGGTAATGTTTGATAAGGCAGGAACAAAGAAGCTTATGGCAACTTACGCAAAATTGAAGAAGATATAAGTCTTACTGATAGCTTTTTCAATTACATCTATAAAATTTTAAAACGCGGGTGTCCCTGGAGACACTCGCGTTTCTATATAAAAACTCCCCGCCTTGGCGGGGAGTTAAAATATTATTTACCGAATTTTGTTTTATTGACAATAACCTGTTGAACGAATTTCTGAATTGACTTGGTAGCGTTTGAAGAAAATGAGCTATAAAAAGAAGCAAGCTCCTTACCGCCGTCTTCGGGGGGACGGGTTACCTTAGGGAGGAAGTAAAGAACATCGGAACCGCCAGCCTTTTCGTAATAGCACTGGGCTATCTCGGGGCATACACTTTTCCAGATATATTCTTCAAGCATCCTTGCGTCCTCGGGCGCATCAGCGACCTGCTTACCAAGCACCTTTTCGTAGAAGGTAATTCTTACGTCGTCACTGTAGAAAGCAAGAACATCAAGAGTTTCGCCTACCATCTGTTCGTTTTCAACGTAAGAGGGGACACATAAGTATCCACCCCACTGGAGCGAACGGTAGCCTACGCTCTTTTGAGCGGTATCATACATAGGATAGGGAAGAACTCCAAAATCAATGTCATAGCTTAAGAATTCTTCAAGGGCAGGAGTGGAGGCAAGCTGCATAAGCGCTCTGCCTGTTGTGATAGAAGGATAGGGAATAGTACCATCAAATGTTCCACCATTGGGGTATTGAAGGAAGCAACAATCGGACGCCGAGAAGTCCTTTAATTTTTTAACAAGGTCATTAGTCTTTTGAGAATTGACTGCGTTCATCATAGAGATCTCGTACTTGCCGCTTTCGTTAGGCTCTATAATATTGATATTACTTGCATGAAAGAAGCCAATCCACGGTACCCACTGCTGACCGGTAAGACCGTAAATGTCATCCTCTGTTTTACCGTCACCCGTCTTATCGGTATAAACAACCTGTACAAGAGAAATGAACTCATCAAGGGTCCATTCATAGTTTTCAACCATATCATAAACGGACTTTTCCATGGAACTGTGATACTGGTCCATCATATCTTTGTTAAAAGCAATAACATTCGTACGAAGAGGCATAAAATCACTGAATCCGAGATATCTGCTACCGTCGATAGCAAGATAGTCCATAAATTCCGTATTCCAATAATCCTGCTCAAGATCAACTCCGAGAAGATTGTTCAGATCGGCAAGATACATGTCCTGAACCAATCCGGATGCTCCTGTATGTGCGTGTGTGAGCAAGCAGTCAACTGAACCGTCTCTCTTTTCAACCGCGCTTCTGAAAGGCTCAATGTAGGAATCATAGGAACCGGCAGATGAAGCGAAAACTTCAACTCCGAGATAGTTATATACCTTTTCCTGTCTTGCGTAAACAGCCTCGGACAGAGCGTCACCCTCACTCTTTTCAACCCAGAAAAGCTTCATGGTGTTACTGTCGGGAACTATAGAAAGATAAAACTCGGAAGAGTAGTCCTTCTGTTCAACGCTTTCGGGAATCGCCTCGGTTTCGTCTCCATCTTCACCGCCACCTCCGAGATCTTCAACTACATCTTCAAGCTGAACGCATGATGCGAAGCATGCCATGACCATCAAAAAGGCAAGGAAAAGCGCAATAGGTTTAAAATGCTTAATCATTTTAATGGGATCCTTTCTTACAACATTGACTCGTTAGAATATTACAATTATAGCCACGATAAATTATACCACAAAAGATAATTTGTGTCAAGAGAATAAAACCGTTACAAAAAAATGTTTACAAATGTTTATAAAGCAGTTGAAATAAATTCACAATTAAGAAAAAATAATCCGTCGAACAGTCATTCAACGGATTATATAGCATCTGAAATATCAATCAAATTCGGTTTTTATTAGTCTCGGACAGCAGGACGGGGAATACTGCCACGAGGAAATATGCTTCGTTTCGGAGGTGTCAACAAAATAGTTAAGCTTCAAAGAGTTTTCTTCATTTGAATAAGTATCTATCAAAACCAGCTTCAGCTTCATTCTTTCGGGTATTATGCTTTTTATGTATACAGCGACGCATCTGCTTGGCTCGACCGCATTCATAGCAGAGGAATCCTTAAGCTCGGCAAGCCCGGCGAGATTTGGAGTAAGCTCAACAAATACACCGTAATCCTCGATGCTCCTGATAATTCCTGTAACCGTCTGTCCGGGTGAGAACAGAGCGGCGTTTTCTTCCCACGTACCCAAAAGCTCTCTCATTGTGACAAAAATGCGGTTTTTTTCTTTGTCCCACGATTTGAGAACGGTATTTATCACCATTCCTTTATATAATCGGTCTCTGGGGTGAGAAAAACGCGAGACCGACATGCAATCGACAGAGAGGAGAGCAACAACACCGCAGCCTATATCGACAAAGGCTCCGAAAGTTTCAAGATGTGTCACTCGCGAGCAGATTATGTCACCGGGAATCAGATCGCTTACGTAATTATTTATACACTCTATCTGCGCGGCGCGGCGGGAAAGATAGGCAACGGTCTTACCGTCCGATTCTCCGATAGACATGACCTTGAAGCACACAGGCTTTCCAACTCTCGTGATTATAGCTATATCCTTGACCGTATCCGTACCGTTTACGTAGCAGACCTCGTTTTTCGGAATTATACCGATTATACCATTCAGGTCAACATGAAGATTAAGATCTTTGTCACACAAGATCGCCATGCTTTCTAAAACAGCACCGGACTGCATTGCCTTTTCAAGACCGAACCTGCCGCTGCATAGCATCGCTCTGTTTTCGTCAGTTCCGTAAAGCAGACCCTCAGGTCTGTAAATGTTGATCATTTATTTGTCCTCCGAAGCTTTAAATTTTACGGTTACAGTCTATGAGAGAAAGAGAGAAAATATAACATTTTCGAAGAAAATCGGAGAAAAACACATGATAAATTGAAAATTCGGGAAAATTCTCAAAAAAATTTTTCACGCCATTCAAAAGCAAACTATATGAAAAAGCGAGAAAAAACGAGAAAACGAGAGCTTTGTAAAAGGTAAATTTAAAAAATGAAAAAATTTTCAAAAAAGGTATTGACAAACAAAAACTCTTGTGATATAATATCCGAGGTTAAAAAAATGAACACTTTTTTGGAGGATAACAAAATGTCTACTTTTATGCAGAAAAAAGAAGCAGTTGTCCGCAAGTGGTATGTAATCGACGCAGCCGGTAAGCCCATGGGTAGAACCGCTGTTGTTGCTGCAGACCTTCTCCGCGGCAAGAATGCTCCCGAATTCACACCCCACGTTGACTGCGGCAACTTCGTAATTATCGTAAACGCTGATAAGGCTGTTCTTACCGGTAAGAAGCTTGAGCAGAAATACTATCAGAGACACTCCGGCTACATCGGTGGTCTCAAGAGCATCCAGTACAAGAAGCTGATGGCTGAAAAGCCCGAGTTTGCTATGGAAGCAGCTGTAAAGGGCATGCTCCCCCACAACACTCTCGGTAGAGCAGCAGCTACCAGACTTAAGGTTTACTCCGGCGAGGCTCACAAGCATGAGGCTCAGAAGCCCGAGACCTACGAGTTTTAATTTAAGGAAAGGAAGGAAGTAAACCTATGTATACAAGTGCAAAGCCCTACTTCTACGGTACTGGTAGAAGAAAGAAGTCTGTTGCTCGTGTTAGAGTATATCCCGGCAACGGCAATATCACCATCAATGGCAAGGACATCGACACCTACTTTGGTCTCGAGACCCTTAAGCTCATCATCAACCAGCCTTTCGGCGTAACCGGCACTACCGGCAAGTTCGACATCGTTGCTAACGTAAACGGTGGCGGTATCTCCGGTCAGGCAGGTGCAATCCGTCACGGTGTAGCTCGTGCGCTCATCGCAGCAGACGAGAACTACCGTCCTGCTCTCAAGGCAGCTGGATTCCTCACCAGAGACCCTCGTATGAAGGAAAGAAAGAAGTACGGACTCAAGGGCGCTCGTCGTGCTCCTCAGTTCTCCAAGAGATAATTCCTTTTTGGAATTACTTCTATATACAAAAAGCTCTGCTTCGGCAGAGCTTTTTGTTTTATGCAGCGGTTCAATTTGTAAAAACTCCGCCGTCCTATTTACTTTTCAAAAAATATGTGCTATAATTATATCGTTGAGATTCTAATCGATAAACTTGAATTTGTGGAGGTGATTAAAATGATAGATATTACAGCATGGATAGATGACTTTTTGAAAGCCTTAAATAGATATTTTGGAAACCGCGTATGGTTTGTTGGACTGCAGGGGAGCTACAGCCGAGGCGAAGCTCATGACACGAGCGATATTGATATTGTCGTAATATTAGATCAACTGTCTGCCTCGGATATTCAAAAGTACAACTTCATGTTAGATGCCCTATCTCATAGAGAAATGATTTGCGGATTTTTATCGGGAAAAGACGAGCTACTTAATTGGGAGCCTTCTGACCTTTTTCAGTTTTATTATGATACAACCGCAATAAAGGGAAGCCTTGATGAAATATTATCACTCATTGATAGGACGGCTGTTGAAAGAGCTATCAAAATCGGGGCGTGCAATCTCTATCACGGTTGTGTGCATAATATGTTGCACGAAAAGAGTGACGAAATTTTGCGAGGACTATATAAATCCGCCTCTTTCGTTGTGCAGGCTATCGTCTTTCATCAGACAGGAAAACACATCAAACATCAAAAAGAGTTGCTATCGATTGTTTCTCCCGATGAACGAGATATCGTTAATACCTTTTTGAATTTAAAAAATGGTGGAGCGGTTAATTTTTCTACAATGTCCGAGGCTTTACTTGTCTTTGCAAAAAAGTGTATTGTTGAAAGCAATTAAACAAATTCCAATTTGACGAGCCGAATAGGCGTTGAATCTTGGTGCAAATTTGGTGCAAGTTCACCTAGCGTTTGCATATACGAGAAAAATATTTACCAAACTAATAATTTATGTTATAATAAGGTTGGTCTACAACCCACATTTCTTAAAGTGGAGGTATAGTAAATGAAAAAGATATTATCAATCTTTTTGTTTATCTTCCTTGTCTTATCCCTTGTTGCTTGCGGTAATTCTGATCCGAAGGAAATTTCCTGCGAGGAAATTATTGCGGCTTACGAGGATGCAGGTTACTCCGTTTTGTATCACGGTCACGAGAATGATACGGTGTATAACGATCTCGGCATATACTGTTCATTCGAAATACGCGAGAATCCCGATAACGCAGATAATTATGTGTATATTGACCGATACTTTACCGAGGAGCAAGCCAAGGCTGCAAGCGAGGAACAGCAGTTTCACCCTATTCTTTGGATTTTCTTCGGCATCTTCGGTGAGTGGCGCTGGCTTCACACGGGACGCTACGGAGATATAGTTTACAGCACCTTTGAGTATAAAATGCTAACGCCACTTGAAGAACTGACGAAATAAACCGAGGGACGTATTATTTTGTAAGCAATTTATGATCGATCATTGATAAAAACAAATCTTGACAAATGTAACTATTAATGCTATAATAAAAGCACCAAATATCAAGGAGGATAATATGAATATGGCAAGTCTTCTTTCTTTCGGATGTGAGGCAATCGTCTCCGCACCCGCGTTGATTCTTATCGCTGTATCTGTAGTTAGCTCTGTTGTAGTTTTCTTTAAGAAAAAGAAATAACATAAATAACGGCGGAAAATATCCGCCGTTATTTCATATAAAAACGGAGAGGCAAAACGCCTCTCCGTTTTCTTTATTAAAAATTACTTAAGCTCAATAACGCTTTCGTCCCACTTTGCGGGCGCCTCGTAACCCATAAGGTTAACCATGGTAGCCGCTACGTTGGAAAGACCGAAGTTGCCCTCGTCTGCCTTTACGGTGTAGTGGTTCTTTGCATCGGTGTTGTCGTAAATGATGCAGGGAACCTTGTTGAGGGTGTGGCTGGTCTTAGCCTTCATCTTGCCGTTCTTATCAACCTTGGGCTGACCCTTCTTGTCCATCTCGAACATTTCGTCAGCATTTCCGTGGTCTGCGGTAAGAAGAGCAACGCCACCCAGCTTGTCAACAACTGCAAGGATTCTGCCGATCTGAAGGTCAAGAGCCTCCATAGAGCATCTTGTAGCCGCGAGAGAACCGGTATGACCTACCATGTCTCCGTTGGGGAAGTTTACTCTGTAATAGTCATGCTCGGCTGCCTCAAGAGCAGCGATGAGCTTATCGGTGATCTCCGCGCACTTCATCCATGGTCTCTGCTCGAAGGGAACTACGTCGGAAAGAACTTCAACGTAGGTTTCGTTCTCCTCGGAGAATTTTCCGGACTTGTTACCGTTCCAGAAGTAGGTAACGTGGCCGTATTTCTGGGTCTCGGAGATAGCGTACTGCTTAACACCGGTGTTAGCGAGGTACTCGCCCATAGTTTCGGTGATCTCGGGAGGATTTACAAGGAACTTGGAGGGGATGTGAAGGTCGCCATCGTATTCAAGCATACCGGCATATACAACCTTGGGAACACGAACTCTGTCAAACTTGTCGAATGCGCCCTCGGGAGCGTCAAAGGTCTTGGAGATCTCAATAGAGCGGTCGCCACGGAAGTTGAAGAAGATAACGCTGTCGCCGTCCTCAACGGTACCAACGGGCTTGCCGTTCTCTGCGATTACGAAGGGAGGAAGATCCTGGTCGATTACCTTAAGCTCTGCTCTGTAGGTTTCAACAGCCTCAGCCGCGCTTGCGAACTGTCTGCCCTCACCGAGAAGGTGGGTCTTCCAGCCAGGCTCAACCATACACCAGTCAGCCTCGTAACGGTCCATAGTGATCTTCATTCTACCCCCGCCGCTTGCGATCTTAATGCAGCAGTTAGCGTCAGAAAGGGATGCAATATATTCCTCAAATGGATTGATGTACTCAAGCGCACTGGTTTCGCCAACGTCACGTCCGTCGATAAGAATGTGAATACGAATATTAGCTATGCCTTCAGGGCTCGCCTGCGGGATCATAGCCTTGAGGTGGTCGATGTGAGAGTGTACGTTACCGTCGCAAAAGAGTCCGAGGAAGTGGAGAGTAGAAGGGTTAGCCTTTACGTTGACAACGATCTCCTGCCAAGTAGAAGAAGCGAACATCTTGCCGCTTTCGATGCTCTGTGTTACGAGCTTTGCGCCCTGAGCGAATACCTGACCCGCACCAAGAGCATTGTGACCAACCTCACTGTTACCCATATCGTCATCAGAGGGAAGACCTACGGCGGTACCGTGAGC
>JAZUAS010000113.1:0-35945 GCA_045638125.1 Eubacteriales bacterium | reverse complement strand
CAACCCCCCCTTGGACACGACCTCTCCAAGGGGGGGAATGGGAATTTAAAGTATTGTCTTTTTACTATTATCTTCTCTTCTCTGCAATTTCAAGGAGAAGCTCGCCGATAAACTGGTCAACGCTCATAGCACCCTTTTCGCCCTCTTTTCTGGAACGAACGGCAACAGTATTGCTTTCAACCTCTTTTGCGCCTACAACGATCATGTAGGGGAGCTTTTCAAGCTGAGCGTTACGGAGCTTATATCCAATAGTCTCATTTCTCTTATCTACCTCACAACGAACGCCGAGAGCGGTAAGCTTCTTTTCGATCTCCTCACAGTAAGCAACCTGCTCGTCGCCGATGGGAAGCATTCTGACCTGAACGGGAGCCATCCAAGTAGGAAGTGCGCCTGCGTACTTCTCAAGAAGAAGAGCGAGAGTTCTCTCATAGCAACCCATGCTTGTGCGGTGGATGATATAAGGAGTCTTCATGGTATTGTCGGAATCGACGTATTCCATGCCGAACTTCTTTGCAAGGAGCATGTCAACCTGAATGGTAACGATAGTGTCCTCCTTACCGAATACGTTCTTCATCTGAATATCGAGCTTAGGACCGTAGAATGCTGCCTCGTCTATACCGATAACGTAGTTGCCCTTGCCGAGGTTTTCGTCAAGAAGCTTTTCCATAATTCCCTGTGCCTCGTCCCACTGTTCTGCAGTTCCCTCGTACTTGTCGGTACGCTTGGGATCCCACTGTGAGAAACGGAAGGTACAGTCCTCAAGAAGTCCAAGAGTTTCAAGACAGTGGAGTGCGAGGTCAAGACAGCCCTTGAACTCCTCTGCAAGCTGCTCGGGACGAAGAATGAGGTGACCCTCGGAAATAGTGAACTGACGAACACGGATAAGACCGTGCATCTCTCCGCTCTCCTCGTTTCTAAAGAGTGTGGAGGTCTCGCCAAGTCTCATGGGAAGGTCTCTGTACGAACGCTTTTTGTTGAGGAATACCTGATACTGGAAGGGGCAGGTCATAGGACGGAGAGCGAAGCATTCCTTGCTTTCATCGTCTGCGTCACCAAAGATGAACATACCGTCTCTGTAATGATCCCAGTGACCGGAAATCTTATAAAGATCTCTCTTTGCCATAAGGGGAGTCTTTGTAAGGTAGTAGCCTCTTCTCTGCTCCTCGTCCTCGATCCAACGCTGGAGAGTCTGAATAACTCTTGCGCCCTTGGGCATAAGAATAGGAAGACCCTGACCGATAGCGTCAACGGTAGTGAAATATTCAAGCTCACGGCCGATCTTATTGTGGTCGCGCTTTCTTGCTTCTTCAAGCGCTGTAACGTATGCGTTAAGCTCGTCCTTGGAGGGGAAAGCAAGTCCGTAGATTCTCTGGAGCTGCTTATTGTTCTGGTCGCCCTTCCAATAAGCTCCGGTGCATTGGGTAAGCTTGAATGCCTTTACAGCGCCGGTTGCAAAGAGGTGAGGACCTGCGCAGAGATCGGTGAATTCACCCTGACGGTAGAAGCTGATAACAGCATCCTCGGGAAGCTCCTCGATAAGCTGAACCTTATAGGGCTCGTTCTTTTCCTGCATGAACGCGATAGCCTCTGCTCTGGGAAGCTCAAAGCGCTCGATCTTAAGGTTTTCCTTAACGATCTTCTTCATCTCGCCCTCAAGGTTCTTGAGGATCTCGGGAGTGAAAGTGATGTCGCTGTCAAAATCGTAATAGAATCCGTCCTCAATAGCAGGACCGATTGTAAGCTTGGTCTCGGGATAAAGTCTCTTTACCGCCTGAGCGAGAATGTGGGATGCGGTGTGTCTGAATACGTGCGCGCCTTCCTTGTCTGCGAAGGTGAGGAGCTTAACGTCAGCATCAGCGCTTATCTCGTAATTGAGGGCAACTGTCTCACCGTTAACACTTGCGGCGATAACGCTTCTCTCTACCATTCCGAATGCTTCTTTCGCGGCATCGTAAACCGTTACGGGAGCATTGGATTCAAAAAATTGTGAACCAAAATTGATTTTCATAGTTTTTGCCTTTCTTAATTTATGTCTGATTATATTTTTTACAAAAAATAAACACCCCAAACACAAAACTGTGTTCGGGGTGCAATATGCACGGTTCCACCCGAGCTTTTAACTCATTTATATGTAATTGAACGCAAAAGTGGTATTCTATACGTCGTCGCAAAAAACTCTCAGCAACCGTTTTCTCTCTGTGTACGCCTCATGTATAGAACTTGTCTTTCGGTATGGGTTTTTACTTATCTGTGATTTCTATTATAGGATGAAGTGGGATTAACGACCTCTCTCCAATCAAGATCTCCTCTGTCAAGCGCCATAATAATTACCTCTGCGGTGGCAATATTGGTCGCCACGGGGATATTGTAGCGGTCACATGCAAGCAACAATTCTTTTTCGACCTTGTCGTGATCGGAGTACATATCAGAGGAGGGGCGGGTGTCGCGGAAATAGATAAGAACGTCTATTTCATTGTATGCGATTCTGGAAGCTATCTGTTGCTCTCCACCCTGCTCACCGGTAAGCATTTTCTCAATCTTAAGACCGGTTGCTTCGGATATATATTTAGCGGTTATTCCGGTAGCGCAGATGTTATGCTTGCTGAGGATACCGCAGTATGCAATACAAAACTGTGTGATAAGCTCTTTCTTCATGTCATGTGCTATGATAGCTATTTCCATTTGAACTCCTCCATCCGGTTTTGAACTTTTGTTATAGGCTTAATTTTCGCTAAAATAACAGTGGTATTTTGGGGACTTTTAAATACTCCAACCCAAATTAATCCTACACTAACCATTATATCACATAACAATTTCTTTGTCAATAATATTACAATAAATTTTAGTTGGTTTTTAAAATTTGGGTATATTTGCTATTTATTGAAGGCGTTTTTTGTTGAAAATTGCAAAAATTATGCGCCATCTCTTTTTTCGCAATTTTTGCAAAGATATTTTTTACCTTGCCCAATGGCTTCTTCTACGCTACCCGAAATGATATTGTTTGAATTCTTTATATGACCGCAATCTGCATAAGAGTGCCAAACCGAACCGCTTTTTGTCCAATAGACAACATTTTGTTGTGAAATTTCTGTTTCCGATGAGTTATCGTTATCGGAGGAGGCTAAAGTTTTATCCTCGGTGGTTTCGGTTGTACCGTCATTCTTTAAATCTGTGCTTCCCTCTGCGGGTGGTTGTTCGGTGACGACGTCCGAGGTGAAAAGCTCGTTTTTAATTTCTGATACAAGTCTGTCATTTAACGCTTCACCACCCGAAAAACGGGAGTTGTCATATAGAAAAAGCGAGCAAGAACATTGTATGATGCAGCTTGCCAAAAGACAGGTCGCTAAAAGTGTTTTTATAAATCGTTTCATAGTTGTATTGAGTGTTATTCCTCTGCCAGCATATGTTCAAGTATTTCAAGCTTGTTTTGCGATGATTCGTATGCGCCCTTATAATCGCCCGTTTCTCTGCAACACACTTCCAAATCGGAACAAGCAAGGAAAAGAAGAAATCTTTCGGGAACAGTCTCGGAATCTACCACGCTATGCAAAACATCAAGCGCGGATTCGAAATTGTCCTGACTTATCAGCCATCTGGCGCGAAGATGCAGAATCAACAGCTTGTCGTGGTCGGTCAACAATTTTGGATCGATCGTACTAATATCATGTTCAAAAAACTCATATTTGTCGATGTTGAGAATTACCGATATGTATTTGCAAAAAATGCTATTAAAAATAGATGGATGGAAAGTGCTTTCGGAAATAATTGTGTCTGTTTCGTCTGAATCAAGTGCCGGAGATATATCTTTCAGCAATCCGAACATTATGTTGATGCTGTTAATTTGTGTAGTGGTATCAAACATAGTGTTATGAGAATGTCTGACTGCCTCATCGAGAAATGAGCATGCCTTGCGAAGTCTACCCTGTTTGATGCTTTCTTCCGCAACGCCAAGACAACAATCGGTCAAAATGAGCTCAAGTTCATCATCATATTCGTCAAATTCGGTAATGCACATATCTCTGCACATTTCAAAATTTTTATCCGTATATGCTCGACGTATATTCTTCATAACCGCTGTCTTGTGGTAGATAAACTCCTCTTCGCCCTCGGAGAGCAGATATCCCGCGGGCACGCCCAGTTTTGATGCAAGATATACTACCGTGCCAATAGACGGCAGGGCCGCTCCGTTTTCTATGCGGCTAAGCATATTTCTCGTGATTTCTCCGCCCGTAAGCTCTGCTTGCGTCATCAGCTTTTCGGTGCGAAGTTTTTTTATCTTTTTTCCGATATCCATTTTAACTCCAATGGTAATTTTAATTTACTATTGAATTATAACATAAAATATCATTTATTTCAATAGGTTTGCAAAAATTTATTTATATAACAAAAACGGAACCCTTGCGAGTTCCGTTTTGATATCATATTAGTGAACGATGCATCTTTCGGTATCCTTGTCGAAGATGTGCATTCTGGCAGCTTCAAGTGCGATCTTGATAGTATCGCCTGCGCGAGAAGTGGATCTTGCGGATACACGAGCAGTAAGCTTAGTTTCGCCAATAACGAGGTAGAGATAAATCTCTGCACCCATAAGCTCAGTAACTTCAACGTAAGCGTCAACAGTGCCGTCCTCATGTGCGGCAATCTGCGCGGGCTCGTCGTGAATACACTCGGGACGAATACCAACAACAACTTCCTGACCGATGTACTCCTTAAGAGCAGGATCGTTAGCCTTTTCTGCAGGAAGCTTAATGGAGTTACCCTCAAATTCGAAGTAAACACTATCACCCTTTTGAGCGAGTGTACCGTTGATGAAGTTCATCTGGGGAGTACCGATAAAGCCTGCAACGAACATGTTAACAGGGCTATCGTAAAGGTGCTGGGGAGTATCAACCTGCTGGATAAGACCGTCCTTCATAACAACGATTCTGGTTGCCATGGTCATAGCCTCTACCTGGTCGTGAGTAACGTATACGAATGTAGTTTCAACTCTCTGGTGAAGCTTAGTAAGCTCGGTTCTCATGGTTGCACGGAGCTTAGCGTCGAGGTTGGAGAGAGGCTCGTCAAGAAGGAATACCATGGGGTTACGAACGATCGCACGACCGAGCGCAACTCTCTGCTTCTGACCACCGGAGAGAGCCTTAGGCTTTCTGTCGAGAAGGTGGGTAATATCAAGGATACGAGCTGCTTCTTCAACTCTTCTCTTGATCTCGTCCTTGGGAGTCTTGCTGAGCTTAAGACCGAATGCCATGTTCTCGGAAACGGTCATGTGAGGATAAAGCGCGTAGTTCTGGAACACCATCGCGATCTTTCTATCCTTAGGAGCAACGTCGTTTACAAGACGGTCGCCGATAAAGAGCTCACCCTCGGAGATCTCCTCAAGACCTGCGATCATACGGAGAGTAGTAGACTTACCGCAACCGGAAGGGCCGACGAGGACGATAAACTCCTTGTCCTTGATTTCAAGGTTGAAGTCGGAAACGGCGGTAACACCACCGGGATACTTCTTATAAATATGTCTGAGAGACAAACTAGCCATTTGTATTATTCCTCCTGAATTATGTAGGCGTTTTGAAAACCTCATTTTTTAACATTATAATTGTACCAAAAAATCCACAATTTTTAAAGAGCATTATTTAACAAAATTGCGCACAACATTTTGTGCAACTTTAACAAAATCGTGAAAATTTTGGTAGATTACAACTGATTTGACAGATCTCTGTCATTAATATATTAAAGCTTCATCGACAAGGAGATTCTTTTTTTCTTGACATCTACCGAAAGCACCTTGACCTTTACGATGTCACCAACCGAAAGCATTTCGGAGGGATGCTTGATATACTTATCGCATATTTGCGAGATGTGGACAAGACCGTCCTGATGAACTCCAATGTCAACGAATGCGCCGAAATCGATAACATTCCGAACCGTTCCTGTCAGCACCATATCGGGCTTAAGATCTTCAAGATCGAGAATATCGTCACGAAGAATGGGGGGCGGCAGAGAGTCTCTTACGTCGCGTCCGGGCTTTTCGAGTTCACCGATGATATCTACAAGAGTAGGTTCACCGATACCAAGGTCTGCGGCGGTGCTTTTAGTTCCCTTCTTGTTTACCTTCTGGCGAAGCTCACGAAGCTGACCCTGGCGAACGTCCTCTGCGGTGTATCCGAACATTTCAAGCAAAGCCTTAGCCGCCGCGTAGGATTCGGGATGAACTCCCGTGTTGTCAAGGATCTCCTTTGAATCGGGAACTCTCAAAAATCCGGCGCACTGCTCAAAAGCCTTGTCACCAATTCTGGGAACCTTCTTTATCTGCGCTCTGGAAGTAAATTCTCCGTTCTCTTCTCTGTATTTTACGATGTTCTTTGCGCTGGTGGCATTGATACCGGAAATATACGCGAGGAGCGAATGAGATGCGGTGTTGACGTCAACTCCTACCGAGTTAACGCAGTCCTCAACTACACCTGTAAGTGCGGTGTCGAGTCTTGCGGGCTTCATATCGTGCTGATACTGACCAACTCCGATAGACTTGGGATCGATCTTAACAAGCTCTGCCAAGGGATCCTGAAGTCTTCTTGCGATAGAAACAGCGGAACGCTGCATAACGTCAAATTCGGGGAATTCTTCGGTAGCAAGCTTGGATGCGGAGTAGATCGACGCACCCGCCTCGCTTACTATAATATATTTGCAGTTTGCCTCGGGGATATCCTTGAGAAGTCCTGCAATAAATATCTCACTTTCCTTGGACGCAGTACCGTTACCGATAGCTATAACGTCAACGTGATGCTTTTTAATAAGACCCTTGACGACTCTGGTAGCTTCCTCTGTTCTTTGGCGAGGCTTTGTGGGGTAGATAACTGCGGTATCAAGCACCTTTCCGGTTTTGTCAACTACTGCAAGCTTACATCCGTTAACGTAACCGGGGTCAAATCCAAGCACTGTCTTGCCCTTGAGGGGAGATTGCATGAGCAAGTGTCCGAGGTTGTCGGAAAACACCTTGATAGCGCCCTCGCTGGCGAGATCAAACATATCGTTTCTTATCTCGCGCTCGATAGAGGGAGCGATAAGTCTTTCATATCCATCTACACAAGCGGCGGAAACGTACTTATAAGCCGGGCTGGAGGGCTCGGTTATAACGCAAGCGAAAAGGTAGTTGAGAATAATATCGGACGATATCTCAACGGCAACCTTCAAAAATTCTTCCTTTTCGCCTCGGTTGATGGCAAGAACTCTGTGTCCGGGAATCTTTTTGAGCGGCTCGCTGTATTCGTAATATTGAGCGTAAACCGAATCCTCATCCTTTGCCGCCGAAACGGTCAAAACACCGTGATCAAATGTGAGCGCGCGAAGGGATTTTCTGAATTCAGCATTGTCGGAAACATCCTCGGCGATAATGTCGCAAGCTCCGGCAAGAGCCACTGCCGCATCGGGAACTTCCTTCTCTTCGCTGACAAATGCCTCCGCCGACTCCTCGATAGAGGGAGAATATTCCATTCTCTGCTCCATGATAAGCTTTGCAAGGTCCTCCAGTCCTCTTTCACGAGCTACGGACGCTCTGGTCTTTCTCTTGGGACGGAAGGGGCGGTAAATATCGTCTACTTCGGTTATAGTCTTGGCGTTGAGAATAGCCTGCGCGATCTCGGGAGTAAGCTTTCCCTGCGCGTCAATAAGATTTTTAACCTCTTCTTTTCTCTTTTCAATGTTGCGAAGATATTCAAGTCTGTCGTTAAGATCACGAAGAATGGCATCGTCAAGACTGCCCGTAACTTCCTTTCTGTAACGAGCGATAAAAGGGATAGTGTCTCCGCCGTCTATAAGATCGACGGTTTTCTGCACCTGCTCCTCCTTGAGCTTGAATTCTTCCGCAAGTGTTTTGATAATGTCCATGGATACTCCTTAATATATGTAAGGGACTATTAAATGCCCTTGATATTTTTTCCTCTTTCTTCAAGATCGGATTGTTCTTTTTCGGTAAGATAACGCCACTGACCTCTTTCAAGACTTTCGTCCAGCTCGATTGGACCGAATGTGACTCTTTCAAGATAGGTTATCTGATTATGTACTGCCTCTGCCATCAGCTTGATCTGATGATATTTGCCCTCGGTCAAGGTAATATATCCGTTCTTCTCGTCGATCATCTCGACCGTACAGGGAGCGGTAAAGTATCCGCCGATGTCAACTCCCTTTTCAAGCTCGGCAACGTCGCTCTCACTTATGGGATATTTTACCGTAAAGCGATACTTTTTCGAAACGTGATTTTTGGGGGCTAAAAGCTTGTGGGCAAGTGGGCCGTTATTGGTAAGTATCATAAGACCCAGCGTGTTTTTATCAAGTCTGCCGCAGGGAAAAAGACCTATCTTCTGAAGTTCGTCGGGCAAAAGGGTCAATACCGTGGGATTTATAAGGTCATCGGTTGCGCTGACGTAACCGTCGGGCTTATTAAGCATAACGTAAGTGAATTCACGCCAAATGACCTCTCTGCCAAGGTATGTAACGGTGTCGGTGGTAGGGTCGATATGACCGCTTGCTCTGCGCACTACTTCTCCGTTGACGGTAATGCCGCCACCGCGTGCAACCTTTGCAATTTCTGTTCTTGAAGCAAGCCCTGATTCGACAATAAATTTATCAAGTCGCATATTTTTACCCCCCACATTTTTCACACTGTTACATTATACCATACTTTTCACCTTTTGTAAAATTAATTTTTTATGAATTTTCTTAATAAAAAAATGACTTTCTAAAATCATATTGACACTTTATCTACGCGATGTTATAATTAAACAGCAAGTTATGAAAGGATTGGTGGAAACCGTGTCTTTAAACATGAACTATCACAAGTCTCTTGAGCATCTTCACGTAAACTGCGAGAAGCCCAGAGCCTATTTTATTCCTTATCAAAACGAAATAACAGCTTTAGAGGACAACAGAGTAAAGAGCCACAATTTTGTTTCTCTTTGCGGCGATTGGGATTTCAAGTTTTACCCTTCCATCGCTGACGTTACTGAGGAAGAATTGCTTGAAAATGCCGATTTTAACAAAATTATGGTTCCCCGTAGCTGGCAGAGTGATCTTGGAAAAGGATACGATACTCCCAACTATGTAAACTTTCGTTATCCTTTTCCTGCTAACGCTCCTCACGTTCCTGCAGATAATCCTTGCGGTCTTTACCGCCGTGAGGTATTCATTCACAAGGATATGCTTCAAAAGCAGATCTACATCAATTTTGAGGGTGTTGACTCTTGCTTCTACCTCTACATAAATGATCAATTCGCAGGTTATAGTCAAGTAAGTCATATGACCAGTGAGATCGATATTACCTCTCTGCTTCACGAGGGTATAAATACCGTAAAGGTAGTAGTTCTAAAATGGTGTGACGGTTCTTATCTTGAAGATCAGGACAAATTCCGCTATTCGGGTATTTTCCGCGAGGTATTTTTGCTTCTCCGAGACAAAACACACATTGTTGACGTCTACAATAAAATTGAAGTCGAAGAAGATTTTGCAAATGCAAAGCTCAACACAGAGATCAGTGTTAACGGCAAAGCAAAGGTTGCATACAAGCTCATTTCCCCCGACGGTGAGACCATAGAGAGCGGAAGCATAGAGGTTGACGGCGTTGGCGAGGCAGAGCTCAACGTTCCAGCGCCTGCACTTTGGTCTGACGAAGATCCCGTTCTCTATTCCCTTTATCTTGCCACCGGAAGCGAGCATATCTGCTTCCTCGTAGGATTTAGAAGAATCGAGGTTAAAAACTCCGCTATTCTTATCAACGGCAAGGCGGTCAAGGCAAAGGGCGTAAACCGCCATGACAGTCACCCTATTCTTGGTAGTGCAACTCCTCTCGATCATATGCTTGAGGATCTCTACATAATGAAGAGACACAACGTCAACTGCATCCGTACAAGCCATTATCCAAACGATCCGAGATTTTTGACTCTTTGCGATAAACTTGGCTTTTTCGTAGTTGATGAGGCTGACCTTGAAGCTCACGGAATGTCAGTTCGAGGCGTTGACGATTGGGATAAGCTTACACGCGATCCCGATTGGAAGGAGTCTTATCTCGACCGTGCCGAGCGTATGTTTGAGAGAGACAAGAATCACGCTTGCGTAATAATGTGGTCTGTTGGAAACGAATCCTGCGTTGGTCAGAATTTCCAGACGATGGGCGAATATTTCCTTGAGAGAATGCCCGGGTGTCTCGTTCACTGCGAGGATAGCTCAAGACAGCGCAACTATGCTTTTTATAACGACTACAACGGCAAGATCGATGATGAAACCGCGGCTCGCGAACTCGATTGCCATTGGATAAGTGTGGAGAGCGGAATGTATCTTACTCCTCATATGCTTGTATCGCTTTACATGAAGCGTAACGTATTCCCGAAGCCCTTTTTCTTCTGTGAGTTTTCTCATGCTATGGGTAACGGTCCGGGATGCCTTAAGGACTATTGGGACATAATTTTCAGATACGATAAGTTCTTCGGCGGCTGTGTTTGGGAGTACACCGATCACGCGTCTGCTGACGGTGACGACAGATATGTAAAGCCTCACTATCTCTACGGCGGCGACTACAACGACGAGATAAACGACGGCAACTTCTGCGTTGACGGTCTTGTATATCCGGATCGCCGTCCTCATACCGGATTTTTAGAGTATAAAAACATTATCAAGCCCTTCACATTGGAATTTGATAAAGAAACGGCGACTGTTAAAGTCACGAGCAGGCGTTACCACGTCTCTCTTGCGGACTACGACCTTAATTGGAAAATTCAGAAGAACGGAATAACCGTGTTTGAAGGTAGCTTCGGAGAGATGAATATTGGGCCCCAAGAAAGCGAAGAGTTCAAGATCGACTTCGATATGAAATCTCTTGAGGACGGAAATGCCTATCTTATGGTAACGGCGGTTCAGAATTGCGACACTCCTTGGGCAAAGCGCGGATATGAGATAGGGTTCGAGCAATTTGTCCTTTGCGAGGATAAGGCAGAAGGTAGAGTTTTGGATGACCTTACCCCATATTCGACTATAAAGTGCGAAAGTGATGAGCGTGAGATAACCATAACCACCGCTACCACGGTTTATAAGCTCAAGAAAAAGAACGCTCTTATCTATTCCATTAACGACAACGGAAAAGAGCTTCTTACCACTCCGATAACACCTACAATCTGGCGCGCGCCTACGGATAACGATAGAATCGTCAAGCAGACCTGGATAAGTAACGGATTCCACAGAGCAGAACCCCACTGTTACGCCTGCGACGTAGCGGAATTTGATGATAAGAGCGTTACTGTAATCGCCGACGTGGCTCTTGTTTCTCCGTCCGTTCTTCCTCATACAAATATCAAGATTACTTATGTTTTCTACGCAGAAGGCGGAGTTTCCATAACTATGGATGCAAAGCACCGTCCCGATCTATACACCCTCCCCAGATTCGGTATGCAGTTTAATATGCCCGAAGGAACGGAAAGACTCCGTTACTTCGGCAGAGGCCCCGTTGAAAGCTATATCGACAAGAGGTGGGCTTCTTACGAGGGTCTGTTTGAGACCACTGTCTCCGATCACTTCGAGCATTACGTGAGACCTCAGGAGAATATGGCTCATACGGATACCAAATGGGTGCAGGTTGCGTCTCTATCGGGACATGGATTTACAGTGACGCGTGTAGACGGAGATTTCAGTTTCAACTGCTCTCACTACACTCCCCAGATGCTGACAGACACTCCTCACGATTTTGAGCTTAAGCCTCTCAAGGATACCGTAGTCAATATCGACTACCGCCACGCGGGTATAGGTTCTCAATCATGCGGCCCCGAGCTTGATGACAAATATAAGCTGAATCAAAGCGAGATACTCTTCACATTCAGACTTATTCCCTCTAACATCAATTATATCGATCCTTTTGATGAAATCAAAAAGAGATAATTAAAGTAAATCACCCACACCATTTCGGTGTGGGTGATTATGTTTTTATTAAACGATTCTGTTTCTTCTCTCGCCATTGATAAATGACTCAATATTGAGCGCTATTTCTTCGCAACAACGGACTCTTGCTTCGTATGAACCCCAAGCCATGTGAGGGGTGAGAATAACATTATCAAGTCCGGCAATTTTAGAACATGGATGGTCCTCTCCAAAGGGCTCTTTGGAATAGACGTCAATTCCAACTCCGCCGAGCTTTCCGTTAAGTATAGCGTTGGCAACGGCTGCTTCGTCGCAGACAGCACCGCGCGCTACGTTGACGAGAACTGCATCGCTCTTCATCATAGCGATGCGCTCACGGTTTATCAGGTTGCGTGTGCCATCGTTAAGAGGTGTGTGAACGGAAATAATATCCGACTCTCGGCAGAGCGTGTCGATATCAACGCACTCATCTTCTTCAATGGGTGTGCGCTTGTAGACAAGAACGCGGCAACCAAGAGCCTTGGCAACTACACCCACTTGCTTACCGATATTTCCGTAACCAACAATTCCCCAGGTTTTGCCGAAAATCTCGTGATAGACGGGTGTGAGTATGTTTGCGACACCGCCACGGGTATAAGTGCCGTCTGCAACAGAGCGGTTATATTCTGTTAGATGACAGAACAAGGACAGTACCATTGCCACAGTCAACTGTGCCACGTTTTGTGTGGAATATCCGACGACGTTGCATACCGCTATACCGTTTTCGCGGCAGTATTCGGTGTCGATATTATCAAATCCGGTTGCAGTGACGCATATTAGCCGCACATTTTGACAAGCGGGCAGATTAGCTCTGCCCACCTTCAATTTGTTGACAATAATTACGTCGCTGTCGGCAACGTGGTCAACGAATTCATCTTGTGCAGTAGATCCGTAGACACGAAGCTCACCGTATTTCTCAAGAAGCGAAAGATCGATATCAGAACCGATAGTCGATGCATCAAGAAATGTTATTTTCATTAGAGGCAAAATTAAACAACGTCAACAGAAACTACCTCTGCAACTTCCTCTTCAGCAAATGCTGCATCGATAGCTGCATCGATCTGTTCCTCAATCTGCTTTTTCTCGTTCTTTTTCTTCTTCCAGATGATAACACCTGCAACGATTGCGCCAACAACTGCAGCAATACCTGCGGAAATAAGAACTATCTTAAGAACGCTAACCTTCTTTTCTTCCTTAACAACGTACATTTTGAGTTCCTCCTTAAATTATGTGTATTTTATTAATTTACTTCAAAACCGAAGTATTTGACAGTGTTATAATAGGATATGCGCTGAACTATCTCCGCCGCGGCATTCTTGTCGGGGTAAAGTCCCTTTTCAACCCAATTTCCTATTGTATTGCAAAGAATTCGACGGAAATATTCGTGACGGGGATATGACATAAAGCTTCTGGAATCGGTGAGCATACCGAGGAAGTTGCCGAGGGACGCAAGATTTGCAAAGCTCTTCATCTGCCCTTCCATTCCGTCGATATTATCGTTGAACCACCAGCCGCTACCCTGCACCACGGTGGGAGTATTGCTTCCGTCACCTCTGCAAAAGCTTCCGCAAAGAGTGCCGACGGCGGCATTGTCCGAGGGGTTGATGGGGTAGATTATAGTCTTGGGCAGAGCGGAGTTCTCTTCGAGGTAATTGAGAAGAGACGCCATATCTGCGATACAGTTCTGTGCGTGGATAGTATCGTATCCCGAGTCGGGGCCAAGACGGGTAAACATAGTCTTATTGGGATTGCGAAGCACACCGTAGTGTAGCTGCAGTACCCAACCGCGTTTGACGTATTCAAGACCGAAGAAACGCATCATTTGGGTCTTCCAAAGAGCCAATTCGCTGTCGCTTATATCCGCGCCGTCGCTTGCCAGTGCCTTTTTGAATATCTCGTTGGCGTGGTATGGGTCGGGTTTTGTGAAGGAAATGTAGTTATCCATTCCGTGGTCGGCGGTCTTGCATCCGAGAGCTTCAAAACGGTCGAGAGAAACGATATATGCCTTGCAAAGGCTGTCAAGGTCGCAGATATCAACTCCCGAGCTCTTGTCCAGAGCTTCAATATAAGCCTTGATTCCCTTTCTTTCGATATTCAATCCCTTGTCAGGTCGGAATGCGGGAATCACCTGCACCTCGAAGCCCGAATCCTTGATCTCCTTGTGATAATGGAGGTCGTCGGCGGGGTCGTCGGTAGTGCACAGTAGCTTAACACCCGAGTTTTTGATATAATCTCTTGCGCCGTATTGGTCTCTTTCAAGCTTCTCCGAGGTCATCTTCCATATTTTTTCGCAATTTTCAGCGTTAATAGTCAGATCACAGTCAAAATATCTGCGAAGCTCAAGATGGCTCCAGTGATATAGAGGGTTTCCGATAAGCAGAGGCATTATACGGCAGTATTCACGGAATTTTTCAAAATCCGAGCCGTCGCCTGTGATATATTTTTCATCAACACCGCAACTTCTCATCGCTCTCCACTTGTAGTGGTCGGCGTAGAGCCAAAGCTCGGTAATATTGGAAAACTTCTTGTTTTCTGCAATTTCCGCAGGTACTAAATGACAGTGATAATCGATTATAGGCAGTTTTTCCGCATATTCGTGGTAAAGCCACTCCGCCGTTGGCGTTTCAAGCAGAAAATCCTTGTCCATAAAGTTTTTCATCGTAATTCTCCGTTTAATACAGATATACATTGTTATTGTAACACATTTTTTTCGGTTTGGCAAGAGCATTTGATGATTTTTATATGGTTTTATGAAAAAATAATTTACAAACCTATATACAAATCCCGAAAAATATGATACAATATAGAATGAATTATAATATTTTGAGGTTTATTATGTTTAAATGCGACTATCATACTCACACGAATTTCTCTTTTGACAGTGCGAAGGAGTCGACTCCCGAGACCCTTTGTGAGGCGGCGATTGCAAACGGTGTGACCGACCTTGCTATTACCGACCACTTTGAGTGCAACTGGAGACATGAGGCGGCATATACACCCTTTGATGCCGACAAGCATTACGCAGATATTATGGCGGCAAAGGAAAAATACAAGGGCAAGGTTAATCTTACCTACGGTGTCGAGATAGGTCAGTATAATCAGTTTCCCGAGGAGGCACAAAAGCTTCTTTCAAAGCATGATTACGATTTTATAATCGGTTCTATTCACAACGTTCGTGGAGAGCGTGACTTTTACTACTGGGATTTCAAGAGCATATTCGCAAGCATGCAGCATTCCTATGTAGGTCATATGTTTGAACGCTACTGCGGCGAGCTTTGTGAGGTGGTTGATACTTTTGATAAGGTCGACACAATAGCTCACCTTACCTACATATACCGTTATTGTGCTCTTTCGGGTAACAAATACGATTTTATGAAGCACGCCGACGCAGCAGAGGAGCTTTTCAAGAAGATGATCTCCAAGGACGTCGCTCTTGAGGTTAACGTTTCAACGCTTTGGAAGGGTCTTGGATTTGCAATGCCCGACCGTGAGTTTCTCTCTTTCTACAAGGAATGCGGCGGCAGACTTATCACCGTAGGCACCGACTCCCACTCCCCCGAGCACATCGGCGAGTGCGTAGACGAGGGCTTTGATCTTCTCCGTTCTGTAGGACTTAACGATATTTTAGTTGTTCGCGACGGCAAAAAAACAGTAATCAAAATCTAATTTTGGAGAATATAAATGGATCTTACTAATTTTAGTCTGCTCTATCCCACGGGGGATGACAAGCAGTATCACTGCTTGGAGGAAAACCGCCCCGATATTGATATGTACACCCTCGAGGAGCTTGGAATGCTCGAGATACTCGACCTCAAGAGCTCCGAGCTTTCGGAGTATTTTACCTTCTCTCCCGAGGTCATAAAATATCGTAACGAGGTCTTTGCGGACATGTTGGCTCATCCCGAGCTTTCCGCTACTTTGAACGAAGTCATGCCCGTGCTCGGTGACGTTACCGAGCTTCGCCGTCTTGAGTCGGGCAACGCTGACGACGATTATCTTTCAAGCATTACCGAAATTGAACTTTATATTTCTTGCATAGACATCCTGTACGAGGGGCTTTCCAAGGTCAAGGACAGCGTCAGCAGTGTTGCCTTCAAGACCCTTGCAGAGCGTATCACATACTTGGCGGAGTCCGACTATTACAAGGAGCTTAACGAAAAGCTTAACGAGCTTACTAAGCGCGTGCGAGAGATCAAGAGTGTTTCCATCGGTGTAAATCTGGACGCCCAGCTTCGTCCCCAATATGCAGGCGTTTTGTCTATCAATTCCGAGCCCTTTAAGTCGGGCGACACCCTTGATAAGATTCTCCGTCTTAATTTCAAGGATGATGAGTACACCTGCATTGCAAATCTCGTTCCCTTTGGCAAAAAGCAGTCCGACACACAGAAATCTGCGCTTTCAAACGCATTTAATTCGGCTATAAATGACGTTTATCACTCCTCTCTCCGTTCTTGGAAGAAGATAGTGCAGTCCTACGTTCTTGAAAACACCGATTTCCTTCTCGGTCTTATGCCCGAGATCGAATTTGTGGTTAAGGCGACCGAAATGATGAAAAATCTGCAGGCTAAGGGCTGTACCCTTACCATCGCAGAGATAGCACCCATAGAAGAGCGAGTTTTCGATGCCGACGAGCTTTATAATCCTGCCGTGGCGCTGAAATTGCCCGATGGCGAGGAGATAGTTGCCAATGACGTGCGATTCAATCAGAACGATGCTACGATATACGTTCTTACAGGCCCTAACCGTGGCGGTAAATCGGTTATTACTTGCGCTTTGGGTCTTGCGGCGGCCATGATGCAGCTTGGCATGTTTGTTCCTGCTAAGAATGCAAAAATCAGCCCTGTGGATGCAATATTTACTCACTTCCCCACGGGTGCCGACGACACCATCGACAAGGGTCGTCTTGGCGAGGAGTGCGCCCGTCTTGGCGAGATATTCGATTGCGTTACCGAGCATAGCTTGGTTCTGCTTGACGAGTCTTTCTCCTCTACCGGCTCTTACGAGGGCTCTTATATCGCAAGTGAGGTGCTTTCGGGAATTTCAATGGTTGGTTGCCGTTGCCTTTTTGCAACTCACCTCCACGAGCTTGCCGCAGAGATCGACCGCATCAACGCAGAGGCTTTGTCGAAGGGCGGAGTTAAGATAGATACCCTTGTTGCGGGAATTGAGGAGGGCAAGCGCTCATTTAAGATTCACCGCGCAAAGCCCGACGGTAAGAGCTACGCCCGTGATATTGCCGAGAGATACGGCTTGACTTACGATAACATACTCAAAAAAATTGGCAAATAAATAAAAAAAGAGAAAGTCAGATGACTTTCTCTTTTTTTGCGAAAAACGCCGGATCTACTTTGCTTTCCTTTTTGATTTGATAAGGGCTATTATTTGCGGCAGATACACCATACAGAGATACACTGCTATTATCGGCAGAGCGAGCAGCATGTACCAATATGAGTGAGGAATAACCTTATAAAAAAGATCAAGCAAAGGGTTGGCGGGGGTTACGGTAAACATATAGTTTACCTGGACGACGTTTCCCGCTGAATCAAGTATGTTTTTATCAATACAATAAGAGTTAAGAGCGAGATTGATAAAGTGTATTACTGTAAAAATACCAAAAGTTATTATGAGCGTTGACGGCAGGCATTTAAAATCTTTTTTTAACAGCTTTAACTTGAATAAAAGTATCGGTATTCCAAATTCAAGCACGTGAGGAAAATAGTAGAAACAGAAAGGCAGTGAGAAAAGCTTTGTTTCTGCCATTGCGTTGTTTAATATCAGTGCTACAAGTGCGCCAAGACTCCAGAATAAAAGCAGGTTGCCGAGTGTTTTATTTCTTGTGAATACTACAACCGGGAGCAGGATCGCATTTATCGAGCACAAATGAAGCGGCAAATATTCAATAGGTGAATTCCAAGCAACGAGATTGTATATTATTGCGGCGATTCCCGAAAAAGACAGGATGCCTAAAATTATTATTTGTAGCTTTTTACTCAATTTAAAGATTGAAAAATACAATGCGATAATGATAGCGACTGCTGCAAATAACGAAATAATGTGCGCTATACTGAAGTTACCCCATGGCATAAAATTGTCCTCCTCTAAAAGTGTATTATCATATTTCCGTCAAACGAGGGATATTTTATTCAACCCAAAATATCCCTCGTTATCAATTCAATTACTTAAGCATACCCTCAAGAGTTGCCTTTGCACTCTCAAGCGCCTCTGCGATCTTGGAAGCATCGCGTCCACCTGCCATAGCGTTGTCGGGACGTCCGCCGCCCTTACCGCCGGTAACTGCGGCAACTGCGCCAACGATCTTGCCCGCGTGCGCGCCTGCGGCTACTGCATCCTTACCTGCAACTGCGATGAAGTTAAGCTTATCGCCCGACTTAATTGCAAGAACTGCAACCATGTCGGCGTTCTCAGCCTTGATCTTGTCGGAAAGGCTTCTTGCCGCGTCGATCTCCATACCCTCTGCGAGGTAGGTTACAAGCTTAACAGAGCCAACGGTAACCGCACCTGCAAGCACGTCTGCAAGCTTACTTCCCGCCAGCTTGGAGTTGAGAGATTCGATCTCTCGCTTCATGTTAGCAATCTCGCCCTGAAGCTGAGATGCCTTCTTCGCAATGTCAACGGGGTTCTGAACCTTAAGCTCGCTTGCGGTGTCAACGATGAGCTTGTCCTTTGCAGCCAAAAGATCAAGCACGCCAAGACCTGTTACGACCTCGATACGGCGAATACCTGCTGCAACCGAGGATTCGGAAACGATCTTGAAGAGACCGATCTTTGCGGTGTTATCAACGTGAGTACCTCCGCAGAATTCGGTGGAAGCGTCACCCATCTTAACAACTCTGACGGTTGCGCCGTATTTCTCACCAAAGAGCATCATTGCGCCAAGCTTCTTTGCGCTCTCGATGTCGGTCTCGATTGTGTCAACCGCGATGCCCGAAAGAACGGTAGCGTTTACAAGAGCTTCAACGCGTGCAAGCTCCTCTGCGCTTACTGCCGCGAAGTGAGTGAAGTCGAAACGACCTCTTTCAGCATCAACGTAAGAGCCGGACTGCTCAACGTGAGTTCCGAGAACTGCACGGAGCGCACCCTGGAGAAGGTGGAGTGAGGAGTGATTTCTCTTTATTGCATCTCTGCGAGCTCTGTCAACGGTTGCGGTAACAGTGTCACCTACCTTAACTGCGCCACTTGTAAGCTCACAAACGTGGAGGAAGATACCGTCGGACTTCTTGGTGTCAACAACGGTTGCGGTGAAATCGCCGTTAGCGATAGCACCGGTGTCGCCAACCTGACCGCCGCCTTCACCGTAGAAGGGGGTCTTGTCGAGGATAAGGGTGAACTCGCCCTCATTTACCTCGTTTACGAGCATACCGTCGGCAATGATAGCCACTACCTTTGCCTCGGTCTCGGTTTCGGTGTATCCTGTGAAAGAGGTGGTAGCAATACCTGCGAGCATTTCCTTGTCGGAGCTGTCCCAACCGCCGATGTTTCCTCTTGCGGCTCTTGCGCGGTCTCTCTGCTCCTTCATAAGAGCCTTAAATGTCTCTTCGTCGATGCCAAGACCTGCCTCCTCTGCGATCTCACGGGTGAGGTCGATGGGGAAACCGAAGGTATCGTAAAGCTTGAATACATCGTCGCCGGAAAGAATAGTTGCATTAGCAGTCTTTGCGTCCTCGATCATTTCGGAAAGCTTGGAAAGACCTGCGTCAACGGTTGCGTCGAATCTTTCCTCCTCCATAGCGATAACCTTGAGGATGTATGCGCGCTTTTCTTCAAGCTCGGGGTAAGCCTTGCAGCTCTCGTTGATGGCAACGGTTACGGTATCAACGAGGAAAGGATGATTGATGCCGAGGAGCTTACCGTGGCGGCAAGCGCGGCGGATAATACGGCGGAGGACGTAGCCTCTTCCCTCGTTGGAGGGGATAACGCCGTCGGAAATCATGAACATAGCACTTCTGGAGTGGTCGGTTACAACGCGGATGGAAATATCGTTTTCAGCGTTGTCGCCGTAGGTCTTGCCTGCGATCTCGCAGGTCTTGTCGATAACCTTACGGATAGAGTCAACCTCGAACATGTTGTCAACGCCCTGCATAACGCAAGCAAGTCTTTCAAGACCCATACCGGTATCGATGTTCTTCTGTGCAAGCTCGGTGTAGTTGCCCTTGCCGTCGTTGTTGAACTGGGAGAATACGTTGTTCCAGATCTCCATGAATCTGTCGCAATCGCAACCGGGCTTACAGTCGGGACTGCCGCAGCCGTACTTGATTCCACGGTCGAAGTAGATCTCGGAGCAAGGACCGCAGGGGCCGCTGCCGTGCTCCCAGAAGTTGTCTGCCTTGCCGAGACGAACAACGTGGGCGGGGTTTACGCCGATCTTGTTAACCCAGATGTCGTAAGCCTCCTCGTCGTGCTCGTAGATAGAGGGCCAGAGAAGGTCTGCGGGGATCTCAAGCCATTCGGTGAGGAATTCCCAAGACCAAGCGATTGCCTCCTCCTTGAAGTAATCGCCAAAGGAGAAGTTACCAAGCATCTCGAAGAACGTGCCGTGACGGGCGGTGTGACCAACGCGCTCAAGGTCAGGAGTTCTGATGCACTTCTGGCAGGTGGTTACGCGGTTACGGGGAGGGATCTCCTCGCCTGTGAAGAACTTCTTCATAGGCGCCATACCCGAGTTTATAAGCAAAAGAGATTTGTCGTTATGAGGAACGAGTGAGTAGGAAGGGAGACGAAGGTGTCCCTTGGATTCAAAGAAAGAGAGATACTTTTCTCTCAGGTCGTTGAGTGATGTCCACTTCATGATTTATATAGTCCTTTCAAAATTTTACGATATATATTTTTAATTAACCATAATATTATATCATCAAAAAGTCGTTTAGTCAAGAGATTTTCTCCGAAAGTTGACGGGATTTTTGTTAAATTGAGATTAATTCCCTTTTTTTGAGCTTGTCCGCACCTTTTTATAGCAAAAGCGCGAGATTTCTCTCGCGCTTGGCTTGAATTTATTCTTAGGGGTTGTAGTTGTAAATTATGTTTGCGTTTGTGAGGTAATCGTTGCTTGAATCAATGATGATTGAAGCCCATTCTGCCTCGGTTCCGGTGTAATATACGGTTTCAAGGTTTGAGCAATAGTAGAACGCCCACTCACCAATGCTTGTGACACTGTCGGGTATAGTAATACTAGTAAGGCTTAAGCAATAGTAGAACGCATCATCACCAATGTTTGTGACGCCGTCAGGAATAGTTACGCTTGTAAGGCTTGAGCAACCGCGGAACGTATAATTACCAATGCTTGTGACACCGTTGGGAATAACAAGATCTGTCACAAGCTCACCGTTAAGATAGAGATTTTCTGCATAGTAAAAGGGATTAGACCAATAATTATCAAATGATATTTTACACCATGCTGATATGTCGCTGACATGTACATTCGTAAGGCTTAAGCAATACCGGAACGCATACTCACCAATGCTTGTAACACTGTCGGGGATATTTATACTTGTAAGGCTCGTACAATCTCTGAACGCATCATCGCCAATGCTTGTGATACCGTCACCGATAGTTACACTCTTAAGATTTGAGCAACCGGAAAATGTAGAATCTTCCATACGTGTGATAGTATCAGGAATAATTATTTCTGTTATAATACTATTACCCTTAAATACTGTAGGGTCAATTTCGGTAACCGGATATCCATTATATGTACTTGGGATAGAAATAAACTTATCATACCCTGTATAGGCTTTAAGATAATATGTGTTGCTACCGTTAGTTGCAAAAACAAACTCCCCTGTAATAGGTGCATATTCTTCAGTGTTCAGTTTTCCACACACCAAGTCATTTAACCATTCTTCTTCTGATTTAGTGTATTCGGGATGCAATTCTATATACAACTCGTATGCAGATTTTCCGGTTTCACCTTGGTCGCCTTTTTCACCTTGGTCGCCTTTTTCACCTTGGTCACCTTTTTCACCTTGTTCGCCTTTTTCACCTTGGTCACCCTTTTCACCCTTTTCACCCTTTTCGCCTTGTTCGCCTTGGATGCCTTGGAGACCCTGTTCTCCGGGTATACCTTGAGGGCCTTGTTCGACCTCGCAAGAGGTAAATACCAACGAGGTTACGCAAATCAATGCTAGCGCAATAGCAATTAAACGTAATTTTTTCATAACGATATCCGTTTATAATTTTCTTTTATACAATTCTTTTATGCAAATTATTTACCTAATTGCCTATTTACCGCATCAACACGGTCGCTGATGGGCGGATGGCTATATTCAAGAATTACGTTGATCTTTGAGGGAGAAAGGTTAGAGAAATTGTCCTTGGCAAGCTTTTTGAATGCCGAGATCATCGGCTCTCCGTAGCCCTCGAGAACCGCCTGACGGTCTGCGGCATATTCTGCGGCGCGACTGCGGGCATTCATTGCCATTGAGGTCAAGGGCTGAAGCACTCCGAGACCTACGGAAACCACAAGATAAGCAAAACCGAAGTTAATTCCTTCAAATCCAAACTGCGTATACAATTCCGGAACGTATACAACACCGAATACTAAAGCAGAGATAATTGCGATATATCCGATATTGAATAACTGACCCTTAAGCACGTCTTTATGTAATCCGTGACCCATTTCATGGGCGAAGATAGCGCAGATCTCGTCGGTTGACATCTTCTCTATCATATTATCGTAGAGAACGATGGTCTTTGTCTTGCCAAAGCCTGCGATATATGCGTTGAGCTTTGTGGTACGGCGCGAAGCATCCATTACCTCGATTGCTTTTACGGTATAACCGTGCTTCGAGAGCATTTCAAGAAGTCTGTCCTTAAGCTCGCCGTCCTCAAGAGGGGTAAACTTGTTTCCTATTCTGCTGAGATAAGGGTAAAGCATCGAGATAAGCAGCATAAATACGAAAACGATCACCGCAAATGCGATTACAAGCCAGCCACTTATAGATACGAGGATCATAAGCTCGGAGAGCGCTACGCAAAGCAGAAGATTTATAACAAGTGAGCGAATCTCGTCGAAAATAAAGGTCTTTAGAGACGAGCGGTTGAAGCCGTATTTCTGTTCTATGACCATAGTGCTGATGTAGCTGAATATTGCGCCGACAACAGTACTGATTGCAATTTCAAGAATAATAACAGCTAAAAGCTGAAGGTGGATATTATCCTTTGGGGAAAGACCTGCGAAGGCCGAATACGCGTTAGTTGCCAAAAGAGCTATTGAAACGATACCGCTGACCGCGGTGGATATGATGTCAAGTCTGCAATGCTCCGCGCTGTATTTCTTCCACTTCTGATAGGTCTCGGCATCGTAAACGTCGCTGACGCTTTCGGGCGTAGGATTGTTCGCCGAGCGGTATCTGATGATATTAAGGGCAATATTGTACGCGGTGCTAAGCACTACCATTGCTATAACTAAAATCTTGAATTCCATAATAATCTCCATTCAGCCGCAAGCGGCGGCACAAATAATATTTTAGCCCTCAAGCTCCTCATAAAGCGCCGCGCCTACGACGGTGCCAAAGCTAGCGTTTTCGGGAATGATGAAATTGATTCCGAAAGAGTCGAGGTCGGCAAATACGTCGCGGACCGGCTTAATGTTTGTGAGGTTTCCGATAAGAACGACGTTCTTTATTCCGTGACCTCTTGCGGTGAACACCGCCATCATAGCGATAGTCTCCGCCACCATATTCGCAACGCCCAGAGCTATATCGCTATTGGTAGCCATATCCGAAAGCTTTCCAAAGTTGGATGCGGTCAGATTTTCGTTGACACCGGTGAACTTTGCGTTTTTGGAAATGTCGCCAACCAAGAGGTTTACGTTGTGTATGTCGCCGCCCTTACAGATCTCCTCAATATGCTCGATGGTGTCGATACCCGTCAGCTTTTTGGTAAGTCCCAAGAGCGTTCCGCCACCCACACCGGTACCGCCGAGGTAGTTGATCTTTGTGTCATTTCCCTCTTTCCTTGCGTGGATAAGAGCAGTGCCTGTGCCCATGCTGACGATAATCGCTTCGTCAAGGCCCGAGAGATAAAGACCGCCAAGAGCCGCCGCCGAGAATTCGGGAACGGTATGACAATCAAGGGAGTAGATAGGTTTTTGCATATGTGTAGCGCCTACTCCGGTGACCATGATACGGTCGATATCGTCGAGAGAAAGACCGTTTTCCGCGGTAAACTTGCCGAATGCTCCGTAGATGGATGTTAATGGGTCGGTCGCACGGACAAGAAAGGGAGAGATCAATTTATTTTCGCCGTTTTCGTCTCTTTTGAAGCCAACGATCTTTGTAGTGCTTCCACCGACGTCGATACCTATGACAGTTTTCGTGTTTTTTGACATTATTTCAGTCCTTTCCGCGACAAAAGTGCCGCTTTTAGGTAAAAATTTCATATTTTATAAATTTATTATAGCACTATCTTGAAAAAAATGCAATAGCGTGTTATAATATTATCGTATATTTTGTGTTTTTGAAAGGTTTCAACAAAATGGCATTTGATGCAGGTATGCTCTCTTGCGTGATACACGAGTTAAAAAGTGTGGCGCAGGGCGGCAGAATTGAAAAGATATATCAACCCGAGAGAGACGAAATAATTTTGCAGATGCGAACCTTGGCGGGCGGTAAGCGATTGCTTATCAATGCAGGAAGCAACTGTCCTCGAATCGGTTTTACGGCGGCGCAGAGGGAGAACCCTATGCAGGCACCAATGTTTTGCATGCTTCTGCGCAAGCATTTGACGGGCGCATGTCTTTCGGAGATCGAGCAGCTCGGATTTGAACGAGTTGCCAAGCTTACTTTTGACACGCGCGACGAAATGGGATTTGATTGCAAAAAGCATCTCGTTGCCGAGGTTATGGGCAAGTACTCCAATCTTATTTTCTGCGACGAGCGAATGAAGGTCATTGCCGCGCTGAAAACAGTGGATTTTACTACCAGCAGTCTTCGTCAAGTCTTGCCCGGCATGACATACGAGCTTCCCCCCGCGCAGGAAAAGCTTGACCCTACAAAGACAGATTTTGAGGAGTTCTCTGCCGCTTATACAAGCTTTTCCGAAGAGCGAGGGGCTGATAAATTTATCACCTCTACGTATCTGGGAATTGCCACAAGCGTGGCGCGAGAGATAGCATTCCGCGCGTCCGGAAGACACGATTCCCCTTTGTGCGCCATTGGTTGCGAGCAGCTCTACAAGGCATTCTCGACAGTCTTTGAGGATATAGCAAATGGTGTATTTACTCCCACGGTAATAGTTGAAAACGGTATGCCTGTTGAGTATTCCTTTATTCCCCTCGATTACTATGGAGAAGGCTTTGATTATAAGGCTTTTGAAAGCCCCTCGGAGGCTCTTGACCTCTATTTTGCAAGCCGTGACCGAGAGATAAGAGTTAAGCAGAGAGCATCGGATATTTTACGTTTGTTAACAAATGCGGAGTCGCGTTTGACTAAGAAGATCGAAGCCCAGGAGGGTGAGCTTGCCGATTGCGAAAAGGGTGAAAAATACAAATCCTACGGCGATCTTATCACCGCTAATCTTTATAAATTGAAGCGCGGTGACAAGTCGGTTGAGCTTATAGATTATGAGAGCTGGAACGAGGAAAAAGAGGATTTTAACACAACCGTTATCACTCTTGACGAGCGTCTTTCCCCTGCCGCAAACGCTCAAAGATATTACAAGCTTTATAACAAGAGCAAGACTGCAAAGGTCGAGCTTGCCCGTCAGCTTGAGATTGCAAGACAGGAGCTTGAATATATTTATTCGGTGTTCGATTCCCTTGCAAAAGCCGAGACCACTGCCGACTTGACCGAGATCCGTGACGAGCTTTACAGAAGCGGTTACGCCTCTAAAATGAAGGGCTACGCCTCTCCCAAAAAGCAGATAGCTCCCGTGATTGCCGAGTTCGTTACTACCAACGGTTACCGTGTTCTTTGCGGTAAGAACAATTACCAGAACGAATACATCACCCACAAGTTAGCCGAGCGACACGATTATTGGTTCCACGCAAAGAACATGGCGGGTTCTCACGTTTTGATGATAACCAACGGTGAGGAGCCGCCTGCCGAGGACTTTACCGACGCTTGCGAGATTGCCGCTTACTTCTCAAAGGCTAAGGGCAAGTCAAGCGTTGAGGTCGACTACCTTTTCGCCCGTGGCGTTAAGAAGGTGTCGGGAGCAAAGCCGGGATTCGTTATTTACCACAATAATTGGTCTGCATTCGTCACTCCCAACGAGGAAAAGATCAAGAGGATGAGGAAGAAATAAGCGAGGCTTTATGGATAACTCAATAATTAAAATACTTGAGGCTATGAAGCTCCCTTTTCCCTTGTCGGATATCGAGATCTCCCCTTTCACAAGTGCAGAGGACGGAAGCGAATACAGTGTTTGGAGAGTGTGTTGCGGAGATCAAAAATTCGTACTGAAAAAGGCAAAAGGATTTGAGATCGAGACCTATTCTGCGTTCTTTTCAGATGAAGTTTCAGGAGCGCCGAGATTTTACACTGCGGTCAACTATCGTTGTGACGATTATTTCCTTATGGAGTACATTGAGGGTGTTGATCTTTGTAAATGCACCCGCGAGGGTTTAAAGAAAGCTCTTGATGCGATTATTTTGATTCAAAATAAGTATTGGGAAGACAGAACACGCGAAGACTGTGGATTTTCCTTTGAAAAAAGTCTTGAAGGCAGGATCCGTCGCGGAGAATTTCTCTTTGATAGCGAATTTGAAGCGGCATACGCTCTGTTTTTAGAGGAATATCGCCGTCTGCCGCGTACCCTCTGCCACGATGATCTGCTGCCTTTTAACGTGCTTGTTTCCGATAATGGCGCAACCCTCATAGATTGGGAATACGGTGGAATACTTCCCTATCCCACACCAATAGCGAGACTTATTGCCCACTGCGAGGAAAATGAGGAAGCGTTCTTTTATATGAGCGATGACGATAAGGCGTTTGCAATCGACTATTATTACGAAAATCTTGTCCGCTCTAAAGGTATATCCTATGACGAATACCGCCGCTCTTTTGACCTCTTTTTGCTGTATGAATATTGCGAATGGATAATGCTTGGTAATAAGTATAAGAGCGAAGACAAGAGCATGCTTGAAAAATACACTAAATGGGCAAAAGCCTTGATAAACAAACAATTCATAGGGACTTAAAATGGATACTGATCATCGCAAAAAAGCAAATTTCTCTTTCATTTAGTTTGTGAATAAACTGTAAAAGAGAAGTTGTTTGGTTGACAAGGCCTTAAAATCATTATATAATATATGTGTGAAAATACGTTAAAGATATTAAAGTAATCTTGAAAGGATACTAAAAATGGTTACTAAACTTCCGAACAGAAAAAGACTTATAAGGACTATCCCCCACATTTGGGATATTAACGATCTTCTTGAATGTATTGTCGGACACGGAGATAAGACCTGCTATAAGTATTTTGAACAGGGTAAACTCAAGGAAATGAGCTATGCCGAGGCTTATACTATGGTTAATAGGGTTGCGGCGGCTTTTTCAAAGCTCGAGCTTTCCGGCAAGAGAGTTGCAGTTATCGGCGACACTTCTCCACAGTGGCTCTGTACCTATATGGGTGCTTTGGCGTCGGGTACAGTTATAATCCCCATGGATAAGGAATTGGCCCTTCCCGAGATAGAAAAATTCCTTGAAATAGTTGACGCGGAGGCTATCGTTTACTCCAAATCCTTCAATGAGAAGTTTGTAACCACTATCGGCTCGCACCCCACGGTAAAGCGCTTTATTCCTATCAGTGCGGATTACGACGCATCTTTCTCCGAAAAGATACTTCCCTTTGCAGAACTTCTTGAGATTGGCCAAGCTAATCTTGATGCAGGATATACTATCGGTATGGTTAAAAATCGTGACGAAATGTGTGAGATGCTTTTCACATCCGGAACTACCGGTACGAGTAAGTGCGTAATGCTCTCGCAGAAAAACATTTTTGCTGCCGTTAACTCTGCGATTGAAACCGTTTGCTTTACCTCGGATGACGTAATAGTTTCGGTACTTCCCGTACACCATACCTATGAGCTTATGTGTCTGCTTGCTGAATTAGCATACGGTATTACTACCTGTATCAACGATTCTCTGCGTCACGTTCTCAAGAATTTCCAGCTCTTCAAGCCTACGGGACTTATTCTTGTTCCTATGTTCCTCAATACCATGCACAAGAAGATCTGGTCTGAGGCGGAAAGAACCGGTAAGGATAAGATTCTTCGAGCAGCTCTTGCTTCCTCAAGGAACTTGAGGAAGGTTGGCATTGATATGAGAAAAACGCTTTTTAAATCAGTGCTTGATTCCTTTGGCGGCAGACTTGACCATATAATCTGCGGTGGTGCAAAGCTTAACCCCGAGCTTATTACTGCATTTGAAGATTTTGGAATCTCCGTTTTTGAAGGCTTTGGCATTACCGAATGCTCTCCTCTTGTTTCGGTCACTCCATATTATGCGAGAAAGCTTGGCGCTATCGGCCCTGCTGTTCCCAGTTGCAAAGTCCGCATCGATCCTAACGGAGAGGTTACCGACGAAGGTTACCCTATGGGTGAGATTCAAGTTAAGGGCGATAACGTAATGATCGGTTACTACAACAATCCCGAGGCCAACGCAGAGGTGTTTACAAATGACGGCTGGTTCCGCACCGGCGACATCGGTTATATGGATAGCGACAAGTACATCTATATTACCGGTAGAATCAAGTTCGTTATCGTTCTTGAAAACGGCAAGAATGTATTCCCCGAGGAGATCGAGGAGTATCTTGACGTTATCGAGACCATCAGCGAGTGCTGTGTTGTTGGAAGAAAGAGCGAGGATAGTGACGAGATCATTCTTACCGCGGTAGTTTATCCCGATTACAGCAAGTTCCCCCAGAATGCCGATGAACAGCTTGTTAAGGACACTATCAGAAAAGAGATCAACGCTACAAATAAGAAGCTTCCCACATTTAAGCAGATCAAGGCAGTTGAGATCAGAAGAACAGAGTTTGAAAAGACCACTACGAAGAAGATCAAAAGACAGCTTGTTAAGTAATAATTTCACATTCCCGAGGGTTCTCACGAACTCTCGGGATATTTATTTTCTCAAATTTGTTTTATCCTATTGTATTTTTCTTCATTTTGTGCTATTATAATCATATAAATTCAATCATTTCTTAAAAACAAATTGAAAAGGAACGGTCATTTTGTTATGAAAGACGGTTTTATTAAGGTTGCAGCCGCAGTTCCTGCGGTTAAGGTTGCTAACACTAAATTTAATTGCGAGTCGTGTATTTCTCTTGCTCAAAAGGCAAGCGAGGCAGGCGTTAAGGTGCTTCTTTTCCCCGAGCTTGCTATTACGGGGTACACCTGCGGAGATCTTTTCAGCACCGATACTCTGCTTGACGGCGCGCTTAATGCCCTTCGCGAGTACATTTACGCTACCGCTATGCTTGATATGGTCAGTATTATCGGTCTGCCTGTTTCCTTTAGCGACAAGATCTATAACTGTGCCGCTATTGTTTCGGGCGGTCAGCTCCTCGGTCTTGTGCCCAAGAAGAATATTCCTGCTTATCTGGAACCCGATGA
The DNA here is from genome assembly GCA_045638125.1 of Eubacteriales bacterium. Classification (GTDB taxonomy): domain Bacteria; phylum Bacillota; class Clostridia; order Oscillospirales; family CAG-272; genus SVTX01. Next base: position 6,436 of record JAZUAS010000113.1, on the reverse strand, counting down.
AGCGAGAATCTTTACATCGGCTCCCGAGGATAATTTTGCATACGTATTTGACGATAGCGTGGTAATGCTTGGACTTAAGCAGATGTTTGTTTGCCGTCAGATGCCTGCTCTCCGACTCGGCATTGAGATCTGTGAGGATCTCTTGGTTTCGGCAGCGCCCTCCGATGTGCTGGCGGCGGCAGGCGCTACTGTAATTGCTAATCCCGCGGCATCCAGCGAGATGGTTGGCAAAGAGGAATACCGCAGAATGATGGTTTGCTCACAGTCTGCTCGTACCCTTTCGGCGTATATATATTCGGGAGCGGGACTTGGTGAGTCTACCTCCTGTGCAGTTTTTGGCGGTCATTCGATGATAGTTGAGTGTGGCAAGATATTGGCTGAAAGAAAGCCTTTTGGCAAGGGTGACCTTATTATCAGTGAGGTTGACCTTCATAACGTATCCCGTGAAAGACGTATCAATAACACCTTTAGTAAGGATACTTTTGGTATGGAATTCTCAGAGATCGAGTTTGATCTTGAGGTCTGTGACACCGAACTGACACGATTTGTAAATCCCCATCCCTTCGTTCCTGCAGAGGGCGCGGAGAAATCGGCGAGATGCGAGAGAATATTGGATATTCAGTCCTTGGGTCTTGCTCGTAGAATCGAAGCATCGTATTCCAAGAAAGCGGTTGTGGGAATATCCGGTGGACTTGATTCCTGCCTTGCTATTTTGGTTATGGCTCGCGCTATGGACTATCTCGGACGCGACCGCAAGGATATTATTGCGGTAACTATGCCCTGCTTTGGCACAACCGGAAGAACTAAAAATAACGCTACCGTGCTTTGCGAGGCACTTGGCGTAGATTTCCGTGAGGTAAATATTTTTGCCGCCGTAGAGCAGCATTTTAAGGATATCGGACACGATATGAACAACCACAACGTGGTTTACGAGAATGCACAGGCAAGAGAGCGCACTCAGGTGCTTATGGATATTGCCAACGCCGAGGGTGGTATCGTAGTCGGCACGGGAGACCTTTCCGAGCTTGCTCTCGGTTGGGCTACCTACAACGGAGATCACATGTCGATGTACGGTGTTAACAGCTCGCTTCCCAAGACCCTTATAAGACACGTTGTAAGACATTGTGCCGATAGCGCAAAGGCAAGGGGCGAGGATGCACTTGCCGCTTCCCTTTACGATATTCTCGACACTCCCGTATCTCCCGAGCTTCTTCCCGCAAAGGACAACGGTGAGATCGCGCAGGTTACTGAAGACTTGGTTGGCCCTTACGAGCTTCACGATTTCTATATTTTTAATTTCGTAAGATACGGATATTCACCCAAGAAGATATTCAGACTTGCAAAGATAGCTTTTGACGGAGTTTACGATGATGCTACTCTTATCAAGTGGCTTGAAGTATTTACTCGTCGCTTCTTCGCGCAGCAGTTCAAGCGTTCTTGCATGCCCGACGGTCCCAAGGTTGGCTCGGTTGGACTCTCCTACAACGATTTCAAGATGCCCTCCGATGCAACAAGCGCAATATGGCTTGATGAGATCGCAGAGATCAAGGCAGAGCTTTAATTTAATATTTTATAACGAAAAAACACGGTGCAAAATCACCGTGTTTTTCTATTAAATTATGATATTCAAAGAGCTTTAACGAAAGCCAAAAGATCGTCAAGATCTCCGTAGGGATAGACCGAAATATCCTTGTTTTCTTTATTTATAAGGCATTTCGTAAGCAAGAATACCTTGCAGCCCAGTTGTTCGGTGATCTAGGCTTTTATAAAGTTATCCTGATCCATAGGCAACAGAGTGCCGTCAAGATCGAATAAAACGGTTGTGATTTTCATCTTTTATTCCTTGATCTTTTGCAGGCATATTCCTGTTCTTGCGGGGAGATATATCTGCAATTTTGCTTTCTTATCGGGTTGTTTTTCTGCCGTGTAAACGTATTCCTTGGAAATGCGGTCATATCCTCCAAAGCTTTCGTCATCCGTGGAGAGTATCACCTTGTATTTGCCTACGGTGGGAACGGTTACCCAATATCCCTCGTAGCTGTTGGTGGGGTGAAAATTCATAACGAACACAAGACCGCCGCGCTCGTAGTTCATAATCTTATCGTTGTTGTCGATAAACAGCCACTTGGGCTTTTTCTTGAATATTTTCTTGCTTTGCGTTAATGCAACCAGATATTTGTCAAACTCTCGCAAATAGCCGTATCTCAAATTGTCATCATCGGCAAGATGCCATTGACGGCGGCAATAGAAATAGCTCCAGCCGTTGCCCTCTCTTGGAAAATCTATCCATTCGGGATGACCAAACTCGTTTCCCATAAAGTTGAGGTAGCCCTCGCCACCCAGCGACATCGTAACCATGCGTATCATTTTGTGAAGCGCCATTCCTCGGTCTATTATCGGGTCGGGCGTAGACTTTGCCATGTGGGTGTACATCTTGCTGTCGCAAAGACGGAACATAATGGTCTTGTCGCCTACCAACGCCTGGTCGTGGGACTCCGAATATCCGATGTACTTCTCCGCAGGTCTTCTGCCTGTCAGCTCGCACCAAATATGCCACATATCCCAATACTCGTCGGGAACGTTTTTGATAAGTCTTATCCACATATCGGGTGATCCCATGGCGAGGCGGTAGTCAAATCCTATTCCGCCCTCCTCGATTGGCAGGCACATTCCGGGCATAGCCGACATATCCTCGGCAATGGTTATTGCCTTGGGGTTGACCTCGCGTATCAGCTCGTTGGCAAGCTGGAGATAGGTTATAGCTTCGGTGTCGGTATTCAGTGAAAAATACTTTGAGTAGTCTGTAAATGCTACGCCAAGCCCGTGATCGTGGTATATCATAGAGGTTACGCCATCGAAACGGAAACCGTCAAAGTGATATTCATCCATCCAGAATTTGAGGTTGGAAAGCAGAAAATGAATCACCTCGTTCTTATCGTAATTAAAGAGCTTGGTGCCCCAAGCGGGGTGATCGCCTCTCTCTCCCTCGTGGAAGAACTGACAAGTAGTTCCGTCGAACTCGTTGATTCCCTCTGCGGTGTTTGTTACCGCGTGTGAGTGAACGAGGTCAAGAAGCACGGCAATTCCCATAGAGTGCGCGGTGTCGATAAGCTCTTTTAGCTCATTCGGAGTGCCGAATTTTGAGGATGCGGCAAAAAATGAGGATACCTGATAACCGAAGGAGCCGTAATAGGGATGCTCCATAATTGCCATTATCTGAATGGTGTTATAGCCAAGCTCTTTGATTCTGGGAAGAATATTATCCTTGAACTCCAGGTAAGTGCCGAGCCCCTCCTTTTCCTGCGCCATTCCTATGTGACATTCGTAAACATAAAGATCTTTTTTAGGAGTAAAGTTCTTCTTTTTCCACTTATATGCATGCTCGTCTACAATGACTCCGCACCAAGCGAAAGTTGTGGGGTCTTGCTCAACTCTGCGGATATAAAGAGGGATTCTCTGAAGCATCTTTTCACCGTTGCGAACGATGGCGGCAACGTGGCATCCGTTATAAAGGGTATCAGTCCCCTCTATGAACACCTCGAAAACGCCGTTCCCGAGAGGGGTAAGCTTATGGTCGAACCATCGCCAATCGACGAAATCTCCCGTAAGGAAAACCTCGTCTGCAGCAGGTGCCCACTCACGGTAAAACCAACCATTTTCGGTCTTGTGAAAGCCGAAATATTCGTGACCATTGGCAAAATCGCGGAGATTCCCGCCTTTTCCCACAAGCTCTTCCCTCTTTTTGGCATAGTTAGCCATACGAAGCTCAATGTCCTTTTCAAAGGGCAAAAGCAGAGGGTCATGTTCAAAAATCTTATACGGCATAGCGGCTTTCCTTTCTGAATTTGTAATACAAGATAATTATACCATATTTTGTGCAAGATTTCAACAATTAAAACAAAAAAGAGTGAAAAATGCCCCATTCACGTTTTGTGAACGGGGCTATTATATTTACTTGATTTTAGCAACGCTTCCGTTAGAGGTGTAAACCGATTCGATTATCTTCTGAACCGAGAGAGTTCCCTTGCCGCTTACGGGGGGCTCGGTATCGTTGATGATAGCATTTGCGAATGCATCAAGCTCAAGGGTGTACATATTACCCTCCTCGATAGTAAGCTCGATAGGCTCAACGAGATTGTGATCCTGCTGTGCGTCATATCCCTTTGCCTCGGGACAAGCAAGAACCTTAACGGAACCGCTCATTACCTGAGAGAGTGTGCCGCTTGCGATGATGCTTCCCTTTGTTCCGTAGAATTCAAGGGGTGCAGATCCTGCCGCGTCGGGAATGTTGAAGTTAACGTCAACGTAAGCAAGCGCTCCGTTGCTCATCTTCATAATAACGTTTGCAGAGTCATCTGCGGAATAATTGAAGGTCTGATTCTGGGCAAATCCGAAGCACTCAACAGCATCAAGACCCGAGATGTACTGAAGAAGGTCGATACAATGAATTCCGAGATCCATAAGCGCACCGCCGCCCGAAAGCTTCTTATCCTGTCTCCAGCAATTTGCCATTTCGGGATACCAGCAGCTGAACTGAGCCCTCATAGATACGATGTCACCGATCTTGCCGTCTGCAATCAACTGCTTCATAGCCTGGTGATATGCGTGGAATCGCATCATAAAGCCAACGCCAAGCTTAACGCCTGCTTCGTCACATGCCGCGATAATTTCTTCACTGTCTGCAACGGTCAAGCCCATGGGCTTTTCAAGCAGAATGTGCTTGCCTGCCTTTGCGGCGGCAAGAGCCTGCTCCTTGTGGCAGAATACGGGAGAAGCAATATATACTGCCTCGATCTCATCGATAGCCAAAAGCTCCTCGTGAGTAGTGAAAGCATATTTTGCACCGTATTTTTCTTTACATTTTTCTGCGAAATCGGGATTTACATCCATTACCGCAACAAGCTCTGCGATGTCGGAGAGCATCATTCCGGGAAGAGTTCTGCGGTCTGCAATGCCGCCGCAACCGATAACGCCCCATTTGATCTTTCTCATATAAATGTGTTCCTTTCGATTTTAGGAAATATTCTTTCTTTTATATTTGTGCCTTTGCGCCAAAGCGCAAAGGCACAAAAGCATTAAGCAATTTTTAATTATTCGCCGCGCTGCATCTCTGCAACTGCCTCGAGAACGGCGTCTGCCATGTACTCGATCTGCTCGTCGGTAAGACCGTAGAGAGGAAGATGAGTAAATCTCTTGTAGAATACCTCTTCGCATACGGGACAGGTCTTTGCGATCTCGTCAGAATCGTAGCCCATATCCTGAACGATCTTGAAACGGTAAAGAGGACCGAAGTGCGCGATCTGAGTAACGCCCTTCTCTTCGAGCTTCTTCTTAAGCACCTGAATGTCTCCGCCTGCCTTTGCAGGGTCGATCTGGAGGAGATAGAGGTGGTAAGTGGGCTTGATCTCGTCGCTGTCAAGAAGCTGAGGGACGATAGCGTCGTTCTCTGCAAATCTCTTGGTAAGATATTCAGCCGCTTTACGACGGATAGCGATGATCTCCTCGTTTCTTGCAACCTGAAGAGTAAGACCGAGACCCTGGATCTCAGTAGTGGAAGAGTTTCCGGGAACGAAAGGAGCTTCCTTTCCGGGGATGGGCGTAATGTTGTAGAGCCAATCTTTGATGGGACAAGTAAAGTCAAGACCCAAGAAACGAGCTCTCTTCATGTGAGGAGTATATCCGGGGATAGAGGTACAAAGAATACCACCCTCACCAAAGGAGGTGATGTTCTTAACCTCGTGCATAGAGAACGCACCGAAGTCACCGATAGTACCGATCATTCTTCCCTTGTACATTGCGCCGAATGCGTGAGCCGCGTCTTCAAGAACAACGATATTATTCTTCTTTGCAAGCTCAAGAATGGGGTCAAGGTCAACGGGATAACCGCCGATATGTACAGGAACGATCATCTTGGTCTTGGGAGTGATCTTGCGAGCAACGTCTGCAGGATCCATATTGATGGTTCTGGGGTCAACGTCTGCAAATACCAGCTTACAGCCGATAGCAAGAGGATATGCCATAGTAGCAACGAAGGTGATAGCGGGAACGATAACCTCGTCGCCTGCCTTAAGGTTTGCATACTTGTATGCGATTTCAAAGCCTGCGGTTGCATTGGTTACGAAGGTGGAAGATTCGGTCTTAAGGTACTCGTTACAAGCCGCCTCAGCTGCCTCTACCTTGCTTCCGAGAGAAAGCTTACCGGGTGCGTGAGAAACTGCATCGAGCTTCTTAACCTGCTCCCAAACTGCCTCGATTGCTGCGTCGTATTCCTTGCCCTCACCCTGCATAAGGAAGCGGATGATCTCCATAAGGTCGTGAACGTTGTAGTTTTCACCGACTGCTGCCCACGGTACACGAGTAGCACCTGTGTTGTATCTGAAGTCAGTCGTCTCTTTTCCCATAGTAATATACCTCCTAAAAAAAGTACTAAATTAAA
>JAZUAS010000112.1:0-19805 GCA_045638125.1 Eubacteriales bacterium | reverse complement strand
TACTCCAACACCGGTGGACAGGCTTCCAAGGCTTCCCAGATCGGTCAGGTTGCTCAGTTCGCAGCAGCAGGTAAGGCAATCGGCAAGAAGAACGTTGCAGAGATCGCTATGTCCTACGGCTACGTTTCCACCGCTCAGGTTGCTATGGGCTACGATATGAACCAGCTCCTCAAGGCCCTTACCGAGGCTGAGGCATATAACGGTCCTTCTCTTATCATCGGTTACGCTCCTTGTGAGATGCACGGTGTTAAGGGCGGCATGCAGAACTGCCAGCTCGAAATGAAGAAGGCAGTTGAATCCGGCTACTGGCAGACATTCAGATACAACCCCACACTTGAGAACAACAAGCTCACCATCGACTCCAAGGAGCCTACCGGTAGCTACGTTGACTTCATCAAGAGCGAGACTCGTTACGCTCGTCTTGCACAGTCCAACCCCGAAAGAGCTGCCGCTCTCTTCGCTAAGGCTGAGGCAAACGCTAAGGCTAAGTACGACAGACTCCAGAAAATGGGCAAGCTTTATGAATAATTAAAGATATGCGGGGAAAACCCTTTTTGAAAAAAGGTGTTTTCCCCGCACCCCTTTCCCAAAAACTTTTCAAAAAATTGGTTAGTATAAAAATAAAGTCCTTTCTTCTACGGAAAGGACTTTTTATAATGCAGTTATTTATTAATGTTTTTTTCTTTACCTTTTGAAGAAAATTTGGAGAAACAAGACAAAAAGTAGTCGCACTCGTCGCAACAACACTCAAAGCCCCTATCTCCGTTTCCAAGGCAGGTGGCAGGCTCTCCGGGCGTAAGTTGTACACCGGTAATATCAATTACATTTTTATGAATATTCTTGCTCATATATTCCCCCGTTAGCATATAAAAAGGTGCGTAACCGAAGCTACGCACCGAAAAACGCCAACTCCGATTGCTGCTACACAAAACCAGATGAACGGGATAATGGTATCCGACATACGACCTGTTGGAATTGGCGCTTTTACCAAATTCAAAAGTCGCATGTCAAAAAAAGGTATAATATCCCCTATATAGTATAGAAAGACCGTCATCCCTCAAAGTTATTCGGTTTTGTGCAGCATATATATTATATCACAAAATTTACAAAACATCAAGCAATTTGGCGAAAAAATAATATAATAAAAACATCTTTCGAAAAACGCAATTATACGCCATCATTTCTTGAAAATCATTTCATTTGTAAAAACAAATGTCCCCCTAAAATGGGGGACATTGTTTAACAATACAACTCAAATATTAAACACCTTTATTTAAATATCATCTCACCAAAGCAATCGGGGCGGTGGAAGGTGAAGTTTTCGGTGGGAACAGGACTCCACGAGAGATAATGAGGAGGCTCGGTAAGATCGGCGCACTTGAAGCAGTTTGCGCGAATCTTTTTGCCCTCGAAAACGGTGAAATCGGGGAAAAATCTCTTTATAAAAGAATAGGGGAACTTATAGCCTATCTCCCATCCGCCCTCAAATTTTGTGACCTTGCGACAGAAAATGTCCTCCTCGGTATCGGGAACTAGACGGACAAGATCGGAAAGTCCGCTTCCGAGTCCAAGATAACAACAACCGATGGCGTTATTTTCAAAGTTGAAATATCGGGGATCTCCCTCCATAGGGCAGAAGAAAAATTCAAGGCAACAGTCCTCATACGGCGCGCCTACGGGCCCTGTTTCGGTCGCTCTATGCTCATATTCCTCGGTCCAGAGGCGAACCAGAAGCGCCTCGTCGTCATAAGCGATTTGCGCCCATGCTTTTACGGTTTCGGGGGTGTCAAGATATGGGGTGTCGATCTCTATTATCGGCTTGTCCGACCAATCCGCGGGGGCGGTCATTTTCTTTATTTCGTAAGTTTTCATATCATAGCCTCGCTTTTATAATTTTTTTATTTCTGTTCCGTCGGGCGGCAGCTTGCTAAGGAATATCAGCGTCACGGGCAGGGTTATCGCCGCGGTGATAACGTACGCCACGGGCTGCGCCAGCTCAAGACCGATAAGTCCGGGCTCGGCAAAGGTCATACCCATAAATCCGTTTGCCAAAAGCTTTTCACAAAGCATAGGCAGAGCGTATATTGCGGGAATAAACGCAACCCCGTTTTGAAGTGCAGAAAGCAGGATTGCGGGCACTCTCTTTCCGATACTCTGGAACATCATATTTCCAACTACCGTAAAGGGCAACACCCACATAACCGCGCAGTTGAATCTGAGCGCTTGTGCGCCGATTTCTGCAATAAGCGGATCTTTTTCGGAATTGAAAAGTGAGATTATAAAGGGTGCAAATATCATGCATATAGCCGAAAGCACACCGATAAATATAAGTCCCAAAACCATTGTAGCATAGCTTGCTTTTTTAACCCTGCTGTACTTTTTTGCCCCATAGTTAAATGCCGCGACCGGCTGAAATCCTTGACCTATGCCAAGTCCCACGCAGAAGATGAACTGCACCGTCTTTGAAACGTAGCCCATAGCCGCGATCGCCTCAGTACCAAACTCTCTCGCCTGGGTATTGAGCATAGCGGTAGAAATGCTTCCGAGTCCTTGACGAATAAGGCTGGGGAAGCCCGTGGTGATTATATCCCACACGATACGCGCGGTCATAAATCCTCTTTTGAAGCTTATCTTACTTTGAGTTTTTCCTATAAAATAAGGGATCATCAAAATAACAAGGCTCACATACTGCGAGATAGCGGTTGCAAGACCTGCGCCCGCAGTGCCCAGTCCTATTTGCTTAATAAAAATAAAGTCAAGCAAAATATTCAGTATTCCGCCGGAGGTCAGACCTATCATAGCGAATGTCGCCTTTCCCTCGTAGCGCAAAACGTTATTGAAAACGCAGGATGCGGTCAGGGCAGGTGCGCCGATAAATATCCATCTTGCGTAATCCATAGCGTGGGGGAGAATAAACTCGTCACTTCCCAAAAACCACATCAGAGGCTCAAGGAAGATAAGACCGAATATCATTATAACGATACCCGACGCGGTGGCCAAAAGCAGACTCGTCGAGGCAAATCTGCCTGCCTGCTCCTCGTTTTTCGCTCCCAGAAGTCGGCTTACGTGGCTTCCTGCACCGTGTCCGAACATAAATCCAAACGCTTGAAGCAATGCCATTATGCTGAAAACAATGCTGGGCGCTCCGCCCTGCGCCGTTCCGAGGTTACTGACGAAATAGGTATCCGCCATATTATATATGTTGGTTATAAGCATACTTATGGTGGTAGGAATACCGAGAGTTATAACCAATTTCCAGACCGAATCCTCGGTCATTTTTTTGAATTTTAATTCGTTTTTAGTTGCCGTCAAAGCTTTTTCCTCTTTTGTTTATCTTTTTTCATCAGATCCTCGCAACTCCGGTTTCGCGAGCCGCCGTTATAACCGCCTCTGCCACTACGCCGGCAACCCTCTTGTCAAGAGCCGAGGGGATGATATTTTCCTCGTTAAGCTCCTCGTCGGGAATGAGCGACGCCAAAGCCCTTGAGGTTGCTATCTTCATTTCCTCATTAATGCAGGACGCACGGCAATCAAGCGCACCTCTGAAAATTCCGGGGAAAGCCAGCACGTTATTTATCTGGTTGGGATAATCACTTCTACCCGTACCAACGATTCTTGCGCCGCCTGCCTTTGCTTCGTCGGGCATTATTTCGGGCGTGGGATTAGCCATAGGGAAAACGATAGCGTCCTTCGCCATAGCCTTAACCATTTCGGCACTTACGATACCCGGAGCGGAAACGCCGATGAATACGTCAGCTCCTACCAAGACTTCGGCAAGACTTCCCTTTTCGCAATTAGGATTGCTTAACCTTGCAATATCCTCTTGCGCCGAGTTGTTCTCTGCCTTACCCTCGTATATCGCGCCAAAGCGGTCAACCATAACGAGATTTTTGACACCCAGATTCATCAGGTGTCTGCCGATTGAAATTCCCGCCGCGCCTGCACCGTTAATTACAACCTTAACATCCGAAATATCCTTTTTGACTATCTTCAAGGCATTAAGGAGCGCCGCGCCGACAACGATGGCAGTTCCGTGCTGATCGTCGTGAAAAACCGGAATATCACATATCTCTTTGAGCCTTTTCTCAATCTCAAAGCAACGGGGCGCACTTATATCCTCAAGATTGATACCGCCAAAGCTGCCCGAAAGCAGATAGACGGTGCGGACTATCTCGTCAACATCCTTGCTTTTTATGCAAAGGGGAAAAGCGTCTACGTCGGCAAACGCCTTGAAAAGAGCGCACTTGCCCTCCATTACGGGCATTCCTGCCTCGGGTCCTATGTCTCCAAGACCCAAAACCGCCGTTCCGTCGGTAACTACCGCCACCATATTTGATCTTCTGGTCAGCTCGTAGGATTTTTCTATATTCTTTTGGATTTCAAGGCAGGGCTGTGCCACACCGGGAGTGTAAGCGAGGGAAAGATCTTCCCTACTTTCAATAGGGCATCTCGTTACGACCTCTATTTTTCCCTGCCATTCATAATGCTTTTTTAATGATTCTTCTGCGATTGACATTTTTTCTTCCTTTAAACCATTTTTTCGGGCTTGAAAACCTCGTCGAATTTTTCTGCCGTCAAAAATCCCAGCTTAAGGCATGCCTCACGGAGTGTGATATTCTCGACATACGCCAGCTTTGCAACCTTTGCGCTGTTTTCATATCCAATATAGGGATTCAGTGCCGTGACCAACATAAGCGAGCGGTCAAGATTTTCTTTCATCTTCTCCCCGTTTACCTTGATGCCCGAGGCGCAGTTTTCGTTGAAAGATCTTATAGCGTCTGACAAAAGTCTGACCGACTGCAAGAAATTATATATCAGCACCGGCATAAACACGTTAAGCTCAAAGTTGCCCTGAGATGCCGCAAGACCGATCGCCGTGTCGTTTGCCATTACCTGCAGGCAGACCATAGTCATAGCCTCGCATTGGGTGGGATTGACCTTTCCCGGCATAATTGACGAGCCGGGCTCGTTTTCGGGTATGCTTATCTCGCCAAGACCGCATCTGGGGCCAGAAGCCAGCCAACGAATATCGTTTGCAATCTTCCAAAGATCAGATGCAAGAGCCTTGAGAGCTCCGTGAGCCATGGCAAGCTCGCCCTTGCTTGTGAGCGCGTGAAATTTATTCTCTGCCGACTTAAAGGGCGTTCCGCAAAGATCGCTTATCTCCTTCGCAACAACACCGTCAAAGCCTGTGGGAGCATTCAGCCCCGTTCCTACGGCAGTGCCTCCCAAGGCAAGAGGACGGAGATGCTCGACGGCATCACAGATCATCTCCAGATCCTTTTCAAGTGAAGCTCGCCAACCGCTTACCTCCTGAGAGAAAAGTATGGGCGTAGCATCCTGAAGGTGGGTTCTCCCGATCTTAATTACATCGATGGTTTCGGATTCGATACGCTTGAAGGTAGCGCAAATATTTTCAACCTCGGGCATAAGGCTCTGTTCTATCGACATGACCGCCGCGATATGCATAGCTGTGGGAAACGTATCGTTTGAGGACTGGGACATATTAACGTCGTCGTTGGGATGAAGCAGATTTTTGCCTGCGATCTCGTTTCCTCGGTTTGCAATAACCTCGTTTGCGTTCATATTGGACTGCGTGCCGCTTCCAGTCTGCCAAACTACGAGAGGAAAATGCTCGTCCAGCTTTCCCGAAATGATCTCGTCGCAGGCCGCAGAGATAGCAGAGAGCTTTTCCTCGGTCATTTTATCAGGTCTTAACTCTCTGTTAGCCAGCGCCGCCGCCTTTTTGAGAATTCCAAAGGCGTGGGTTATCTCTCGGGGCATGATCTCTCCGCCGATCTTGAAATTTTGGCGGCTTCGTTCGGTCTGCGCGCCCCAATATTTATCTGCGGGGACTTTTACTTCCCCCATTGAATCGTGTTCTGTTCTGTAATTTTCCATAATGACCTTCAATCAAAAATGAGATAATTAGTCCATGCCTTTTTGCCGTTTGCGTCTGTCACCTCGGCTCTTACAAAGCGATCGGTGGGGTACTTGGTGTATTCGGCTTCGATGAGACCGTCCTCGCGAATTATCCTGCCTGCCGCCCAAGTGGTGTTGCTCTGAAAAGCTATTTTATTGACGGGTGAGCAGACAACCCTTACTTTGTCGGGCGCGATCTTTTCGATATGCACCTCGGGGCCTTGAGTTGCGTAAAATCTACCTGCTTTGATAGCTCTCAAAAGACTTTGAGTGTCCATATCCGTCGACTCGACCATTATCCAGCCGCGACATTCATCACAATCATAATAATGGGTATCGTCTGCGGCAACGAGATTGGTAATTCTGCCTGCCGTCGCAAGCTGATCGAGAATAACGTCGGAATAGGCTCTGTCGCTCATTCCGCACTCGGACACCGCGTTGTATATCTCGGATGCGTCAAAATCGCCAAGCGTCATAAGCTGCTCGGGGGTGTTGAGACTCCAGGCAGGGTGAGCCGCGATAGCAATACCGTTATAAAGCTTGATCTTCTTTATAACCTCTGCCGCCTTAGAAAATGCCGTTTTCTGCATATTTTTCCAATCGGCAGGGATCTCGGGGTCGCTGGTCATACCGACACCAACGATATGCACGGCAAAAGAGCCGTCGTTTCCGCCAATATCATATTCGGCTCCCGACAGTATTTTGAGTCCTTCTATCTCCCTCTCCTCGCCATATATCCAATGGTCGGTGATTGCGATAGCGTCATAACCCTCGTCAAGGTATATTCTTGCCGCCTCCTCGGGAGTAGCGCGTCCGTCCGAGATTGTGGTATGAGTATGAAGTCCGAGCTTTGCCCTCGTTTTTCCAAGCATATCAACGTACATTTATATATATCCTCCTGTGAGAAAAAAACACATTCCTATTTTATATTTTAGCACTTATTCCCTCTCAAATCAAGCCCTTTTGTCCAAAAAAGCCGATTATTATTTGTGCATTTGACTGATTTTGGCAAAATTTTATTATCCTATTGAAAAATATGTAAAAAAAAGGTATAATTATAGTTGATGACGTATTGTGACTGTAAAGCAATATTATGTCTAAGAAAAATATAAAAATGAAAGGTTTAACGATTATGGAGAACACGAAAAAGGTCACTCCCCTCAAAAAAGCGCTCATCATATTTCTGATAACCCTTTGCGCCATAGTAGCACTTGTCTTGACGATACTTATCGGCGCTCACGCTCTCACCCCCGTTATTTTCAACGAATTTTACTTCAATGCTGATGCCGAGTACGTAACCCCCGGCATTTACGAAGGTCTCGTCCCCCAAGGCTACGCGTACGTTGAAGAGGAAGACGGAGACACAATATATCTTCAGTGCGGATATATGACGGACGGAGTAAGCGCAAGCCGCATTTACGTCACCAGACAACTATCCGACTCATCGTACGCTACCGGATACGTCGAGCTTTATGCCGCTGACGGAACTCCCTACACCGGACACACCGGCGGCATTACGGCATTTGACGAATTGATTTGGCTGGCTAACGACGGCGATGGCGACGACAACTGCGTTTGGGTAATTTCTCTTGACGAGGTTATAGCAAAATCATTGCTTGATGGAGAAAAAGTAACTCTTGAGACAAGCTTTCAGCCCGAGAGCCGCTCGGCTTTCTGCTTTGCCGACGAAAATTACCTCTGGGTAGGAGAATTCCACGATCCCGAGAAATACCCCACCAAGGACACCCATAAATTTGAGGTTTCGGGCGGCACAAATTCCGCGCTTGTCTGCGCCTACAAGCTTGACGCAACCTCCGAGTACGGTATCGCCTACGAGCAGGACGGCGAAACTGCTATTTTCACTCCCGAGCTTCTGCTTTCGGTGACAGACCAGGTTCAAGGCTTTACAAGAACCCCCGACGGCTTTGCGCTCTCGAGCTCATACAGTGTCACCCCCTCTCATCTCCGTTTTTACAGTGACGTGACAAAAAATGCTCCCGATGCGGCTCTTTCGGTAAACGGAGAGGACGTTCCCGTCTACTTCCTTGACGCAGACGCTCTTACAAAGGACGTTCAGGCGGCTCCTATGAGCGAGGAGATATTCGTCAAGGACGGAAAGCTTTACGTTCTCTTTGAATCTGCTTGCCAAAAGTACATCTTTGGCAACTTCACCCACGGAATACATATTTACAGCTACGATCTTGATTAAATTCGAGCAACAAATAAAAAAGAAAGGAGAGCGCCGAATATGATCTTAAAATATCCCGAAAACGTAGTAAAGATTGCAAACATATTAGCCGAAAACGGCAATAAAGCCTATGCCGTTGGCGGTTGCATTCGAGACGTTATTATGGGTCGCGTTCCCAACGACTGGGATATGACCACAGATTGCTCTCCCGAAAAAATGCTTGAAATATTCGACGCGGCAGGGGTGAGAACTATCCCCACAGGACTTAAACACGGTACGGTAACTCTCCTTTTGGGCGATGAGACGTATGAATGCACCACGTTTCGCATCGACGGCAGCTATACCGATTCCCGTCACCCCGACAAGGTGACCTTTACCTCGGATATTTGCGAGGACCTGCGCCGCCGAGATTTTACTGTTAACGCAATGGCAGGAGATCCACTCTCCAAAAGCGGCGGGATAGTCGACATTTTCGGCGGACGAGAGGACATCGAAAAAAGGATGATCCGAGCAGTTGGCGACCCCGAAAGGCGCTTTTGCGAGGACGCATTGAGAATTTTGCGAGCGGTAAGATTTGCCACCGTGCTTGATTTCTGCATAGAGGATGAGACTAAAAAAGCCGCCGTAAAGCTTGGCAGACGACTTTCCGACATTTCCGCCGAGAGAAAGAGCGTTGAGCTTCAAAAAATTCTGCTTTCTCCATACGCGGACCGAGGCATTTTCCTGCTCCTTGAAATGGATCTTGCGAAATATATCCATCCCGACATCGTATCCCCAAGAGTTGAGCTCGCATCTCTCCCCAAAAGGTTTTCCACACGTCTTGCGGCATTATTCAATGATGTTCCCGACCTCTCTCCCATGAAGCTTTCGGGCGAGGTGACAAGAGAGGTAAAGCTGCTCTCTGACGACGCGCTTTACTCCGAAACTCTCTCAAAATTTTTGAAAACCGACGCAACCGCCCGTCTGATGCTGTCAAAATACGGCTCTATCGCGTCTGATGCCGCTCTTTTGAGATCCGACTCGAATCTTGCCGCGACAATATGTGAGGAAAGCGCAAATGCTCGTCCCGTAACAATTCGCGATCTTGCAGTGGACGGAAATGATCTTATCTCGGCAGGCGTTGAACAGAGATCTCTGGGAAAGATAATGTTCTCGCTTCTGCTCTCGGTCATAGAGAACCCCTCTCTTAACAAAAAAGAAACCCTTATACAGCTGGCTCTGTCGCAGGATGCCCGAAAGGAATAAATATGTTCAAAAAAGTAATAAAGCATAAAAACACCTCCGCGAAGGTCTCGGCTCTGCTCTGCCTTATCTGCGGCGCGGCGCTCTTTATTCTTGCGGGTAACGGATTTGTAGCATACCCTGCCGCGGCGCAGCTGATCTCTATCGCCCTTATAGCCGCCTCTATCTATATCGCTTCAGCGTATCTGCTCCGCGAGTACACGTATGCAATAGAGCCGAACACCCACGTTGCCGATGACGACGATCTCTCTCGCCAGTACGATCTTATCATTACCGAGGCAAAGGGCAAAAGACAGATCAAGGTCTGCCACATCGAGCTGAGCGAGATCACGGGTGTCCGCGTAATAGACCCCAACAACAGAAAGCAGATCAAGTCCGATCGAAAAAACAAAAAGCGCTACACCTACGACACGTGTTTTGCCGCAAGTCAACAGATCGAGATCATCTCCACTCTCGACGGCGAGGACTATTCAATTATCCTTTCCTACGACGAGGAATTTTTGCAGGCTCTCTCAAAGTTTGGAAAATAAGATTTATAAAAACAAAAACGATTCGTTTAGAATGCGTGAAGTTCTTGTCGAAGAAATCACAATTCAGTCGCTCGTATGGCGGGGCTTGCTCCCACCGCAAAAAAATAATTAACCCCGATAGATTTTTAAAATCTGTCGGGGTTAATTTATATGTACTCAAATAATATCTCCATAAAACCATAATATTGTCTTATAAGTAAAATTTGAATCAATAATTATTTCACAATAACCTTTTTCTTCAAGATTGGATTCAATATGTCGTTCTATAATAAATGACCTATCTTGTTTATTGAGTGGTTTCCAAGTTTGCTCGGTTGATTCTCTTAACCAAAAGGATTTGTAGTAGTTTTTATCATAGAAAATTATAATTTGTGAGTTCCAAAAATCGGACTCATCAATAACTGCTACTACTTTGCAAAAAGACAATTCAGAAGGCTTTTTGTTTGCTATTTCAGCAGTTTTATCCAACCAAGCCTTACAGAAAGCAGTTTTAATTTTGCTACTCGTTTTAGGCGATGATATAAACTGGCTGCATGGAACATGAAAATGTTCGTATTGATAGTCCATATTTTGAAAAGGATTTATTTGATTTATGTCATTACATAATGCTTTTAATTTTCGTTTTTGCCCTCTTTGTTTTTTATGTTGCATACACATTTCTCCCTATCAAATGGATTCCGCAGTTATTGCCTGTTTCGCCTTTGTTTTAAAAAGGTACAGGACAAAGCCCATGCCCCTATTCTTCTGTATAAAAGCAATCAGATTGCCAAACAATCGGATTTTCGTAAATATACTTGGATATTTTTTCATAATCGCCTCGGTTGCGAATAACGTGATCGTGAAATCCCCGTTGCCATACAGTATCGTTTCCGTATCTGTTATGGATTTCTTTTGAAGCGTTCATCTTAATATATCCTATTATTTTCGAAATAACCGAACGACCTCGTAGGGGCGATTCACGAATCGCCCGCAATTCCTCGCTATCAGCAATCACAATAATAAGGTGTATATGATTCGGCATAATAACGTATCTGTCTATTGTTGCCAAAGATTGCGGAGAAATGGTATTAATCAATCTGTCTACGATTTTGCCATATTCAGTTAATTGTATTTCGGGCGATTCGTGAATCGCCCCTACGACACGGGATAATATGCATTTTCTGTTATGTGTGCATACCGTTACAAAATATGCTCCGGGAGAGCTGTAATCAAAATTCTTTAATCGCAATCTTTTTCTTTGCGGTAATTCTTTTTCTTTATCCATTTGTATCACCCACATCATTATATCACAAATCGGCAGAGAAAACAACATCTCTGCCGAAATTTGTAAGCGTCCTTATTAAAGAAGCGTTTTTTTATTCAAGTATTTTGCATTAATAAGTGGGAGCGTCAAGATACCAGTTACCGTCCTCAAAGGTAAATGAAAGAGTAACCGTTTTTCTCTTGCTCTCGCCCAAGGAATAGGTCTCCACGGTTACGTTTATATAGTCAGAGCTGGAGGGCGCGACTATCTCCATAGTGGAATAATCGTATATCCTCTCGTTGATCTTGAAATCGTAGAGGCTCGTATTCTGATAAAGATAGTTTCCGTCATCGTAAAAGCGAATATATGCTCCGGTGTTTCCCGTAAGGATTCCGTCAAAGGCTCCCTCGTAGACCGCAGACATATAATCCTCTGAATATATCCCCTCTGCCGCGTATTTTATCGCTTCTATTGAGATATACTCGGAATTTTCGTTAAGACGGTCATATCCGTTTATTGAATCGCTCATATAAACGGTCTTTCTATCGGCTATCGCGCTATCGCGTCTGTAAACGGGCAATCCCTTACCGAAAAATATGACGTTAAGCTCCTTGGATTCCTCGATAAGATATACAAGTCGCTCCTTGACGTCGTCAAGCTCGGGGGCAGTGCTTTCCTGACAAGACGCCAAGGAAAGCACCGTGCATATACCCAGAACCAAAGCAAAAATACCTGCTAAAATTCTTTTTTTCATTATTTTACTCCGATTTTTGAGCTTGTTTTAGAAATAGATCACTCTACGTCTTCGTCAGAGTTGTCAGATTTGGCAGTCTCGATCTCGGACTGCTCCGACTCGACAACCTCAACACCATCAACGCTCTCTGCTTCCTCGTCCTCGGGCTTTTCCTCTTCCTTTGCGGTCTTTGTGACGTTAACAAGCTTCTGACCCTCTTCAAGTCTCATCATAATAACGCCCGACGCGGTTCTCGAATAGGTGGAAACGCCTGCGGCAGGAGTTCTGATGATTATACCCGAATCGGTGATCATCATAATATCGTCGTCCTCGTCAACCGAGATGATTCCTGCCATAAGACCAGTCTTTTCGGTGAGGTTGTGACAGATAACGCCTCCGCCTCCGCGGTTCTTCATAAGTCTGAAGTCCTCAAAGTCGGTTCTCTTACCAAATCCATTTTCAGTGACGGTCAACAGCTTCTTGCCTTCCTCAACGTTGACTACACCGATAACGTAATCGTCGCCCTTAAGTCTTATACCGCGGACACCGCGAGCGCTTCTTCCCATAGGACGAACCTCGCTCTCGTCAAATCTGACCGCGTTACCCTGCTTGGTAGCGATAATAAGCTGGTTTTCACCGTTTGTCTTGGTAACGAAGAGCAATTCGTCGCCCTCGTCGAGATTAATCGCGATCTTACCGCCCTTTCTCTGGTACTCGTACTCGGGGAGAAGTGTCTTTTTGATAACGCCCTGACGGGTTACCATTGTAAGATATTCGCCCTCTGCAAACTCGTTTACGCTGATAAGCGCGGTGATTTTCTCGCCGCTCTGCAATTCAAGCAGATTGACGATATTCGAGCCCTTTGCGGTTCTCGATGCCTCGGGGATCTGGAATGCGCGCAGTGCCTGAACTCGTCCGGTATTTGTAAAGAACAAGAGAGTGGAATGGCTGTGAACCGCCTCGATTCTCTCGATAAAGTCCTCGTCGCGGGTGGTCATAGCCGTAATTCCCTTACCGCCTCTGTGCTGTGCGGAATAGGTGTCGGAGGGCAGTCTCTTGATATATCCTGCCTGTGTCATCGTAATTACGCAGTTGTGCTTCTCGATAAGATCCTCAAGGTCGATGTCGTCGATAGCCTGCTCGATCCTTGTGCGTCTCTCGTCGGCGTATCTTCTCTTGATCTCCAGCATTTCTTCCTTGATGATAGCGATGATCTTATTTTCATCGGCAAGGATGCCCTCAAGCTCCGCGATAAGCGCGTGGAGTCTATTCAACTCGTCCTCGATCTTCTGTCTTTCCATGCCGGTAAGTCTGCCGAGAGTCATTTCGACGATAGCCTGTGCCTGAATATCGGTAAGACCAAAACGCTCGATCAAGGTAGCCTTCGACGCGTTTATAGACTCGCTGGTCTTCATTATCTCAACTATCTCGTCGATGTTGTCAAGGGCGATCTTATATCCCTCGTAGATGTGCGCTCTTGCCTTTGCCTTTTCGAGATCAAACTCGGTACGGCGTCTGATGACCGACTTCTGGTGGTCGATATAGTAGTCAAGTATTTGTGCGAGATTAAGCACCTTAGGCTCCTGACCTACGACTGCCAAGAAGTTTGCCGAGCAGGTATCCTGAAGCTGGGTGTATTTATAAAGCTGATTGAGAATGATCTCGCCGTTTGCATCGCGGCGGTATTCCACAACGATTCTCATACCGTCTCTGCCGCTTTCGTCGCGCAGGTCGGTAATTCCCTCGATTCTCTTCTCCTTTGCAAGATTTGCAATAGACTCGCAAAGAAGCGACTTATTTACCATGTAGGGAATCTCGGTGATGATGATTCGGTGGTTGTCCTCCTCGACCTCTGCCTTTGCTCTTACAACGATCCTGCCCTTACCCGTGGTGTAAGCGTCCATAATACCCGTAGTGCCGTGAATAGTTCCAGAGGTGGGGAAATCGGGACCCTTGATAAACTCCATAATTTCGGGGATCGTACATTCGGGGTTTTCCATACGGTAGATAGTACCGTCTATGACCTCTCCGAGGTTGTGAGGAGGCACGTTTGTTGCCATACCGACAGCGATACCCACGCTTCCGTTAACGAGGAAGTTAGGAAAACGCGAAGGAAGAACGCTTGGCTCTCTCAGTCTGTTATCAAAGTTAGGAACGAACTCAACGACCTCTTTTTCAAGGTCGCGAGTCATTTCGTCTGCTATCTTATCAAGTCTCGCCTCGGTGTAACGGTAAGCCGCAGGGGGGTCTCCGTCCACAGAACCGAAGTTACCGTGACCCTCAACGAGAGGATAGCGGAGAGAGAAGGGCTGCGCCATACGCACCATAGTACCGTAAACCGAGCTGTCACCGTGAGGATGGTAACGTCCAAGCACGTTACCTACAGTGGTAGCGGACTTACGGAAGGGCTTGTCGTGGGTCAAGTGATCCTCATACATCGCATAGATAACTCGGCGCTGACCGGGCTTCATGCCGTCGCGCACGTCGGGAAGCGCTCTCGACATAATTACCGACATCGAATACTCGATAAAGGACTTCTTGACCTCCTTCTCCATATTTATGTCAACGATCTTCTGATTTTCAAATAAGTACACGTCTCTTTCGTGATTGTTCTTTTCCGTTGCCATTGAAAATTCCTTTCTTTAAGGGATTTAGGAAGAACTATCTCTGCCTTTCCCTTTTGTCCTTTCCTTTGAATAAACTGAAAACTGCCAAAACCGCAAAATATGCGGGTAAAATACATAAAATATACGCAAGATATTCGGGCAAAACAACGTCCAAAAGTATCTTAACGGGGGAAAACTCCTTTGAAAAGAGCCCAAAATAAACGAACGTGAATATCTCCTTAAAAGCCCCCGATATAAGTGCGTACGCTATGAATGACGGAAGATTTTTTGATAAAAACCAACCTACAAACGCTCCGCAGCAATATCCGCAAAGCATATATACCACGGGAGAAAACGAAAATCCCACACCTCCGATAATATCGGTGGCTATTCCGCCTATGATGCCCCATACGGCTCCCCACTTGTCCCCCATTATAAATCCGATAGCGCAGACTAAAGAAAACGTCAGCGCCGGGGTCTTGCCGAAAAACGAAAGACAGCTCGTTTGAAGTATCGCGCACCCTAATATCAGCACCGCAAGGCTGACCGAATATGCCGCTATCCGCCATGGCTTTATGCTCTCTCTCCCAGAGGAGCGTCCGATCCTGTTATTTACTGACATAATAATCTCCTCAAGACCGAAATTACTCTTTTTCGGAGACCGTGAAGTCGGTTATTATCAACACGTATTTCAAGCTGTTGAAATCGACCGCCAGAGAGACCGTAGCTTCCTTTGTGCGAAGACTGTCATTAGTTCTTACATCGCTTATCTTACCGATCAACAGACCCTCGGGATAAACGCTTCCGATACCGCTGGTATAGAGGGTGTCGCCGACCTCTACGTCGGCATCCGCTGAAAGATATTCGAGATAACATTCTCCTCTGCCCTTTAAGGCAATATCTCCGCTGACTATACCTATTTCTCCGCTCCTTTTGATGTAAGCGCCAACCGATGCAGATGCCTCGGGTAATGCTCTCACCTTACACCAGTTGCTTCCGACCTCGCAAACAGACCCAACCAAGCCCTCTTTCACTATGACCGCCATTCCAACGTCGATCCCGTGATTTATGCCCTTATTTAAGGTCATGACCGTCATATAATTTTCGGATTCCGACCCGATTATCAAGGCCTCGGTAAGCTCAAAATCGGGATAAAGCTTTTTTATGCCAAGATAATCCTTGAGTCTTTCGTTTTCCTCTTTTGCTCCGTTTGCGTCGGCAAGCTCACCTTCGAGTCTGTTTATCTCGTTCTTAAGCTCCTCGTTTTCCGCGTAGAGCCTATCAATAGCCGAAAAATATTTCTTAAAACCGTCTATCGAGTCTCTGACTGCAACGCCTGCGTATCTGAATGGTACCGAAAGGGTATTTATAACGTCTTTTGCAGGATCCGTCACTCCCATTATCGAAAGCGTGGCGGTAAGAATCGCCAAAAATACCGCTATCGACAAGGCTGCGATGAAAAATTTATTTTTAAAAAATTTCATATCGATCCCCAAGGTTCTAACAGAGTTTTCAACACAACTTTCCACAGCCTGTGGAAAACTTTTTCAATGTGCAAAAGTTATGGATTTTTATGTCAAAATTCTGTCTGATCCTTAATTTAATTTTGTTTTTGCCTTTTAAAATCAATAATTTCTGTGTTTTTGTCGTTTTATTTTTCTAAATGTGGAAAACTCTGTTAATTATTTTAATTCGATGAAGTTTCAACAAGTAAATTTTATTGAATATACAAACAATGTTGAAAACTTTATCAGATGTCAAGGTTCTCCGCCAAGCGCGCGTTCTGCTCGATAAATATACGTCTGGGCTCTACCTTATCACCCATAAGAAGCGAGAACATTTCGTCACAGGCGATAGCATCCTCAATAGTTACCTTGAGAATGGTTCTGGTAGCAGGATCCATTGTGGTCTCCCAGAGCTGGTCCGCATCCATCTCACCAAGACCCTTATATCTGTCGGCTTCGATGTTATTTGTGTTTCCACTCTCGCCGGCAAGCTCTGCGATATATTTATCTCTTTCAGCGTCGGAGAACGCGTATCTCTCGTTACCCTGCTTAGCACCTCTCTTATAGACCTTGTAAAGCGGAGGCTGGGCAAGATATACGTGACCGTCCTCTATAAGCTGACGCATATGTCTGAAAAGGAAGGTCAAAAGCAGTATTCTGATGTGAGAACCGTCTACGTCCGCATCGGCCATGATGATTATCTTGCCGTAACGGAGCTTTGCCATATCAAATTCGTCACCGATACCGCAACCGAGCGCCTGAATGATCGGAATAAGAGACTGGTTTCCGTAAACCTTATCAACTCTTGTCTTTTCAACGTTAAGAACCTTACCGCGAAGAGGCAATATTGCCTGGAACTTGGAGTTTCTTCCCTGCTTTGCACTTCCTCCCGCGGAGTCTCCCTCTACCAGATAAAGCTCGGTGAGGGTAGCATCCTTTTCCTGACAGTCTGCAAGCTTTCCGGGAAGTGAGCTTCCCTCAAAGAGACCCTTACGTCTGGTTGCCTCTCTTGCCTTTCTTGCCGCCTCTCTTGCGCGGGACGCCGCAAGCGCCTTATCAAGAATAGCCTTTGCAGTACCGGGATTTTCCTCAAGGTAATCGGCAAGTTTTTGAGTTACTGTATTTTCAACGAGGGTTCTGATATCCGAGTTGCCAAGCTTTGCCTTGGTCTGGCTCTCGAACTGTGCGTCCTGAAGCTTTACGGATACTACAGCACAGAGTCCCTCTCTTACGTCTTCACCCGAAAGGTTCTTATCGCTGTCCTTAAGTATCTTTGCCTTTCTTGCGTAGTCGTTAAGAACTCTGGTAAGACCTGCCTTAAATCCGGTCTCGTGAGTACCGCCCTCGATAGTATTCATATTGTTAGCGAAGGTCATTACGTTCTCGTAATAGCCGTCGTTATACTGAAGCGCGATCTCGGCAACGCTGGTGTCCTTTTCCGCCTTCATATAGATAACGTCGGGATGTACGGGATCGTTATTTCTGGTCTCGGTAAGATAGCTTACGAATGACTTTATACCGCCCTCAAACTGAAGCTCATTTACCACAGGCTCGTTTCCTCTGTCGTCGATGAGGACGATCTTGATGCCCGCGTTAAGGAAGCTCTGCTCTCTCATACGGTTGAGAAGAGTATCGTAATCAAAAACGGTCTCCTCAAATATTTCGGGGTCGGGCTTGAAGGTTACCTTAACGCCGTGGGGACGCTCGGGAGAATCTCCCTCACAGACGAATTTTCTCGCTACAACACCGCGTTCAAATCTTTCTGTATATCTCTTGCCCTCATAGCAGTCGTCAAGCTCTACCCACAAAGAAAGAGCGTTTACGACAGACGCACCAACTCCGTGCAAACCGCCGGCGATCTTATATCCGCCACCGCCGAATTTTCCTCCTGCGTGAAGAATGGTATAAACTACCTCGGGCGTAGGAATACCCTCCTTGGGGTGAATTCCCGCAGGAATTCCTCGGCCGTTATCCTCAACAGTCACGCTGTTATCATAGTTAAGCGTTACCGTGATCTGGTCGCAATATCCCGCCAGAGCCTCGTCGATAGAGTTGTCCACGATCTCGTAAACGAGATGGTGAAGTCCACGGATAGAAGTAGTACCGATATACATACCCGGTCTCTTTCTTACCGCTTCAAGTCCTTCAAGCACCTGGATCTCGTTTTCGCCGTAATGCTGTTCAGTCATTTCTTCCTGTCTTTTGATCTCTTCAGACATTTTTATACCCACCTTTTCAAAATTGACCTTGCTTGATCTAATGATTAATTTTATAAGTTGTTTTCCGTTCTTCCCAAGAGAGCCGACGTGGATATCTGGGAAAAGCAGATCATATATTTTCCGTTTTCTTTATATAAAATAAAGGATTTCGGGATCTCGTCCTTTGCAGAGACGACCAACGATGCCCGCTCGGCATCAGAGAGAAATTTTCGCGTAATACCCGAAACGGTACACCTGTCCATATCGAATATTCCCAAAATATCCTTTTCTCTTATATTTTTGTTATTTCCTGCGTGAAGGTACATATCCTACCTCCTAAATTTCTTCAAATCTGCCGTTTTTAACGTAGATAAGCTTATCTGCATTGATGTTGCTTTCACAACAAGTCAATATTACCTGCTTGTCCGAGAGGTTTGACAAGAGATACTCTCGTCTGCCCCTATCAAGCTCACTGAGCACGTCGTCAAATAGAAATACCGGATAATCGCCGCCGCACTCGTCCTTGACTATCTCTCCCTCGGCAAGTTTTAAGGCAAGAGACAGCGACCTCTGCTGACCTTGCGAGGCGAAAATTCGCGCTCTGTTGCCGTTTAGATTGATTTCTATGTCGTCCTTGTGTATTCCCCACAATGTCGCTCCTGCGCCGATTTCTCGGTCGTGATGACTGAAATAAAGGCTTCTGTATGCCTCACGGCACCTCTCTGTGTCGAGGCACTCGCTCTCTGTCAGCTTGCAGGATGATATATATTCAAGCTCGGGCAACTCTCGCTCTCCCGTCATGTCTAAAAAGCATTTTGCAACGTATTTTTTGAGTTTTTCGACGTATTTTACCCTATATCCCGTAATTATCGCCGCCTCGTGCGCCAACTGCTCCGAAAATAGATCAACGGTGGAATCAAAAGCCTCTCTGTTTTCTTCCGCGTCGCGTATCAGCGCGTTTCGCTCCTTTAATATCGTCGCGTACCTCTGGAGCGACTTCATGTAAAGCGGTCTTATCTGCGATATCGCTACGTCAAGAAAGTTTCTTCTTAGCGCAGGACCCTCTTTTATGATCGACAGATGCTCGGGACAGAAAAGCACGACCTTAAAGCTTCCCACCATGTCCGATGTCCTTGCGACCTTCAGTCCGTTCTGCTCTACCCTCTTTGCCCGTCTGTCCGAAAACACCCGCATCGTTATTTCCATGTCCCTCGTATCGTCGGTGTATCGGTTCTTGATAAGACAAAATTCTTCGCCAAACCGTATGGTGTCCTTGTCGGTTCCCTGCCTGAAGCTCTTACCGAGAGCCGTCATATATATAGCCTCAAGTAAATTCGTCTTTCCCTGCGCGTTCTCGCCAATCAGCACGTTAGTTCCGGAACAAAACTCAACGTTCGCCGATTCTATATTTCTGAAATTTTCAACGTATATATTTCGGCAAAACATTCTTTTTTTCCTTTCTTTTAGAGGATGCGAAGGATGCGGGGATGCGGGGGTGCGTGCCTTCGGCGACCTACTTTCTTTGAAAAAGAAAGTAGGCAAAGAAACTTTCCCTAATTTTTTAGGTCCTTTTAGGGTGTCGGAGGATTTTTCGCTCCTTCGTCGCTAAAAAAATCCCTCACTGTCGTTTTTGTATTG
>JAZUAS010000111.1:0-9264 GCA_045638125.1 Eubacteriales bacterium | reverse complement strand
CCTGGTCCTCTTCGATAAGGAGGGACTGACGCTTCCCGAGAGTAAGCTTGACTCGATAGAAGAGGAGGTTGGGTTTTACATCGAATACGATGGCAAGGGTGACGAGGATGCTTTCAGCGCATCCATAAGAAAGCTTGGGGTTGATGCCGAGGCGTTGCGTCGTTGTTACATCATTGAAGCCAAATATGAGTATCTTATGAACTATCTTTACGGTGACGGCGAGCTTATAGGCGACACCTTGAAGAATGAATACTATCAAGAAAATTACGTTCGCTTCAAGCAAATACTTATCCGTAAATTCAAGTACGAATTCCAGTTTGACGAACAGGGAAATCTTATGTATTTCGACCCCGATACAGGGAAGCCGATATACGATGAGAAGAACGGTAGCGTCAAGTATGATGAAAGCGGCAGCCGCATAAGGGATAGCTATGGTGTGCCAATATATTACGACGAGAATGGTAAAATAATCTACAACACCCAGCGCGGAAAGCCTGCCGAAAAGCTTGACAAGGACGGCAATGCTATAAGATACGATTATACCGAGGCCGAGCTTGAAGAAAGAAGAGAGATGGCAGAGAGTATAGCCGCAAGCATCAATGCGGGTGACTATTTTGCCTTTGACAGCAAGATTTCAGAGGTGTACGCAGAGGAAATGATATTTGAGAGCTACACCGACGGATATTATCTTTCAAGACTTGAGGAGGAGAACTATCTCAAGTACGGATATATCAATCTTATCCTTGATATGCTTGAAAATATGGAGATGGGCGACGTTGCGGTTGTAGAAAGCGAAGAGGGTTATCACGTCATTATGAGATATGAGCTTGAGGAGAGAAAATTTACCGACGGCGAGTATTCACAGTGGTTTGAGAATCTCAGCGAGAAAATAATTCTCGATCTTTTCAAAGACAAGATAGCAAAGGTCCTGCCTGACATCAAGGTGAATTCCGAAAATCTGGCAAAGGCAAGATCGATCACAAGAGTTGGAATAAATTACGATTATTGATTCGATTAAATGAATGGGTGTGTCCTTTTCGTGTTGGCAAAGGCTTTTTACGAAAGGGATGCACCCATTTTTTGCCGAAGTGCTTGCTCTCTGCGAAAAATGTTACAAAATAAGATACGAAACCGCCATAAAAACAACGATTTTCTGTTGACGAAATACTTAATCTGTGATACAATTATAATGTATAGGTATTTTTTGGATACAGTTCACTACCTCAAACGGAGGACTATTATATGAATCGCGATGAATTGATAAGCTTTGATCCCAAATTGAACGTAAAAGACACATTAAACTTGGTTTTTGACGAAATAAGAGAGGATGTTGCGGCATTCAGACAGAGAGACCCTGCGGCAAAGAGTGACGTGGAGATAGTTTTGCTCTATTCGGGCTTTCACGCAATTCTTGCGTACCGTGTGGCGCATAAGCTCTATATAAGCGGTCATACCTTTTCTGCCAGAGCGGTCAGCCAGATAGCGAAATTTTTCACTGGTATCGAGATACATCCCGGCGCTACTATCGGTAAGAGATTGGTTATTGACCACGGAATGGGTGTGGTTATAGGAGAGACCACCGAGATCGGCGACGATTGTACGATCTATCAAGGGGTTACTCTGGGTGGTACCGGCAAGGACATAGGTAAGCGTCATCCTACCATTGGTAATAACGTGCTTGTGGGTGCTGGAGCAAAGGTTCTCGGTCCTATTTTGATTGAAGATAACAGTAAGGTGGCGGCAAATGCCGTTGTTCTCAAAAATATCGCGGGTAACAGTACTGCGGTGGGTATTCCCGCAAGAGTTGTGAGACAAGAGGGCAGACGTGTGGACGATCTTGACCAGGTACACATCCCCGACCCCGTCGCTCAAGAAATAAACCGACTTGAGGAAAGGCTTAAGTCTCTTTCCCTTGAAATAGAGGAGCTTAAAGCGGCAAAGAACTAAGATTCAAATCTAAAAAAGAGGATATGAAATATGGTATATATTCTTTATAACCCTATGGCTCATAGCGGAAATAACGATCTGAGCATCGTACAGAATGATGATGTTGCAGATAAGCCTGCCGTGAAGAAGATCAATATAGTTGATCTTGACGTAGCGGCCTTTTGCAGCGAGCTTACGGAGAACGATCGAGTTCTTATCCGAGGCGGTGACGGCACCTTGCATCACTTTGCCAATCACGCAAGGGGTGTTGAGTTCCCGTGTAAGGTGTTTATGATACGCTCTGGTACGGGAAATGATTTCCTTAACGACATCGGTCAGATGAACAGTGTGGATCTTGTGGATATCCGAGACTACATTCGCGATCTTCCCGTGGTTTCGTTCAAGGGAAAGGAGCTTTGCTTTGTTAACGGAGTGGGACTTGGCGTTGACGGCGCAGTATGTCACGGAGTTGAGATCTATAAAGTCAAAAACCCTAATAAAAAGGCAAATTATACTGCGATCGCCCTTCAGGAGATCGGTTATAAATACAAGAGACCCGACGCAAAGATTACGGTTGACGGTGTGACACGCAGCTATGAAAAAGTCTGGGCGGTGTCCTCTATGAAGGGTAAGTATTACGGCGGTGGAATGATGATTGCCCCCTCACAGGACAGAGAAAGCGGTAAGGTCAGCGTTATGATCATGCACGGCGGATCGAGAGCCAAAACGCTCGCGGTATTTGCAAAGGTGAAGAACGGCGGACATATAAAGCACACCGAGATGATCGAGATAGTGGAGGGCTATGACGTCAAGGTCGAGTTCAGCGCTCCTTCAGATCTTCAGGTGGACGGAGAGGTGTACACCGGCATTATGCAATATTCGGTACACTGCAAAAAGGATAAGGGCGTTGAGGGAAGCGCTGAAACGGTTAACGGACAGACCCTCTAACATGGCATCTTATAGGAAAGTTAGAATATGGAAGAAATAATAACAAGGGACAAGCTCCAAAACAGCGACGTTTCGCACGAGGACGCAGTATTTATTGCGGTGGAGCTTGGGGAGCATATAATGAGGAGCGGCGGCGAGATAAGCCGAGCTGAGGATACGGTCAGCCGTATCTGCCGTGCTTACGGAGCCGTAACGGTGGACGTCACCGCGATCCTCTCGGTCATTGTGGTGACTGCTGACTTCGGCGGAGTTAGCATCAACACCTCGCGACGCATCACCGAGATAGGCTCTCATAACCTCGGCAGACTGTCAAGGCTTAACAATCTTTCAAGAAAGGTGTGCAGTGAGCGTCCCTCCAAGGAAGAATTCCTTGAACGCCTTGATGGGATAAACAGAATTTCAAGAGTTGGACCCATGCTCAGCGTTGTTGGCGGTGTTCTCGCGGCGGCAGGCTTTGCGGTGTTTTTTGGAGGCGGATGGAAGGATGCGATCTTTTCGGGTCTTATTGCCGCGCCAATGACACTGCTTATGCGTTATCTGTCCAACACCAAGATGAACAATATCATCGCGAAATTTATCGTCTGCTTCGTGGGCGGTATACTTGCGGTGCTTGTGGACAGAATGGGACTTGGATGTAACGTCGATAAAATAATCATTGGAGACATAATGAACGTTATCCCCGGAGTGCTTCTTGCTAATTCATTCAGAGACCTTTTCGGCGGAGACATAATGTCGGGATTTTTCCGAATGTGTACGGCTCTGCTCGACGCTATCGCCATCGCCTTCGGCTACGCAGTGGCGATACTTACGCTTGGCGGAGTTTCCTCGCTTGGCGGAGAGCCGTGGGGCATCGCCGTCATACTTGTAGCTTCAACAGTCGGCACTATGGGTATCATATTGCAGTTCGGCATTGAAAAAAGAGTGATGCTTTGGGCGTTGCTTTCAAGCATTCTTTGTTGCGCCGCCTACGAGATATCGGTAAGACTGGGTTGCGGAATATTTTTGGCGTCGCTTATCGCGTCGGCTGTGGCGGCGGCGTATTCAGACGTAATGGCGCATCTTGTCAAGGTGCCTGCTACCGTTATGATAATACCCGCTATCGTTCCGCTGGTTCCTGGAGGAAAGCTGTATTATACCATGTACGGTGCGGTCAGCTCCGATATGGCGAAATTCTCCGAAAACGGGCTTGGAGCTTTGCAGATAGCGGCGGGGCTTGCCATCGGTATCGTGGCGGTAACTGCCATCTCGCGTCCGATAAACGCTTATCTTGCCGATAAAAGGCAGAAGGATCATAACAAAACAGTTTGAACAGATCATTTATATTAAGAAAGGTGACAGACATGGAATTTTTAAAAGGTAATGCGATAGTCGGTCAGTCGGGAGGTCCTACCACGGCTATCAACGCAACTCTCGCGGGCGTTATAAAGGGAGCTATGGGCTCCGAATATATAGGCAAAGTGTACGGAATGAAGAACGGTATAGACGGTCTGCTTGCCGACACAGTTATCGAGCTTGATCCCTATTTTAACACCGAGGCAGATTTCGAAAGACTTAAAAGAACCCCTGCGGCGGCTCTCGGCTCTTGCCGTAAAAAGCTTCCCAAGGAAAGCGACGAGAGCTACAAGGAGACATTTGAGAAGCTCATCGAAAGATTTAAGAAGTATGATATACGCTATTTCTTCTACATAGGCGGAAACGATTCTATGGACACCGTGGCAAAGCTTTCCAAATACACCACGGAATGCGGATATGATATAAGAGTTATCGGAGTTCCCAAGACTGTGGACAATGATCTTCTTGGAACAGACCACACCCCCGGATTTGGTTCGGCGGCAAAATACATTTCCGTAACTATGCAGGAGATGCTTCGTGACACCGCCGTTTACACAGTTCCCGCAGTGACTATTGTTGAGATAATGGGACGTGACGCAGGTTGGCTTACGGCTTCAAGCGCTCTTGGTAGAGTGCTGGGACTTCCTTATCCCGATCTTGTATATCTTCCCGAGAGATCCTTTGATATGGAGGAGTTCTTTGAGGACGTTCGCGCATCTCTTGAAAAGAAGCCCAACGTTGTTGTTGCGGTATCCGAGGGCTTGCAGTTTGCAGACGGAAGATACGTAGGCGAATCGACCCAGGGAGGCGCGGTAGATGCCTTTGGTCACAAATATCTGGCGGGCACGGGTAAGGCGCTTGAGCTTGCGGTCAAGGATAGAATAGGATGTAAGGTTCGCTCGGTAGAGCTTAATCTTCCTCAGAGATGCGCAGCGCATATCGCGTCACTGTGTGACATTGAGGAGTCTTATGGCGTAGGACAGGCGGCAGTATCTGCGGCAGTGCAGGGTGTCAGTCGCGAGATGATGGTCATTCTCCGCAATAGCGAGATTGGTGAAGAGTATTCCAGCGTTTACGGTCACATGGATATCGACCTTATCGCCAACAAGACTAAATACGTTCCCAAGCACTATATCAACGAAAGAGGAAACCAGGTTTCCGACGAGTGCCTCAAGTACATTCTTCCTCTTGTTAGCGGCGAGTGCTATCCCGAATACAAAGACGGTCTGCCCGTATTTTTTGAGTTTTGATCAAATGGCTTGAATTGTTTGTAAATAATTCGTTACAAGGACTCTTCAAAAGCAAAATTTAATGATATAATATATCCGTCGGAAGATTTTATGTCCGACGGATATATTTTTATTTCCGCGCGCCCATCGGGTAAGAAGATCGTTGACACGGCAACGCCACCAAAAGCTGATTTTGGACGGCGTTGCATTTTTGTTTCTTCTCCCAACGTTTTTTCCCAATGTACGCTCCGCGGTGTGAAGATAAAAAACAAGAAAGGAGGAGAGATAAATGACGGTTGGAAAAATACTCGAGCTTTTTGATTCCTTTAAAAGCAACGAGCTCTGCGATTCGGTGAAGATCGGATGGATATCGGACGTAGAGGGAAGAATCCTTTGCGAAATACACAATATCCCGTTTGAGAAGGTCGTTCTTCCCAAGGGAAGCGAGGATAACCTCACTCTGCCCGAAATCTACGCAAGAGTATATCTGCTCTATATGGCGGCTATGGCGGAGTTTGTGAATGGCGATTATTCCGCATACACAAAGATCAACGGCGAATTTGAATCCGCGCTTGCAATGTACGCAAGATATTATATCAGAAATCGTGCATAAACGATTGACAAATTGACTTTACAGGTGTATAATAAAATATGGTAATTATTCCAATATATTATTAATCTGAAAGGTTGGTATTATTTATGTTTTGGTTGATCGTGGGTATCATTGGCGCGATTATGCTTGTAATAACGTTGGTTAACGTTATTATGGGTGTCGTCAGAGGCCTTAAAAAGAGCATTTGCTCGCTTATTGCGGTAGTAGTTTCCGCTATTATTTCGGCGATTATCACGCTTGTACTTTGTATGCCTTCCATGCCGCTTATTCCGTGGTTAACAGAGCTTATGTTAGACGCATTGGTGTCTGTTGATCCCACCATGTTTCAGGCATTTGCAACAGAGTCTATATATCTGGCGGGATCCTACTATGTGTCGATGTTGGTGGCGCCCTTTGTATTCCTGTTGCTTTATGTGATTATTTCTATAATCGTTTCTATAATTGTTGCAATAGTTCTGTCGATAATTAAGAAAAAGAACAAAAAGAATAAAAAGAAACTCAATGCCGGCAGTCGTCTTGGCGGAATGGCAGTGGGACTTGTATGCGGTCTTTTGGTTTCCGTCTTATGCGTATTTCCCATAGTTGGTATATGCGATATAGCCGAAGGAGTTGTCTGCTCTGCTTACGACGACCTTATGGAAATAGATATGATAAGGGAATCTATGGAGCAGCTTCCATTTGAGATCGATTCAACATCTCGCGCAATGAAAGTTTTTGATTACGTTGGATGCGGTCTGCTTTATGATGCTTTCGCAAGCACATATTTTGACGGAGAGAGAGTAAGCCTTGAGACAGATGTTAATGTGCTTGCGGACGTTGTCGGCGAGCTGATGACTGTCGAAACCGATTCGGATGGATTGAATTCCTCCCACGTTGATATGATAAAGGCGATAATTTCTGCACTTGACCGCTCGCCTCTTATCAAAAATATCATAGCAGAATTTGTCGTTGCTGCTACTGACGAAGAAAGCGGATTACTTGGTGGAATAGAAATGGGCGAGCTTATGTCTCCCGTAGTAGATGAAATGATCACCATTATGTCTACGTCCACCAAAGGCACTCTTACCCAAGATTTGACAACTCTGGCGAATGTGCTTGGAATAATAGTAGATAGCGAGATACTCGACGATAACGATCCTCAGAATATGCTGACAAAGCTTGGAGATGGACTTATCTCCGACCTTCTTGTAGAGATAAACAAAAACGAGCGTATGCATCCCGTTGCCGACGAGATAACTCGCCTTAGTGTCAGAACCTTGGCATCGACTCTGGGCATTCCTGCCGATGCCGACGAGAGATATGATGCGCTTATGGATAAAATTGCAGACGCGCTTAATGAAACGATTGGAGAGGATGAGGCTTCAAGACTTGATAACGTAACCCAAAAGCTTGACACCCTCTTTGCTGATTACGGCATTGAGATCGACGGATACGCCCTTGATCACGTCGCAGATGGTCTTATTGCAGACCTTGGAAACGGCGCATCGGGAGAGAGTGTTAAGGAATTCTTTATGCTTTACCATTTTGCTCTCGACGAGAGTGGGGAATCTGCTTCGGCAAATTCGGGTGTTGAGTACCTTTCTTCCTCAAATAGTGAGGGGATAGTTGTAAACGGCGACGGTACCGTCAGCGTAGGCGGCGTTGTGCTTGAATATTATAACTCATATAACTACCGTTCTTCCAAAGCATATAACATGGGCGCTGATAACGTAGACATCGGAGCGGCAGATACTCTCTATTCTGCAAATACCATTAAGTCTACCGTTCTGACGGCAGAGGATATTATTGGAAGCCTTGGAAGCTATGGCATGTGTGATGATGCTATGGCAGAGGCACAAAAGGTTGGCGATATATTCACGGCTATGACGTCGATAATTGCAGATAAGGATCTTGACGAGCTTGATCCCGCCGAGATATTTGGCGAGTTTGGTCATGTATTTGATATGATGAAGGGCTCTGAAATATTCAAGTCGGATTCCGCAAAAAACATGCTGACCGCTATCCTTCAGTCCGAAAAGATCATCGGTGCTATGGGTCTTTCTCAAAAGGATATGACCGAATTTGCCAATGAGATCAATAGCTACGCGAGCGATCGTGATAACGGTTACGAGGACGCGACCAAGGCAATTTCGGGAACTCTTAATGCAGTAAGCAAGGCTTCCGATAAGGATGCTACCACAGAAGAAAAGGTTGAAGCAACCAAAAACATGATAGATAATGTCAACAAGGACAATGCGGAGATGATAAGCTCTATGGTGTCGGGTGACATGATCGGCGACTACGGTGTGGATGTTGACAATTCTGCATCTGTTTCCGATGCTCTTAAGAACATGGTCTACAATATGGCAGACTATAAGGAAGGCAATCCTACCGACGAGGACGTTGACAAGGAAGCGGAAGCGGTTACAAAGATGCTTAACCTTGCTATGGTAGGTGCGGGAGACGGTCCTATGTTTGACACAGAAGACGGAGAAAAGGGCTCTGTGGCTTCCGATCCCGATAGCTTTATTGGTACCGTCGTTGAGTCTGACGTGGTTATGAAGACCATCGGTCAATCGGTAGAGGGCAAGGAATCCGGAAGCAATCCTTACGGCGTAACCTATAATACCGAGGAAGAGAAGGCGAACGTTGTCGCGTCTCTTGAAAAGTATTATGAGGAGAATGGCGGTGGAGCAGAACTTGCCGAGAAGCTCAGTAATCTCGCTATTGCGATGAACGTTGAGATCAGCTTCGAATAATGTGAACAATTTTGAATAATTATTTGTCCCTCGCTCACCCAAAATGGGTGAGCGAGGGATTTTTTTGACATTTAGCCCAATTTTTTTGTACTAAAAACTCATATAAATAGCTATTTTAAAAAATGAAAAAAATTTTGAGAAAAATTTCAAAAAACACTTGACAAATCCACCTTGTTGTGGTATGATATATAGGCGGTCAAAACAAGGGGTCAAAAATCCTCGGTTTGATGTGTAGATGCGAGTGTAGTTCAATGGTAGAATTCCAGCCTTCCAAGCTGGTCGCGTGGGTTCGATTCCCATCACTCGCTCCAGATTTCTCAACAGAGAAGTCAAGCTTCAAATGATCATGTGCCTTTAGCTCAGCTGGATAGAGCAACTGCCTTCTAAGCAGTAGGTCGGGGGTTCGAGTCCCTCAAGGCACGCCAGATGGTGGGTATGGCTCAGTTGGTTAGAGCGTCAGGTTGTGGCCCTGAAGGCC
>JAZUAS010000110.1:0-3230 GCA_045638125.1 Eubacteriales bacterium | reverse complement strand
GCAGAACGTGCGTCTGCACCTCTCCTGCCTGCACCTTGGTGGCATCCACGTCATGACCGTTAAGAAGATTGATAGTCTGTGCCACCATCTGCATATGACCAAGCTCCTCTGCGGCGATATCAAGAAACATATCCTTGTTTTCGGGATCCTTGATCCTGAAGCTCTGCGACATATACTGCATTGCCGCCTTGAGCTCACCGTTACCGCCGCCGAGCTGTTCCTGAAGCAGTACGGCGTACTGCGAGTTCGGTCTTTCGACCTCTACGGGATGGAATAATTGTTTTTCATGTTTGAACATAGCAAATTTAACCTCCGTTTATGGATTTAATACTATTATTTCCCATTATGCGAAGGCGTATACTGCTATATTCTTTTATCATCCGTCGCGGGATTGTCGATCAGCTCGCCGTCTTCAGTGAAACGTGAGCCGTGGCAGGGGCAGTCCCAGGTGTGTTCGGCTTTGTTGTATTTGAGGGCGCAACCGAGGTGTGGACATCGGGGCGCGGTGGGTGTAAGAAGTCCGATTGCAGACTCAAAAGCATTTACCGCAAGCTGTGGATGAAGAACCGTGCGTGAGGGGTCGAAAACGTCAGCATAAGGGTTGGGCTTTCCTTGAACGAGATCGCAGAGAATATCTGCGGCGACCATGGCGTTGGTCATGCCCCATTTGTTAAATCCCGTTGCAACGAAGATGTCGGGCGTGGGTTTTGAATATTGACCGATATAAGGGATATCATCAAGCGTCATACAATCCTGCGTCGCCCACTTGCCGACGATCTCGGCATTTTTGTAATACTTACGGGCAAAATCTTCAAGCTCCTGCCAACAACCGCCTTGCTTGCCAGTTCGGTGTCCGCCACCGCCGAGGAGCAGAAGATCGCCGTAACTTCGGAAGGACAGTCCCGTGTCCGATTCATCCACATACATTCCTTCTACTTTTTTGGCGTTTTTGAGTGCAAGAACGTAGGAACGATGCTGATAGAGTTTGAGATAGTACAAGCCATGTTTATTGAGCATCGGAAAATGAGTTGCAATAATCAGTTTTTTGTAGGTGATTTCACCGTGATTGGTGATTGCCTTGTGCGGCATCAGTTCCACGACTTTAGTATGATCGTAGATTGGCAGATCTTTTGCAATTGTATAGAGAAATTTCAACGGGTGGAACTGCGCTTGATCTCTCACGCGCACCGCCCCTGCGACCGTAAACGGAAGCTCGCAGGCATCCAAGGACTCGGCTTTCATACCGAGACGCCCCAAGGCGGCGACCTCTTTTTCAATCTTCTTGCGGTCACCCATAGAATATACGTAGTTATCCCGCGTTTCATAGTCGCAATCGATCTTTTCACAAAGCCGAGCATATTCTTTGATTGCTTTGTTTTGTGCGTCAATGTAAAGGCGTGTTTTATCCTCACCAAAGCGTTTGATCATTTTGTCGTAGATCAAACCGTGCCCCAAAGTGATCTTCGCCGTGGTGTTTTTTGTGATACCACCGCTGATCTCATTCGCCTCGACCAGTATACAATCCACGCCCGCATTTTTTAGCTTATAGGCGCATAAAATCCCCGTGATCCCGCCTCCGATGATCAAAATGTCGGTGTTTTTATTGCTACTCAAAGCATCAAAATGCACACGCTTTGCAGTATCTTCCCAAATAGAATCCATACTCATCACTTGCCGTTTACCAGAGAATCCACGTAGTGACGCATCTCATCTCTGCTTTTTACCGCGTGTGTTCCTGCGATGATCTGTTGCTTTTGTTCCTCGCTGAGCGTTCCGAACTTCTGCATAGCTTCGGGATTCATCGCAAGCGCCATAGCAAAGCCAACCGGCATTTCGTCTTTCGTCATCTTTTTACCTCCGATTTGTGATATGAATAGTATTTGTGATTTTCGGGTCTTACATACCTGTCAAAATCTCGTATAGATCACTTCGGAAATGCCGAAAATAAAAGAGATAACGGAGGTGAAGATATGAGCAATCGATTGGCAAAGGAAACAAGCCCCTATTTACTTCAACACAAGGATAATCCCGTGGAGTGGTATCCTTGGTGCGACGAGGCGTTTGAACTCGCGGCAAGGGAGGACAAGCCCATATTTTTAAGTATCGGATACAGTGCGTGCCATTGGTGTCACGTGCTTGCTCACGAGAGCTTTGAGGATGAAGAAATTGCCAAGCTGTTAAACAAATATTTTATATCCATCAAGGTGGATAAGGAGGAGCGTCCCGACATTGACAGTGTCTATATGTCAGTCTGTCAAGCCTTCACGGGAGGCGGCGGCTGGCCGACAAGTATCTTTATGACGGCGGATCAGAAGCCTTTTTTCGCAGGAACGTATTTTCCAAAAACCTCGTGCGGCGGTATGATAGGCTTTCGGGAGCTTTTGCTAGCCATACACGAAAAATGGGTGTCCGACCGCAATATGCTCTTGTGGGATTCGGAGGAGATCGTCAAGCATCTTAATGGCGCGGAGGTCGTGTCTGACGTTGCGGATATCGATCTGACACGCTTGGCGGCATCGCAATATGAGCGTATTTACGACGAAAAGTACGGCGGTTTCGGGCGGGCGCCGAAATTTCCGACGCCGCACAATCTGCTCTTTCTACTCGAATATTACGAACGCAACAAAACGCCGTCGTGTCTGCAAATGGCTGAACACACGCTCTTGCAGATGTACCGCGGAGGAATGTTTGACCACATCGGATTCGGATTCTGCCGCTATTCAACCGACAAAAAGTTCCTCGTTCCGCATTTTGAGAAAATGCTTTACGACAACGCGCTGCTCATCCTCGCCTACTGCAAGGCTTACGGCGTGACGAACAATCAACTGTATCTCGAGATAGCAGAAAAAACGGCGGGCTATATTTTGCGCGAGATGACCTCGCAGGGGGGCGGATTTTACAGCTCGCAGGATGCCGACAGCGAGGGCGAGGAAGGAAAATATTAGCTGTTCACCCCGAACGAGATCGAAACGGTGTTGGGACGAGAGGCGGGAGCGCGCTTCAACCGCCATTTCAATATTACGGATGACGGTAATTTTGAAGGAAAAAGCAACACGAATCTGCTGAAATGCGACCCGTCGGATAAAGCATTTGAGACGTCTTTGCCTTGGCTTTACGATTACCGCAAAAAGCGTTACTCGCTCCACCGTGATGAGAAGATATTAACCTCGTGGAACTGTCTGATGATCGCCGCAATGTGCGAGCTTTATCTTGTCAGCAAAAAGGAGGCG
>JAZUAS010000109.1:0-21743 GCA_045638125.1 Eubacteriales bacterium | reverse complement strand
TTATAAATAAAACATATTGGCAAACCACAAAAAATGTTGTATAATGTAAATTGGTTATATATGCGCATATGAAAAAGAATTATATACTTGAAATGGAGTTTAGAATTGTGAAAAAAGTGCTTGTTGATCTGCAAGAATATGTAAGTGAAATATCAAAAGCATACGGAAATAGGGATGCTTACAGATTTATTGTTAACGATAGAGTTGTAAGTAAGACATTCCGAGAGTTTGAAAAGGATATAAATTCTGTTGCGTCATGGCTTGTTAATAAGGGCTGGCAGGGAAAGCATATCGCTATCATCGGCTCGTCAAGCTATCATTGGGTCACTACGTTTTTAGGAGTTGCGTGTAGTGCAAACGTAGTAATTCCGATTGATAAGCTGCTTTCAGAGGAGGAGATACTCAATCTTCTTGTTATGGGAGACGTTGACGTAGTATTCATATCCGAGGAATTCAGACACATGATCCAAAAGATCAAGGATGCAGAGAACAAGGTGATAGATACTATCTGTTTTTCGGATAGCCGCTTTGTTGATATAATTTGCACCCAGAAGGTTGATCTGCCCAAGATCGATCCCGATGCCTTGGCGGAGATACTGTTTACTTCCGGTACTACCGGAGTCAGCAAGGGAGTTATGCTCAGCCAAAAGAACATCGTTTCCAACATCAACGATATATACAGAATGGATTACGCGCAGAATGTCGACAGCGATCCTGTAGTTATGTCGGTGCTTCCCATTCACCATACCTTTGAGCTGACCGTTGATAATCTCGGTGTGCTTTATTGCGGCGCTACGGTGTGTATTAACGATAAGCTTGAAAACATTGTGGCAAACCTCAATAAGTTTAAGCCCTCGGTCATTCTTGTGGTGCCTACTATTGCGGAGGTCTTTTACAAGAAGGTTATGCAGGGAATATCAAGTGGATCTAACAAGCGTAAGATCGAGTTTGCAAGGACTGTAAACGGCATTTTAAAAGCATTTAAGATCGACGCAAGACGTAGAGTTTACAAAAGCATTTTGAAGAAATTTGGCGGCAATCTTACTAATGTAATCGTTGGCGGTGCTGCCCTTAGACCCGAGATCGCCGAGGCGTTTGACGAGTTTGGCGTAAATATGTATCAGGGCTACGGACTTACAGAGTGCGCGCCGCTAATTTCGGCAAACTATCCCGGAACTAATAAATTTGGATCTGTCGGAAAGCCCGTTTCGTATATGGACGTACGAATTGATAACGGAGAGATAGTCGTTAAAGGTGACGGCGTTATGCTTGGCTACTATAAGAATTCCGAGGCCACTGCCGAAGCCTTTACCGAGGACGGATGGCTCCGTACAGGCGACCTTGGCTGGATTGATGATGAGGGATACCTTTATATCACGGGACGTTCAAAGAACCTTATCATTCTTGATAACGGAAAGAATATATACCCCGAAGAGCTTGAAGCCCAGATTGCGACAATCGAGGGAGTAAAGGACGTTCTGGTATATGAAAATAAGGGTAAGATCTGTGCCGTCGTTCAACCTACCGATATAAATGACAAAGAGCTTACAAAGAATATAAAGCTCGGCGTCACCAAGCTCAACGGAACTCTGCCCCCATATAAGAGAATACTCACTCTCTATTTCATAGCGAGGGATTTCCCTAAAACCACGACTATGAAGATCAAGCGCAAGGAAGCTATCAAGATGGTCAAGGACGTAGTGGTACATAAGACTGTTGATTACGTCCCCCCTACAACCAAAGAGCAGAAAAAGATCGTTGAGGCATTTGAAAGTGTTCTCAGTCGCCAAAATGTGGGAATCAAGGAGGACTTCTTTGATATAGGAGGAGATAGTCTTGCGGCTCTTGAGGTCGCGGCTATTATTGGAGTTCAAGCGCAGGACATCTACGAAAAGCCTACTGCAGAACAGCTTGAATCGGTGCTGCTCGCAATCAAGGAGGAGTCTGCTAAGGAAGTTAACCGTGTAGACG
The DNA here is from genome assembly GCA_045638125.1 of Eubacteriales bacterium. GTDB lineage: Bacteria > Bacillota > Clostridia > Oscillospirales > CAG-272 > SVTX01. Next base: position 19,772 of record JAZUAS010000109.1, on the reverse strand, counting down.
TAAACGAGCTTATCAGACATAATTCCAACATTCTCCACACTCAGGAAATAAAGTACGTGCTTCTGACGGGAGCGACCGGATTCCTCGGCGCACATATTTTGCGCGAGCTGCTGAAGAAAAAAATACACGTGATATGCCTTATAAGAAGCGAGGAAAAGCTTCAGAGCATTCTCAAATATTATTTCCCCAAGGAGTATCAGTATTTTAAATACAAGGTCAAGCTTGGAGATATAAACGAGCCGAACCTCGGCTTGTCCGATGAGGACTACAATATATTGCTCGGCAAGGTGGATATGGTTATACATACGGCGGCTAACGTAAGCCATGCTGGACACTATGTTGATCTTGAGCGCACCAACGTTATAGGAACGCAGAACGTGATAGATTTCTGTATGGCGGCGGGCGCGGTGCTTCAGCACACCTCCACGGCAAGCGTTCACGGATCGGGAACGGTAGAGCAGAGCGATCCCAACGCGAAATTTGACGAGTTCAATCTTGATATTGGTCAGAACTACGTTCAGAACGTATATATCCATTCAAAGTACAAGGCAGAAGAAAAGGTGTTGCTTGCCAGAGAAAATGGACTTAAAGCGAACATCTTCAGAATAGGAAATCTGACGTGGAGACAGTCGGACGGAAAATTCCAGAAAAATTCTCAGGATAACGGATTTTTGGCGCGTTGCAGAGGCTTTTTGAAGGTTGGTATGTATAGCAAAGAGCTTTCAGAGTATCCTATTGATTTCACTCCCGTTGACGAGTGCGCGGATGCTTACGTTAGACTTGCATTACACAACAGAGTGAACAATATCTATAATCTGTATAACCCTCATCTGTTTACAGTTGAGAAGATCGGAAAGAAATTTTTCATAAATACAAGACAGGTGTCTCGTGAGACCTTTGAGAGAACGCTTAAGGAGCTGATTTCGGATAAGGAGGTCGCTATTCTGTCCTTCTACAATTCGATCGCGTCCTCGTCCAACAATGTTCCCATGAGTAATGAGTTTACAGTTAAGGAGCTTAAGAAACTGGGCTTTAAATGGTCAAAGATTGGGTTCAGATATCTGTTCTATATGAAAAAGATCCAATAACGAAAGGAAACACCATGAAAATTGGTATTGATATAGGCTCAACCACAATAAAGTGCGTTGTGCTTGACGATAACGGCAATCTTCTCCATAAGAGTTATGAGCGTCACTACGCCATGATCACCGAGAAGACCCGTGAGGTCATCAAAGGATTAATCGAAAAATTTAATATAACCGAGCCTGTGGTCTGTGCGGTTTCGGGCTCTGCAGGTATGGGACTTGCCGAGCGTGCAGGTGTACCCTTCGTGCAGGAGGTTTATGCTACCAAGGTTGCTATCAGCAACCGTCTGCCCGATACCGACGTAGTTATCGAGCTTGGCGGCGAGGATGCAAAGATACTCTTCCTTAAGGGCAATCTTGAGGTAAGAATGAACGGTACTTGTGCCGGCGGTACGGGTGCGTTTGCCGACCAGATGGCAAGCCTTATGCAGATCGAAACAGGCGAGATGAACGAGCTTGCAAAGAGCTATGAGAAGATTTATTCCATCGCGTCCCGTTGCGGAGTTTTCGCAAAGACCGACATCCAGCCCCTGCTGAACCAGGGCGCGAGAAAAGAGGACATCTCGGCAAGTATCTTCTACGCAATCGTTAACCAGACAATTACAGGTCTTGCGCAGGGTCACCCCATCGAGGGCAATATCGTGTATCTCGGCGGCCCCTTGACCTTCCTCTCCGAGCTTCGTCGCGCATTTGATAAGACTATCGGATGCGAGGGCACATGCCCCGAGGATTCGCTGGTATTCGTTGCACTTGGAGCGGCTTACTACGCAGAAGAGAAGGTAGACCTCCACAAGGCTTACGAAATAATCGGTGAAAAGGCAGATTTCACTGCCGACACCTCTCTCCGTCCTCTCTTTACCGACAGAGCGGAGTACGATGAGTTTATGGAGCGCCATAATGCTCACAGAGTGCCCAGAAACGAGGGCGTGGAGTATTCGGGTGATGCCTACCTCGGCATCGACTCGGGATCTACCACCTTGAAGCTGGTTTTGACCGATAAGGACGGCTCTATCATGTTCTCCAAATACCAGTCCAATCAGGGTAAGCCCATCGAGGTTGTAAGAGATACCCTTATTGAGATGTACGAGAAGTATCCGAACGTTAAGATTGTTTCCTCTGCGGTAACGGGATATGGCGAGGATATGATGAGAAGCGCGCTTGGTATCGACATTGGCGTGGTTGAAACGGTGGCTCACTTTACCGCGGCTAAGTATTTTATGCCCGACGTTGAGTTTATCATCGACATCGGCGGTCAGGATATGAAGTGCTTTAAGATCCGCAACGGCGCTATCGACAATATATTCCTCAACGAGGCTTGCTCCTCGGGTTGCGGCTCCTTCCTCCAGACCTTTGCTAACTCCTTGGGTTATCCCATCGACGAGTTTGCAAATCTCGGTCTTTTCGGAAACAATCCCGTTGATCTGGGATCGAGATGTACCGTATTTATGAACTCCTCGGTCAAGCAGGCTCAGAAGGAGGGCGTTACCGTTGAGAATATCTCTGCTGGACTTTCCATCAGCGTAGTTAAGAACGCGCTTTATAAGGTTATAAGAGTTCACTCGGCAGAGGAGCTTGGAAAGAGAATAGTGGTTCAGGGCGGTACCTTCCTCAATAACGCGGTTCTTCGAGCATTTGAGCAGGAGATCGGCGTAGAGGTCATTCGTCCCGACATCGCAGGAATGATGGGTGCTTACGGCGCGGCGCTTTACGCCAAGCAGATGAAGAAGCACGAGGGTTATTCGGGCATTCTCTCCTACGAGGAGATGAAGAGCTTTACATATTCCATCAAGAGCGTGACCTGTAAGGGCTGTAACAACCGCTGTCAGCTTACCGTCAACGATTTCGGCGGCGGACGCAGATTTATCGGCGGAAACCGTTGCGAAAAGCCGGTTACCAACAAGGCGCAGGACGATTCGCTCAATCTCTACGAATATAAGCTCCAAAAGCTTGCTTCCTATCCCGAGGGAGAGGGAAGTCGCGGAGTTATCGGCCTGCCTATGGCTCTTAATATGTACGAGCTGTATCCCTTCTGGAACACTCTTTTCAGAGAGCTTGGATTTACCGTTAAAATGAGCGGATTTTCAAACCGTAAGCTCTATCTCAAGGGTCAGGGAACTATCCCCTCGGATACCGTATGCTTCCCCGCAAAGATGGTGCACGGACATATCCAGCAGCTAATAGAGATGGGTGTTGATACTATCTTCTATCCCTGTATGACCTACAATTTCGATGAAAAGAAGGCTAAAAACTGCTTTAACTGTGCAGTTATCGCAGGATACCCCGAGGTTATCGAGGCAAATACCCTCAACTTCGGTAAGATAAAGTACGTAAACGACTACGTAGGCCCTCACAACAGAGCGGATTTCGCCGCTCGCTTTATGAAGGTGCTTGAAAAGCATTTTGGCACTTTCAAGGCAAGCGACGTGAAGAAGGCTTGTAAGAAGGCTTACGCGGCGTACGACGAATATATGGCAGACGTAAACCGTGAGGGCTTGCGCATCGTCGAGGCGGCAAGAGCAGTGGATAAGAAGATAATCGTTCTTGCTGGTCGCCCCTACCACGCTGACCCCGAGATAAACCACGGAATACATAAGCTCATCGCCGCCCTCGGCTTTGCCGTTGTGTCGGAGGATGCAGTTGCTTGTATGGTTGATAAGTTCAACGTCAACATTATGAGCCAGTGGACGTATCACCAAAGACTTTTCTCTGCGGCAAAGTACGTTTCCGAGCAGGATGATATGTTCATCGTTCATCTCGTGTCCTTTGGATGCGGTCTTGACGCGCTTACCACCGACGAGGTGAGAAGTTTGCTTGAGCATTACGGTCATCTTTACACCCAGATCAAGATCGACGAGGTAACCAACCTGGGCGCTATCAAAATAAGACTGAGAAGCCTTATCGCGGCAATAGAACAGAAGAACAAGGAGAAGGGTAATGAATAAGACGACGCATTACAGAGAAAGAGTTAAATTTACCCTTAAAATGAAGAAGGATTACACCATCCTCACTCCCAGCATGGCGCCTATTCACTTCAAGATATTGCGCCCCATACTTCAGCGCGAGGGCTATAAGATCGACATTATGGAGAACGAGGGCCCCGAGGTTTTGGAGCTTGCTCTCAAATATCTCCACAACGATATGTGCTATCCCGCAATGCTTACCACGGGTCAGATGCTTGCAACCATGAAGAGCGGCAAATATGACCCCGATAAGGTTGCAATGATCATCACCCAGTCGGGTGGCGGTTGCCGAGATAGTAACTATATCAACATCATGCGTAAGGCTTTCGAAAAGGCGGGCTACCCCAACGTGCCCTTCATTTCGGCTAACGTGTGGCTTATGGAGCTTAATCCTGGCGTATTTATGAGCCCCGCAGGCTTCCTTCAGGCGGTTGCAGGACTTATCTACGGCGATATGATAATGATCTGCTCCAATCAGATCCGCCCCTACGAGGTAAACAAGGGTGAAACCGACGCGATGATCGAAAAGTGGACGGAGAAACTTGGCGAGACCTTCTATAAGGGTCGCGGATACAGCGTAGGCGCGATGAAGAAGAATCTCAAGGCGATTGCCGACGATTTTGCTTCCATTGAGATCAAAAAGACCCCCAAGGTCAAGGTTGCGGTTATCGGAGAGCTATTCCTTAAATATTCCGCGCCCGGAAATAACCACCTTGAAGAATTCCTTGCAGAGCAGGATTGTGAGGTCTACGTGCCCTCCATTCTCGGCTTTGGTATCTACAAGACCAACGGAGCCCTTGAGGATCTCCGTCTTTACGGTGGAAATCCCTTCAAGAAGCTGATACTTGAAGTGGTTATGAAGTATATGTTCTGGATGGAGGATATACTGATTTCGGCAATCGAGGCTAACCCCGCATTCGTTCCCCCCGAGAGAGTCAACGATCTCAAAAAGAGAGCCGAGGGCGTTATCGGAATCGGAAACAGTATGGGTGAGGGCTGGTATCTTGCGGCAGAAATGCTGGAGTTTGCCGACCACGGATACGAGAATATCGTTATCGCTCAGCCCTTCGGATGCCTGCCTTGCCACGTTGCAGCAAAGGGAATGATCAATAAGGTAAGACGAGTTGACCCCAGACTCAATATCGTCGATATCGAGTACGACCCCGGCGCAACAAAGGTTAACCAGGAAAATAGAATCAAGCTTATGCTTGTAGTCGCAAAGGAAAATTTGCAGAAGAAAAATAAGTAAAAATAAAGGACAGAGAATTAGTTTTCTCTGTCCTTATTTTGTTTGTAAAATTGTTTATTTCATTTCCGCCTCGACCGCTTCAGCGTATCTGACCGCTTCCATGGCGTCGGCGGCGTATTTGTCCGCTCCGATGGTTGCGGCATGCTCCTCGGTAAGCACTGCGCCACCAACGATTATTTTGCGTTGGGGGCATTTTTCACGAAGAAGCGAGATGGTTTCCTCCATAGCGGGTACTGTGGTAGTCATCAATGCGCTGAGTCCCACGATAGCCGCATCGTGTGCCTCTGCCGCCGCCAGGATTGCCTCGGCAGACACGTCACGACCCAAGTCGATTACCTTAAAGCCGTAATTTTCAAGAAGCAGGCAAACGATGTTTTTGCCTATGTCATGGATGTCGCCCTTAACCGTTGCCATTATCACTGTAAGACGCTCCGCTGAATCATCCTTGCTACTTGAAAGCGCTTCGCTGATAGGCTCAAAGGCGAATTTAGCCGCCTCCGCGCTCATAAGCAGAGAGGGAAGATAGATTATGTGATTTTCAAATCCCTTGCCAACGGTGTCGAGGGCGGGAATTATATGCCCCTTTACAATATCAAGGGGAGCAACCGATCTAAGCATTGAAACGGTCAGCTCGCGCGCCTTGTCTTTAAGTCCTTTAATTATGGCATCGGTCAGATCCTGCGCTCCGCTCTCGCTCTTTTGAGTTGTTGCGGATTTGCGAGTGTCGCCTATCTCCACGCTTGAAGCGAAGCGTATGTAGTCGGCGCAATTTTCATCAAGACCGTGGAGCGCCCTAAACGAATGATAGGTTTTCATCATTTCAAGGGAGTAGGGGTTCATTATAGCGGCGGTAAGACCGTTCTCCAGCGCGTTTGCGAAGAAAATACCGTTGAGAATATCACGGTTTGGCAGACCAAAGGAAACGTTGGAAACGCCAAGCACGGTGTTAGAGCCAAGCTCGTTTCGGATTCGTCGGAGAGATTCAAGGGTAACCTTTGCCGCCTGCGGCTCGGCAGAAACAGTCAGAGTAAGGGTGTCGAAGATAATATCCTTCTTGTCGATTCCGTATTCTTCCGCCACTGAGAGGATCTTTTTTGCGACCTCGAATCTGCCCTCTACGGTTGAGGGGATACCGTCCTCGTCAAGGGTAAGAGCAACCACCACGCCGCCGTATTTTTTGAGCAAGGGGAAAACTGCGCTCATGCTCTCGGCTTTTCCGTTGACCGAATTTATCATTGCCTTGCCGTTGTAGCGGCGGAGTGCCGCCTCCATAGCAGAGGGGTTGGACGTGTCTATCTGCAAGGGGAGAGCGCAGACTGCTTGTAGCTCGCAGACCACCTTTTCTATCATTTCCACCTCGTCGATCTCGGGAAGACCTACGTTGACGTCAAGAATATGAACGCCGCAAGCTTCCTGATCAAGACCCTCCTTGAGGATAAAATCGAGGTCACGATTGCGCAAAGCATCCTTAAATGGCTTTTTGCCCGTGGGATTTATGCGCTCACCGATAAGAATGGGAGCGTTTGCAAGATCCACCGCGTGAGTGTAGGATGACACGAGGGAATAAGCCTTGGGGCAGGTCTCGACAGGCATCTCAGGGCTTGCCTTGACCACCTCTGCGATATATTCGGGCGTTGTGCCACAGCATCCGCCTGCAATGCGAACACCTTTTGATATAAGCGAAGCCACCGCCTCGCCAAACTCACAAGGGGTAATATCGTAAACTGTTTTTCCGTCCTTGATGTCGGGAAGTCCCGCGTTGGGCTTCAGCAGAACGGGAACAGAGGCATATTTCAAAAGCTCCTCAACTACGGGAACAAGCTGACGTGGACCCAGCGAGCAGTTAGCACCGATAGCGTCCGCTCCCATGCCCTCAAGCATAGCCACCATAGCGGCAGGCGACGCGCCTGTCATAAGTCGCATATCCGAGCCGTAAGCATTGGAAACGAATACGGGAAGGTCACAGTTTTCCTTTGCCGCAAGCAGAGCCGCCTTGGTTTCGTAGGAATCGTTCATAGTCTCGATGAAAATAAGGTCAACGCCGTATTTTACGCCCAGCTTTACCGTTTCGGCAAAGAGAGAGACCGCATCCTCAAAATCAAGGTCGCCGTAGGGCTTCAGCAGCTTTCCCGAAGGGCCGATGTCAAGGGCAACGAACTTTTCACCGCTATTTTTCGTTTCTGCCATAGCGTCGCGCGCGTTTTTTACCGCCGCGCCCACTATTTCGTCAAGCTCCTCGGGGCTAAACTTCAAAAGGTTAGCGCCAAAGGTGTTGGTGGACACCACGTTAGAGCCTGCATCGTAGTAATTGCGGTGTATCTCCTTGATGACCGAGGGGTGAGTGATATTCCATCTTTCGGGAAGCTCGCCTGCCTCAAGCCCCTTGGCTTGGAGCAGAGTACCCATACCGCCATCAAGAAAAAGTAAATTGTTCTTTAAATAATCAAGTATCTTCATAATTTTCCGATTAGTGAAATTATTTTCTAAGTATAATTATTTGCCTATAATAGCCGAGAGATTGCTCTGGATTTTTTCGGCAATGTCGGGCTTGTTCATAGAGTAAACGTGAACGTTGGTAATGCCGTTTGCGTAAAGGTCGATTATCTGGTCGGTGGCGTAGGCAATGCCCGCCTGCTTCATAGCCTCGGGGTTATCTCCGAACTTGTCCACCAGCGACTTGAATCTCTGGGGCATAAACGAGCCCGAAAGCTTGATGGAGCGAGCCACTTGATTTGCATTTGTGATAGGCATAATTCCGGGGATCACGGGCACGGTAATGCCTGCCTCACGGATCTTGTAGAGGAAGTTGTAGAGCAGATTGTTGTCAAAAAACATCTGTGTGGTAAGGAAATCACATCCTGCGTCCACTTTTTCTTTGAGGCGCTTGATGTCCTCCTTCTGGTCGGCACTTTCGGGATGTATCTCGGGGTAGCAAGCGCCGCCGATGCAGAAGTCAGCACCCGATTCGCGAAGCTCACGGACAAGGTCGATGGCGTGGTGATATTCCCAGCCGCTTCTATCCTCGTGGATCTTGTCGGCAGGGATGTCACCGCGGAGAGCCATTACGTTCTGAATGTCCGCCTCCTTGATGCGAGCGATCATATCCTTCACGGTTTCGCGTGTAGAGGAAACACAGGTCAGATGGGCCACGGTAGGCACACCGTAAAGCTCCTTTATGTTCTTGGCAATATCGAGAGTATATTGACTCGTTCCGCCACCCGCACCGTAGGTAACACTCATAAAAGAGGGCTTAAGCTTTGCGATCTCCTCGGTAGCCGACTTCACGCTCTCAAAAGCGGTAGTGGTCTTGGGAGGGAAGACCTCAAAGGAGAGGTGGGGCGTGTCTTTATTTAAAATATCAGTCAGTTTCATAGCACTTCACCGTCCAAATGTATATTCAATCATATTTTATCACAAAAATGCCGATTTTTCAATATATTTATTTAAATAATGCAATATTTTATAAAGGTTCTTGACTTTGGGGAGTTTATTGTGTATAATACATTCGTTTATGAAAAAATTGGAGATGACTATGAAGATCAAGCTTTCGGATCATTTCAGCTACGGCAGACTTCTGCGATTTACTCTGCCAAGCATTGCGATGATGATATTTACGTCGATCTATGGGGTAGTTGACGGATTTTTTATATCGACCTTTACAAATAAGACCTCCTTTGCGGCGGTCAACTTTATTTTCCCCTTTATAATGATGCTTGGAGCAGTTGGCTTTATGTTTGGAGCCGGCGGCAGCGCCCTTGTGGCGAAAACTCTGGGCGAGGGGGATAGGGAAAAGTCAAATAAGCTTTTCTCAATGATAATTTACGTTTCCATAATTGTGGGCGCGGTCATCACCGTGGCAGGAATCTTCCTCATTCGACCCGTGGCATCTTTGCTTGGCGCAGAGGGGCAGATGCTGGAGGATTGCGTAACCTACGGGCGAATAGTCCTAATTTCCATGATACCCTTTATGCTCCAGATGGAGTTCCAGAGCTTTTTCATCACGGCAGAAAAGCCCAAGCTCGGACTTTTCGCAACTCTGGCGGCGGGAGTTGCCAATATGGTGCTGGATTTTCTTTTCGTCGGTGTATTCGGCTTTGATCTTGTAGGTGCAGCGTGTGCAACTGCTATCAGCCAAAGTATAGGTGGATTTTTCTCCCTCGGATATTTCATTTTGCCGATAAACCATAGCCTTTTGAGGCTGACTCGATTCAGCTTGGACGTAAGGGCATTGGTTAAGACCTGTACAAACGGCTGCTCCGAGCTAATGAGCAATATTTCGATGTCGCTCGTAAGTATGCTCTATAATTTTCAGCTTATGAGGATAGAGGGCGAGGACGGTGTTGCGGCTTATGGTGTGCTGATGTACGTATGTATGATATTTATTTCGATATTTATCGGTTATTCTATCGGCACAGCTCCCATAGTGGGCTTTAACTTTGGTGCGGGAACTCATAGCGAGCTTAAAAGTCTGCTGAGAAAGAGCGTTGTGCTGATCGGCGTGACCTCAGTCGCTATGATGCTTTTGTCCTTGGCGCTGGCATCGCCTCTGTCCCATCTTTTCGTGGGCTACGACGATGGGCTTTTGGAGCTGACTAAAAGAGGATTTTATATCTTTTCGGCATCGTTTTTGTTCTGCGGAATAGGAATTTTCGGCTCCTCATTCTTCACGGCGCTGAATAACGGAGTCATATCCGCAGTTATCTCGTTTATGAGAACGCTGGTTTTCCAAACCGCGGCGGTGCTTATTCTGCCCATCTTCCTTGATATAGACGGCGTGTGGCTCTCGCTTGTGGTTGCCGAGCTTCTCGCAGGGATAGTCACTATCGTGTTTGTGCTGGCGTACAAAAAGAAATACCGTTATTAATATAAAAAAGGAACCCGAATGGGTTCCTTTTTTGCATATATTACTCCTCCTCGTACGAGGGAAGAGCGTATTTTTGAGAAAATTCGTTATAAGCCGCATCGAATTCCTTGCCGCCCTTTTTGAGCTCCTTGAGATAGCTGTGGAGGTCAAGAGATTCGTGCCTTGACATTTCAATAATACATCCTGCGATATTGGAGCAGTGGTCGGAAACTCTCTCGAGATTGGTAAGAATATCGGAAAGCACAAATCCATGCTCAATAGTGCATTGGCTCTTCTGCACGCGGATAACGTGCTGGAGCTTGATCTGGTCACGAATATCATCGACAACCTGCTCAAGAGGCTCGATAGTCGCCGCCTTTTCAAGATTATTTTCACGCAGGGCATCCTTGGTCATAAGGGTTATTTCCTCAACCGCGCCGTACATTACGCGAAGCTCGCCCACGGCATAATCGGAGAATTTAAGCTCCTTATCCTTGATCTCCTCGGCAGACTCTACGATATTTACAGAATGGTCGGAAATTCGTTCAAGGTCGCCGATAAGATGGAGCAGCTTTGTCACCTCAAGATTATCCTTTTCCGAGGTGCTTATTGCCGAAAGCTTTACGAGATAAGAGCCAAGAGCGTCCTCGTATAGGTCAACCTTATCCTCGGCATCGCGTATCTCCTGTGCTACCTTGCCATCGTAATTTTCAAGCAGCTTTATAGACTTGTTAAAGGGAATAATAGACATCTCCGCCATCTGCGCGATAACGGTTTTGCAGCGGTCGAGAGCGACCTCGGGGGAATCAAGAAGACGGTCATCAAGCATGGATGTGTATTCATCGCCCTTCTTGTCATCGCCGCGCACGGTGATGCAAGCAAGCTTTTCTAGAAGCTTTGTGAAAGGAGCGAGGGTAACTACCGAGAATATCTTAAATACGGTGTGTACTCCTGCAATACCGAATGCTTCGATAGCCGTTCCGTCCGCCCAGGTAAAGAGCCCGAAAGCGCCGGTTGTTTCAAGTATCCAGCCTATAAGATAGTATGCCACCATCCATATAATAACACCTATGACGTTAAAGTAAAGATGAACGAAAGCGGCACGCTTACCGTTCTTGTTTGCGCCCAGTGAGGAGATAAGTGCGGTGATACAAGTACCGATATTTTGTCCGAGTATGATAGGCATAGCAGAGCCGTAGGTAATAGCACCGGTAAACGAGAGCGCCTGAAGAATACCTACCGATGCCGAGGAGGATTGAACCACAGCCGTCAGCACCATACCTGCCATGATACCAAGAATAGGCGCGTCCGAGAACATTGTGAAGAGGGGCTTGAGATCCTCACCGTAGCCGCTGACCGCATCGGACATAAGCGACATACCAACCATGAGGACGGCAAAGCCCATGAGAATGTTACCGAAATCTTTGAACTTATGTCGCTTTGAGAACATCAAGAGGCAGATGCCTATGAGCGCCAGAATCGGCATCCAGGCATCGGGCTTGAGGAGCTTGAGAGCGTCCAGTGACACACCCAGATTTTCAAGACCGTTAAGTGCGGTTATCCACGCGGTTACCGCAGTACCCACGTTTGCGCCCATAATAACGCCAACGGCTTGGGAAAGCATCATTGTGCCTGAGTTAACAAAGCCTACGACCATTACGGTGGTTGCCGAAGAGGACTGAATGATCGCTGTTACGCCGAGACCTAACAGAAATCCCTTGAATTTATTTGAGGTCAGATTGCCGAGAATAGTCTTGAGTTTTCTGCCTGCGCTCTTTTTCAGCGCATCTCCCATTACGTCCATACCGTAAAGGAAGAGGGCGAGACCGCAAACAAGCGACAGAATGTTCAAAAACAGGTCAAGAGTCATGATGTGGTTCCTTTCTAATTTAAATAGTCGTTTATGTGCTGGAACAGCGATTTATATTACAATAATTGTTGCCCATTAATAATAAGCTTAAATCTGAGTCCAAGCCTGTCCGCCGCTTTGCGACAAAGGACCATTCTGCCTAAGAATATTTCAAAATAGTCCATAACCGAGCTGATTTCAGTATCGATGGTAAGATTCAGAGTAATCGCCGAGTTTTCTTTATCAATATTAAGACCTGCATCGGTAACCGAGTAGTTAACGCTGTCATGAATATCTTTTCCATCGACTTTGGAGGATCTTACTCTTGATCGTCTAACATCGCTCTTGTCAGCCAAAATTAGAGCGGCAGCTACTGCATTGACGGGAACTCCGGTGCCTTCATCATGGTTTCCAATCGCGGTTACTACACAAGCAATCTCGGAAGGAGGCATTCCCATTTTATCGAGAATACGGAATGCTATTATTGCTCCGCTTTGAGAGTGATCAACGCGGTTGACCAAATTACCGATATCATGGAGAAAGCCAGCAATCTTTGCAAGTTCAACGGTTCGCTCATCGAAATCAAGTGAGGATAGAATAGCTCCTGCTGTTTCGGAAACCTTGGTAACGTGAGCGAAGCTATGTTCGGTGAATCCGAGAGCCTCCAGTGATTTGTCTGCCTCACTGACGTATATTCTTATATCGTGATCATTTTTTATGTCGTTGTAGGTAATCATAATTCTCCTTAAATAGTTGTATTATTCACACCATAATATACTATATCACACTTTGGCTCATATTTCAAGAGTTAATAGCGATAATTTTGCTTTTTTTGTGTGAATTTTTATAGTTAAGGCAACAATTTATTAAAAGAGCCCCGAGTATAAGATCTACTCGAGGCTTACTTGAATTATTTGTCATTTTTGCCGTGGCAGTTAGATGAGCAGGATCCGCACTTGCCGACGCATGAGTTATCTCCCTTGTTTTTTGCGGGACATGAGCCCGACTCGGAGCAACCGATGCACTTTTTGCCACGCTTGTTGCTTATTATCATAAAGGCGATAGCACCGCCGACGATAAGCGCAATAATACCGATAACTACGTAATCAATAGGGTTCATAATTGTACCTGAATAAAAATATTAAACGTTAACCGTTTCCTTTGCGGATTTTTCTGCCTTTCTGGCTTTTCTTGCCGCTTCCTCGGCTTTGATCTTTTTCTGATTTTTGATGATAAGAACGGTAAGAACTGCACCGAACACTGCAACTATCTCCCAACCGACAATAGGCATCCAGATCTCACCGAAATTCTGTGTAGTAAATAGAGTTCCAAAGAAGAATGTCAAAAATGCCACGCTGTATCCGACACCGAGCTGAAGACCTATTCCGCTCCAGAACCACTTTCTGTTGCCGATCTCGGCATTCATCGCACCGATAGCCGCAAAGCAGGGAGGAGTGAAGAGGTTGAGAAGCAGGAAAGCCAGTGCAGCTACGGGGAGCATTGCGCCGCCGCTACCCGCGCCAAAAGCCTGAGCGATCTCGGAGACGTTTGCACCCTCCTCAATTATAAGCTCATCTGCATTTATAAGATTGGAAATGCCAAAGCAGACCGCAAGAGTACCAACCACGTTCTCCTTGGCGATAAAGCCCGTAATAGTAGCAGACGCCAGCTGCCAGGAAACGTAGCCAACGATGGGAGCAAATAGGAAAGCAAAGGGAGTTGCAACCGTTGCGAGAATAGAGCTGCTTGCTTGACCCTCCTCGATAAGGTTAAAGCTCCAATCGAAGTTCTGCATAAGGTGAACGATAAGGTTACATACGAGAATAATAGTACCCGCTTTCTGAACGTAGGACCAGCCGCGCTGGAGCATAGAGATTGCCGCCTTGGAGAAGGAGGGGGTCTTATATTCGGGAAGCTCGATTATAAAGAAGGACTTTTTCTTGTGTCCGGTTATCCACTTGATAATAAGAGCGCAGACGAGTATAATGACAATGCCGACAAAATACATAAGAGTTCCGACCCAAGCGGAGTTGCCAAAGAATGCTCCTGCAAAGAGAGCGATAACGGGGAGCTTTGCACCGCAGGGCATAAAGGGAGCCAGCATAGCGGTCGCCTTTCTCTCGCGCTCGTTTCTGATGGTACGGCAAGCCATAACGCCGGGAATTGCACATCCCGTACCCACAACGAAGGGAATTACCGATTTGCCCGAAAGACCAACCTTTTTGAAGATAGGGTCAAGCACTACGGTAGCGCGCGCCATATATCCGCAATCCTCAAGCAGGGCGATAAGGAAATACATCACCATAACGAGAGGAAGGAAGCCGATGACCGCACCGACACCGCCGATGATACCGTCAACCACGATGGATGTAAGCAGAGGATGAACGTTGCCGTCCATAAGACCGAATATCCACTCACCGAACATATCAATAAAGGTTACAAGACCGGGGAGGGTAAGCTCGTTCTCTGCGCCCTCAAATAATGTTATTCCGTCTGCGATAATAGGACCGACCCAAGCCTGGGAGATCTGGAAAACGAGGAACATAACCACAGCGAATATCGGGATACCCAGCCATTTATTGGTCAGAATAGCGTCGAGCTTATCCTGCGCATTTTTATTTTTGGTAAGAACCTTTCTGTCCTCGACCTCACGAACCACGCTATTTACAAACTCAAAGCGCTTTTTGTCCGCTTGGGCGACCTCTTCCTTGCTTTCAAGGTTGACCTCTCCTTGGGTGTAGGGAGCGACCTGCTCCTTGCCCATGACGTCCATAGCCGCCGAGATAACGTCCTTGAGCCCCTTGCCGCTGGTGGAAACCGTTTCAATAACGGGGCACCCAAGCATTTCGGAAAGAGCCTTGGCGTCGATCTTGTTTTCCTTTTTCTCGTTTGCATCGGTCTTGTTGAGAGCGATGACCATAGGAATACCAAGCTCTAAGAGCTGTGTAGTGAAAAACAGACTTCTGCTGAGGTTGGTAGCGTCAACTATATTGAGGATGGCATCGGGCGCTTCGTTCTTAACGTAGTCGCTGGCAATGCTTTCTTCGCTGGTAAAGGGGGACATAGAATATGCTCCGGGCAGGTCAACTGCGATTATCTTTTCATTGCCCCTGCAATATTTCTTTTTTATAGGGTGTTCCTTTTTGTCAACGGTAACGCCTGCCCAGTTACCAACTCTCTCGTTTTTACCCGTGAGAGCGTTGAACATAGTGGTTTTTCCGCTGTTAGGGTTACCTGTTAGTGCTATTCTCATCTTTTTCTCCGTGTAAAGTGTTTTTTATAAAATAGGGAATAATAGTTATATTCGCGGGTTAGCCTTTGCTAACTTGATGCCAAAAAAATAATCGGATTGATTATTTTTTATTAAATCATGATCGCCTCGGCAAGATCGTTATCAATGTTATAACGTCCGTCCTTGATAGAAACTACACAACCGCCCTTTTGACGGGAAATAACGGTGATAGGCTCACCGACGTAGCATCCAAGCGAGAAAAGAAAGGCATCCAGCTCTTCGTCATCGGTCTCGAGAGCTTTAACTATATATTCGTTTCCAAGTTCCGCATTACGCAAATTCATACGGATACCTACTCTTTCTTTAAGATTTGTGCATAGTTACCCCATACAGTTAGCCTCTGCTAACTATTACATTATATCATAAAATCAGAATTTGTCAATAAGAAATTCCTAATTTTATGTTTTTTGTAAAAAAGAACAAGCGACCAATAAATTGGCCGCTTGTTTGTTGTGCATTATGCTCAATCCAAAACCTTTGAAAGCTCTGCGCCGTAAAGCTCTCCCAGCAGTATCATAGATGTTGAATCGTAATGCGCGGGGTCGTTATTCTCTTGCATGGTATCAAGCCCTAAGGCATTTGTATCGATATAGAAGTTGATTTTCGACTCTTTTGAGTACTCGCGCTTGAAATGATTAAGTATAAAGGCGGATTGCCACATTCCCGACTCACTGACTGCCGCGTCGATAAATGCGATACCGTGGGGCGCTTCGTATGCTGCGTATTCCTCTCGGATATTTTCAACGAGCGTTTTTTGAAGATCGTAATAGTCTCGTGATGCTTTAAAGGTCGTGGCATCGGACTCTCCCTGCATCCAGAGAAAAGCAACAATTTTGGGATCAAGCCCCTCTTGCTTGAGAAGATCAATTCCAAGGTCAATCGTTTCCTTGAATTTAACCAGACACATATTTCTTGATTCGTTCGTGGGATTCCAGTGTGCGCCCAAGCCCGTGCTACCTATTGCGTACTTGATGATGTAAAATGTTTCATCGGGATAGTTTTCGCTGAGATATGCCGCAAGACCAAGCTCGGGACCAAAGCTTGTCTTACTTATGCCCTGACCGAGCTTAGCGTCAACGAATTGATTGCTGTAATTAGCAATATTAATCACACCGCTATTGACCGTGCCGGAGGAGTAAAGGATCTTTACGTTTGAATAGCCGCGTAAGTATTCCACATATTTCTCGTAAGGAACGTTATTTTCGAGGAAGGAGCCGTATGTCGCACCGGTAGCATTGGACTGGCCTCCGATAAGTATAACTTTTGCGCTGTTCTCGGGGTATTCATCTTTATCAGTAACTGAGCTGTCGGTATCCTCCTCGGTCTTTACAGCCGAGTGCTCAATGGCAAATCCGCCGCAGAATACGTACTTTCTGTTTTTGTTACCGTTTATATAGCTCGTAATATTATACTGTTCATATCCCTCGGGGATAGTCTTTGCGTACCAAAGCGCATCTGATAGAACACCGCTGTAAATATCATCGGTGTTTGTGGTGTTGGAGTCATCTGCTACATAGCTCATAACCACAAGATAATCACCGGCAGGCACCTGTCCGTCCTCAAAAGAGATGGTATACAGACGCAAAGTAGAGGTGATATGCTCACTGTAAATAGGCTCTGTTTTGATAGTGGTTCGATAGTTGCCGTCAAAGGCATAAATGTCTATCTTAATACTGCATTTAGTGTACCAAGTGCTACTAACAAGCTGGTCGGTCATATTGATATAAAGACGCTTCAGCTGTCCGTCGGGGACGGTGAACGAGACGGCAGTGTTGCCGTCGGTCTTTAGATTGTGAAGCTTCCTTTCGCTTCTTGTGTAGTCAACAAAGCTGACGACGTCCTCAACCATCTCTGTCTCAATGACCTCGTCTTCCGTAGTTTCTTCTTCCGTAGTTTCTTCCTCGGTCGTTTCCTCCGAAAGAGATTCAGTTTCCGAGATTTCGCTCTCAAGCAGAGAAGAGCTGATTTCGGAATTTTCCGATGACGAGTCTGATTCCGTTGAGTCAGACCTCGTAAACAAGTCACAGGAAGCAAAAGCAGAGAGTGTTATACATAAACACAAGATAAGGGATATTTGTCCGAGTGTTCGTTTCATAATTATCCTCCTGATAGGATTTATATATTTATCATAACATATATGTAGGTTTAATTCAAGAGTTTTTAATTAAAATATCGTACGATTATTGATTTTGTTTGTCAAGTATGTTATAATAAGGTATATCTTAGGCGAAAAGGTGGCGATTTCGTGATATACAATTCAATAACAGAGCTAATTGGCAAAACTCCTCTTATTGAACTTGCAAATTTTGTGAGACAGTATGAATGTAAATCTAAAATACTTGCAAAAATAGAGTTTTTCAATCCCGCAGGCTCGGTCAAGGACAGAGTCGCCCTTAATATGATTGAGCAGTACGAAAAAGAGGGAAGATTAAATGAAAAAAGCGTTGTAATCGAGCCCACCTCGGGCAACACGGGTATCGGACTTGCCGCTATCTGCGCCGCAAAGGGATATAGGGCGATAATCGTTATGCCCGATACCATGTCACGGGAAAGACGAATGCTTATGACCGCCTACGGAGCCGAGCTGGTGTTGACCGATGGCGCTCTTGGTATGCAGGGAGCTATTGCCAGGGCAGAGGAGCTTGCCGCAAGCATCGAAGGCGCGATCATAGCGGGTCAGTTTAATAATCCCGCCAATCCCGATGCCCATTATAAAACCACGGGCCCCGAAATCTGGAACGATATCAACGGGAAGGTTGATATTTTCGTTGCCACCGCAGGAACGGGTGGAACTGTTAGCGGAACTGCGCGCTTTTTGAAGGAAAAGAACCCCGATATAAAGGTAGTAGCCGTTGAGCCTGCCGCGTCCCCCTATCTCAGCGAGGGCAGAGCAGGTAAGCACAAAATTCAGGGAATAGGCGCAGGATTTATTCCTGAAACGCTCGACCTTTCGCTAATCGACGAGATAATCACTGCAACCGACGACGAAGCATACGAATATGCGCGAGAGATAGCCAAGACCGAAGGACTTTTGGTGGGTATATCCTCAGGCGCGGCGCTCTCGGGTGCTATGAAGCTTGCCGCAAGACCCGAAAACAAGGGGAAAACCATCGTTACCATATTGCCCGACACGGGTGAGAGATACCTCTCGTCGGGACTATTTGAATAAAGGAATTTTATAATGAGAAACGCACAGTTAGCGGACATTTTGCGTCCGCAGACCATAGACGATATAGCGGGTCAGAAGCACCTTTTCGGTGAACGCGGAATCATCCGTCGAATGATGGAGGGCGGCAGAATCACCAATATGATCTTCTTCGGCCCTCCCGGCACGGGAAAGACCACCGCCGCCTCGATCATAGCGAAGCAATCGGGCATGGATTTCCACAAGCTCAATGCCACCAGTGCATCCACCGCCGACGTCAAGGAGGTGCTGGCATCCTCCCAAAGCCTTTTCGGCTCAAACGGAACGCTGCTTTACATCGACGAGATCCAGTATTTCAACCGCAAGCAGCAGCAATCTCTCCTTGAGTACATAGAGGACGGTAGAGTTACCCTTATTGCATCCACCACAGAAAATCCTCATTTTTACATATATAATGCGATAATCTCCCGCTCGTCGCTCTTTGAGTTCAAGACCGTGGAGCCAGGCGAGTGTGCCAAGATGCTCTACAAGGCTCTTGACTATCTCAACAAGGAGAACAACACCCAAAAGACCGTGAGCCAAGCCACCGCAGAATATATTGCCAAGGCGGCAGGCGGCGACGTGCGCCGCTCTATCGGACTTTTTGAAAACGCCTTTTTTGCCGCAGAAAATGAGATCACACCTGCCGACGCCGATCAGTTCAACTACGGTGTTGGGAACTACAACGATGACGTTCATTACGATATGCTTGGATGTCTGCAAAAGTCGATACGCGGTTCTGACCCCGATGCGGCGGCATTCTACGTTGCCAAAATGGTAGAGCAGGGCGATATAATATCCCTTTGCCGACGCTTGCAGGTCATCGCCAGTGAGGATATAGGTCTGGCGTACCCCATGGCGCCCGCCATCGTCAAGGCTTGCTGTGATTCTGCCCGTGAGTTGGGTCTGCCCGAGGCAAGAATACCTCTGGGACATGCCGCAATTATGCTGGCGACTATGCCAAAGTCCAATACCCAGCATTTGGCGGTTGACGCCGCTCTTGAGGACGTGCGCGCAGGCAGAGGAAACGTCCCCCCCGTACACCTTCAAAGTCCGCTTTTCAAGGGCTATAAATACCCCCACGATTATCCCAATCGATACGTGGAGCAGCAGTATCTTCCCGATGACCTCAAGAATAGAAAATATTACGTCTTTGGCGACAACAAGAACGAAAAAGCCGCCGAGGAGTATTGGAAAAAGATAAAAGAGAAATAATTAAAGCAAAATATTCCGACTTGGATTTTGCATAAGTCTGTTAAAAATGATAAAAACAACCTCCTATGGTAGAAATCTACCATAGGAGGAATTTT
>JAZUAS010000108.1:0-4551 GCA_045638125.1 Eubacteriales bacterium | reverse complement strand
TGGCAGCGGCAGGGCCGGGGCGGGGGGGGGGGGGGGGGGGGGGGGGGGGGGGGGGGGGGCGGTGTTGAAACGAATAAAAATGCGGCATGTTCGCTTTTTTATTCGTGAGACCCGCCCCTATCTCCCGTGCGGCGGTTCTTTTGTAACTTTTCTTTCGCTGTTGAAAGAAAAGTTAGTAAAAAACATTCTTTTGCTAACTTTTCTTGTCGCTGATGACAAGAAAAGTTAGTATTAAACAAACCTATAAATCAAAATTTGAAACTACAATATTTAAAATTTTAATCTTGAAATTTTAGTAATCTTTGTACCATCAAGCTCAAAAAGCACTGCGTCGGCACGAATATTGCCGTCAGCGACGGTAAATTGAGAGGGCAGATGCTGTCTCATTTTGCGAAGCACGCGCTCTGCGTCGGTGCCGAGAATTCCGTTGTCAGGACCCGTCATACCAAGGTCGGTAACGTAAGCGGTGCCGCCGGGCAATATTTGAAGATCTGACGTAGGCACGTGTGTGTGTGTTCCGAAAACAATGTTTATTTTTCCGTCAAAAACACGCGCCATAGCATATTTTTCACTGGTCGCCTCTGCGTGAAAGTCGAGCAGGGACAGGTCGTATTCGCCCTCCTCGCGAGCCAGTATGTATTCAACCGTTTCAAAGGGATCGGCAAGAGGCTCCATAAAGGAAACGCCCTGCACGTTCATGCAAAGCACTCTGTATCCGCAAACGTTGACCGTGGTGTAGCCGCATCCGGGCGACGAGCCGGGGAAATTTGCGGGACGGATTATTTTTTCGGGATTTGCATCCAAAAATGGGTAAAGATCGCGCTTGGACCAGGTGTGATTGCCCATTGTGATAAGATCAACACCCGTGTCAAGTATCTTTTGCGCATCCGTGGACGAAAGGCCGTGTATTTCGGTAGCGTTTTCTCCGTTGGCAACTACAAAGTCGATTCCCATTTTGTCACGGAGCTTCCAAAGGTTTTCACGGAGATGCTCGATGGCGCGAGTGCCGACTATATCTCCGATAGCGAGTATTTTCATATATTTTCCAATCTATGTTCTAAATTATTTTCCAACGCAAAAATTAGCAAAAATTCTTGCAACTATGTCCTCGGACACAGTGCGTCCGTCAAGCTCGCCGAGGGCAGAGAGGGTATTTTCCACCTCTGCACAACAGATCTCAAGAGGAAGCTCACCTCGAATAGCTTCAAGGGCTATTTCAAGAGCCTCGATTGCCGAGCTTACCGATGCCGCCTGGCGTGCATTTGAAATGATAGCATCGGTGCCCGTGTCGAGCTTTTCGTCGATGTACAGTGTCTCTATCAGCTCCGCAAGAGCTTCGGTGCCCTGACCGCTTTCGGCGGAAATGTGGCAGACGTATTCAAAACGACCCGAAAATTCTGCGATCGACGGGCGAATGCCGAGATCGCTCTTGTTGATCACCGCGACCTTGATGCCCGAAAGCGAATCGAGATAGCTTAAAAACTCTCTGTCCATTTCGTCAGCTTCTCGGCTTCCGTCGAAGACGGCAAGGATCAGCTCGGCTTCCTCAGCGGCGTGACGGGCGCGATCAATTCCTATTTTTTCAACAACATCGCCCGAGTCGCGAAGTCCTGCGGTGTCGGAAAGGCGGAGAATTACGCGCCCCAGCTTTGCGGTCTCAGTAAGCACGTCTCGTGTCGTTCCCTCAATGTTTGTAACGATCGCCGCATCTCTGCCGACTATTCTGTTATAAAGCGAGCTTTTACCCGCGTTGGTTCTTCCCAAAATAACTGTCGGTATTCCGCTCATGACGGCACGACCGGTAGAGTAGGTTTTAGCCAAAATTTTTAGACTTGTGAGGTTTTCATTTGCGATAGACAGCATCTCGTCGCGGCCGATGTCTGCAAGATCCTCGTCAGGGTAGTCGATGTGAGCAAAAATTGCCGCAAGAACGTCACCGAGCGAATCATAGATTTTTTTCACCTCGCCCGAAAGAGTTCCTTTCATATTTGAACGCGCAAGGCTTATCTGCTCGTCGGTCTGCGCCTCAAGCAGGTCTCCAAGACCCTCGGCGCTTGTCAAAGTCATTTTCCCGTTAATAAAGGCTCTCTTGGTGAACTCTCCCGGAAGCGCCATTCGCGCTCCTGCGGAGAGCAGCGCCGCAAGCACCTTTTGAGTCACCAAAACTCCACCGTGACAGGATATTTCAACGGTATCCTCGCCCGTAAAAGATCTGGGCGCGCGAAAAATGACGGCGATGCCGTCGTCTATCTGTCGCATCTTGCCGTCCGACCGTTCAAAAATGTTGCCGTAGAGCGCTTTTGAGCTTTCACACTCGAATAGGCTCTTGCCGCTTGCCGCCCTGAATACTCTTTCGGCAACCGTCACTGCGTCTTCGCCCGAAACGCGAAGCACGGCAATACCGCCCTTACCGTATGGTGTGCTGATTGCGGCTATGGTGTCAAGGTGGTTCATAAAGTTCTCCTTAAAGGGTGCTTTTCCCAAAAAATTCAAATAATAACCGAATGGCGGGGAATCAAATTGCAAGCAATCTTCCCCGCCTACGGTTTTAAGTATTCACGGCTCTTATTTGCCGCTCTGCGATTATTCTACGATGAAATCCTTAAGCTGATTGTAAAGCTTATCTGCTCCAACCTCGGAATCATATGTCAGCTTAATGGGCTGACGAAGGTCAAGGCTGAAGATACCAAGGATAGACTTACCGTCAACCTTGTACTTTCCGGACTCAAGATCTACATCTCCCTCGAAGCCAACGAGAATGTTGACCAGCTTATAAACGTCGTTAATTTCTCTGAGCTTAATGTTAAGTGTCATATCAGTATTCCTTTCGTACACCAAAATTTGTCCTAAGACATCTTACTTTTTTATTATATATCAACCCAAAAGCTTTGTCAATAGAAAAATATCATAATTAAATCAAACTATTGACACGCCGCATATTGCAACTTGCATCTAAAACGGCAGATTCTGCCAAAAAATCGCACAAATGGACAAACCCCTTATAGCAAAAGGCTTGTCGAAGCTTGTCGTTGTTTGGCTAAAAAACGGATTTGCCTGTGGAAAACTTCCAAAACCCTTGCCTCAACACGGATTCCTGTTGAAATCTCTGTTGAAACTGTGGAAAACTCCTTCGAATTTTTTCGTCAAAATGCACAAATCAACCAATTTTTCAATATCCCAAATCAAATGGTGCAGATCAGCTTTTCTATCACCGCAAAGCCGTCGCGAGAGTTCTTTATTTCCATATCGGCTTCTCTGCATCGGCTGACCATACTGCGGCAGATCTCCACCCTGGGATTTATTTTAAATATCAAGGATACCCTATACTCGTGTATTCCGAGAATGTCGGAGACCTCCTTGTACGTCAATCCGTCGGCTTTGAGAACGGAAACCGCCGCCATCTCGCAAATATTTTTTGAAATATCTCCCATAATAAAGATGGGATCGACCTTTCTCATCTTCAAGTCGCGCAAAATATCGAGCGCCTCGTCCTTTTTTCGGGTGCTGATGGCATTGGCAAAAGCAAATGTGTCGTATTCCGAAACCGGAGTGGCTACTGCCTTTACGTCATCTGCCGTCACGACATTTCTGCCGTCAGCCTTGACATAAAACGAGAGCTTATCTGTTTCGTTTGAAAGATTGAACATATCTCGTCCGCAACGCTCTATAACAAGGGCGCATACCTGCGGCGAGGCAGAAACTCCGTTATGCTCAAAATGCTTTTCCACCCAAGCGGCAAGCTTTGAGGGGGTGTTCTTTTCAAAATTGACCAGCACCGCCACCTCGCCAAGTCTTTTTAAGAGAGTTGAGGGACGCTTCGGCAGAGTTCCGGGGTCGAGTCTATCTGATGCCACGTTGATAATGACCGTGTTATAGTCGTATTCCTCAAGCTGGGCAAGGACAGCGCAAAGGTCCTCAACCTCGTTTTGTCTCATGGCGGATATATCAAGCCCTGTAACGGCTATCAGCTTTCTCTCCGCCATCATGGGGAGGGGCATAAGCGCGTCGAGCAGGACCGAGGGAGAGTAGGTGAACGCATCTATGCGTATCTCGTTAAAAAATGCAAAGGACTCCTCGGGGCAGATTGCCTCGATTGCCTTTTTCATAGCAAAGGATTTCATATAGTCCTCTTCGCCAAAGAAGACGTACGCCGAGCGAGGCGCGGTTTTTATCTCTTTTCTAAAATCGGACTCCTTAATTATTTCCATATTTCTCCCTCCTTTCGGCTTGATAATATAATTATATCAAATTTTCTTTTAAATATCAAGTGGATTGAGGAAAATATAATTTTTCAAATTTTGATTTATCTGTGCGTTTTATATGTACTTTGCTTGCCAGCAGCTGCAAGAAAAGTACGAAAAGAAAAGCCGCTCAAGGGGAAAGGGGTCTTGTGCGAGAAAAAGCGAACATGCCGCATTTTCTCGCCCTGCGACATCCTCTCCCCTTAAGAAACCCCTCTCTGTTGGTGGAGGGTGTAATTTATTAAATAGACATAAAGCCCCTCTTAAATTTTTGAACCGTAGCCGTGATCTTATTAAAGCTTAAAGCTCT
>JAZUAS010000107.1:0-18555 GCA_045638125.1 Eubacteriales bacterium | reverse complement strand
AGCTACGATGCAGCAGGTAACGTAACCTCTGCACCCATATCAATTCCATTGGGTAATCCTGTTATCCCTATACTTTAATACAATTTTAATTTTTTGAGGTGTGTATGGAAACGTTAAATCAGATATTATACGTTATTTATGTTTTTATTGTCTGTTTGTTTATTAGTATAAGAGATTTGCTTCGTGCCTTCATCACGATTTTTGGATCTCTTGCCATAATAGCACTGCCCTTTGTTTTGCTAATTCTGATCTTTATATTTTTTATATTCAGTCTTGTTGCAAGAGGACTTTATATGAAAGCATACAATGCTTATTTGTCAGGAAACTATGATGTTGTTATTTCAAAAGGCAAAAAAATAACTAAATGGTATTATATCATATCAAAAACATCGCCTTTTCCAAATGTAAGACGCATAATTGACGACCTTAACGGAATGCTCGCAGTTTCCTTTTTAGCAAAAGAAGACAGCGAAAAATTTTTAAAGCATATTAATGCTATAAAGCACAGAAAAGCATTTAAAAGCAGTTGGTTGTGTATGTATTATCTGCTTCAGAATGACTTGAAAACTGCAGAAGGTTACTATGAATCTTTAAAGGGAACTAACGAAACGGAAAATATGGTGAATTATCTAAACGCCATATTTTTATTCAAGCAGGAAAAAATTGAAGAAGCAAGAAAAATAATGAATGAAGTATATCCTAAATTGAACGTTCAGTTTGCAAAGGTTATTGCAGACAACATATTTTCACAAGAGGCACAGCAGGAATAAAATTAGAATTACTGTCCTTAAAAACTGTATTACATAAAAAATACAAAATCAATATATAAACAATGTGTATTTTCCAGCCGCACTTAGGTCTACCCCCGACAGTATTGTCGGGGGTAGATTAATTTATTCAAATTCTTCAAATATCGCTCTGATCTGTTCTTCCGCCTCGTCGGCGCGGAGCTTATCCGCGGCATAGGCTTTACGGAGCAGAGAATGGGGAATATAGTTGTCGTACTTTTCAAATACGGGTATCTCGCTATTCTCAACGAGATGCTCGCAAATGATACCCTCGCGCTCAACTCCGTCAAGCAGACGGGAAATAAACTGAATATCGGATACCTTTTCCATCTTAAAGGTGATGTAATAGCATCCCTCAAATTCAATGCCGCTGATATTGTTTTCTGCGGCGTTTTTCTTTATATACTTGCGCAGAGTACGGAAGGAGCGAGTACCAAGCCATGGGAACAGACACCAAGAATATCCTCCAAGATGAACCAGCGAGTGTTCAAGCATACCCGTGGCTCTTGCCGTCGCACGAGCCTGATTTAAGCGTTTTACGGCGTTTTCCTTGAGATATGGGTAAACTGTATCCTCTTCGAGTATCTGCTTCATACGGCGCAAAATTTTGGTGTGTATTTCGCCAAAGTCGCCGGGCCACGAAACCTCCATTTTACCGTCAACTCGTTTAACGTAAAGGAGCTTTCTTTGTACGTCCAGCTCTTCGACCTCCCAAACGCGACCGGCAAGAGCAAATCTGTCGCCCACGGGGGGAGGGGTGGTTATAGTACCTATTTCATCCGAGCCGCAACGAACGGTGAAATCCTCGCTGTCCTTGAATACTGCGTAGAACTTGAAGCTTTTCAGCAATCTTTCGCCCACAAGACCCACAATAAGACCCTTTTCCTCGGTCATTTCCAAAAACTCGTTGTTGAGCATTGAAACAATAAGCTCCTTGTAGTCCTCACGGCTTACAAACTGAAATGGGGGGAGAGATAGCACTCTCTGTGCAAGTCTTGCAGGTGTCAGCTCGCCGCAGGATGCAAGAGTGGATAGTGTCTGGTGGAAAAGCAGACTAAATGGCATTTTTTTGCGGGAGGGTGGCTCGATAAATCGCTCTTCAATGTAAAGCTGAATTATCGCGATTCCTCGGAGCAGCTCCCACGGAATAATTTGAGGCAGAGGGGTGTTGGGCAGAGCCTCCTCCTCGCGGAAAACCATCATCATCTCTGGAGTTTGACTTCTTCTGCCCGAGCGACCAAGCCTTTGCAAAAAGCTTGAAACACTGTTGGGCGCTTCTATCTGCATAACGCGTTCCAGCTGACCTATGTCGATGCCAAGCTCCATTGTTACGGTGGCGCAGGTGACGGCAAATTCCTCGTCGTCACGCATCTTCATTTCAGCCTCCTCACGGAGAGAAGCCGAGAGGTTTCCATGATGAATGAGGATGTGGCTATCCTCGTCTCCACGATATTTTGCTATCTGTCGGAGAGTTGCACAAACGTATTCGGTCTCCTCTCGAGAATTTGAGAAAACCAAGGATTTTTTGTCTTTTACACAATCGTAGGCGTATTCGTAACCCGGGTCGATGTAATGGGGCTTTTTCAAGCCGTTATTTTCGTATGATGCGGAGTCGCCGTTGTAGCTCTCGCTATCGGGCGTTTCGTCAACCCTCTCCACGAATACTACGTCATTGTTATTTGCTTTTTTATCGGCAATTTTAGCCTTTTCTTCTTCCTTTTTAAGCTTTTCAAGCTCGGGGTTTTGAATATAGAAGTGCTCAAGCCCAAGTCTCCAACGTATTTTTTCCTGACCAAATTCGGGAACGTCTATCTCGCGTCCCGTGTCAGCGTTTAGCCATTCTGCGGCAAGAGAGGGGTCACCGATGGTTGCCGAGAGAGCAATTCGTCTGGGGTGATAGCCGATAAGGTGGGCAATTCGCGAGAGCTGACAAATTATTTGATTTCCTCGGTCTGTGCCGGTTAAGGTGTGTATCTCGTCGATGACCACGAATCTGAGGTCGCCGAATAGACGGGGAATATCATTGGAGCGATTTATAAGCATTGCTTCAAGCGACTCGGGTGTTATTTGCAAAATGCCCTCGGGCTTTTCAAGTAGCTTGCGCTTGTGAGAAGCCGCCACGTCGCCGTGCCAATGAGTTACCTTGACGCCCGTCATATCTAAAATTTCTTCAAGACGCTCAAATTGGTCGTTTATAAGGCTCTTCAAGGGTGCGATGTAAAGCACACCGATGCTGGACGGCTTATCCTCGTGCAAAAGCGAGAGGATGGGGAAGAAAGCCGCCTCGGTCTTTCCACTTGCGGTGGAGGAGGTCAGAAGCAGATTATTGTCAGTGTCAAATATAGTCTTTGCCGCCGCTACCTGAACTGCGCGCAGAGATTCCCACGAATGAGAATAGATATATTCTCTTATGAAGTAGGGAAAGCGTTCAAAAATGCGATCTGCTTCGGTCATAAATCCTCCTTTTGCGGCTCTTTTTAGCAGAGCGTTTAAAATTCTATATCGTTAGCGGTAAATTTTTTAGTGGGCGCACTTGCGGCAGGCGCTTCACTTTCGGTGGGTGAAAGAGTGTCGGGGTCGGAGTCCTTGTCGGTTTTGAGGGTGACGTGGCTGCCTACTACGTCATCAAAGCTTGCCTCGGGATTCTGCATCAGAATGTTCAGCACCGTCATATAGTCACGGAGCATTTCACGGGGAGTGATCATACTGTCCGCGCCTGCACGGGACAGACAAATATTTAGAAATTTAAGTCTATCCTCGTTGGTAACTCTGCAATCCCACTGGTAGAATTGGGAATAAAGCACGGTCACACGCTGAACGAGAGCGAAAAGCTCATCGTCGGTAAGACGGCGCAATCTGATAACGGGGCCGATGAGGTTTTTAAATCCTTCAAGTGCGAATTTGCTGTCACAAAGACGGGAGCGGAGCGCCTCATAGCTGAAAAGACCGCGGCGCGTGTCCTCAAGGAATTGAGGAGTACCGCCGAAGATGATGTCAAGTCCGGGAGCTCGCCCCTGCAAGGTATCGTTAAACATAGAAAGTATCTTTTCGTAGTTATTTTCACGGCTGACACGGTGGGGTATCTTGTAGAGGTTTACACATTCGTCGATGAATACAACCAGTCCTCGGTAGCCCATCTTCTTGGAAAGAACCGCCCAGAGCTTGAGAAAATCGTACCAGTTGTCATCATTTATGATGACCGATACCGAGAATCCAAGCCCGTTCTTTGCCTCGGTCTTGGTGGAATATTCGCCTCGAAGCCAGCGCAGACAGGAGCTCATGCGAGCGGTAGCCTCCTCGCCGTCGGAAATGCTCGCCTTGTAATATTCCAGAATTACACGGGAAAAATCAAAGCCGCCAACCAAAAATTCAAGGTCAGAAAGCTCGGAGTATATGCGCTTGCCAAGCTCGCGTTCAAATTTTTCATCGTCGGGAGAAATATCCTCGGCTATAAGGTCGCCGCGAATATTTCCTATCCAACGGGAAATGATCTTGGGGAGAGCACCACCATCCGGAGAGGACTTGGACGCAAGATTTTTCATCAGCTCACGATAGGTAGCGATGGCGCTGTTCCCGCTTCCGCTCAGCTTTCTCTCGGGGGAGAGATCGCAATCTGCGGTGAGAAAATCGCGCTCCAGGGCGTAGCCTCGGATAAGCTGGATAAGAAAGCTCTTACCGCTTCCGTAGCGACCGATAAGAAAGCGCATAGCACCGCCGCCCTCGTTTATCTCCTCAAGGTCGGAAAGAAAGGCTTGGATTTCGTCCTTTCGTCCGATTGCAATATACGGGGCTCCCGATCTCGGTACAACTCCTGCAGAAATGCTGGAAAGCAGGGAGGAAAGTATGCGTCGAGGCACTTGGGGCATGTTATTTTGAGTATTTTCGTTCATTTTGATCTCCATTCCGCCGCGGCGCGGCATAATCAGAATTGGTCGATATAATCTTCGATGATCGAGTAGTATCCGCCCACATCCTCGAGAATAATATCTCCAAATACGTTTGCGGCACATTCGTTTATGGTGTCTGCTATCTCGTCAACGGTAAGCGAGTGTGACGAGGCAAATTTGCGCTGTTCTGCCGAGTTTGGATTGCGACATAGCTTGATAAACTCGGCAACGTCACCCAGAATACCGCAAAGGTCACTCCAAAGCTCAGATAACGGAGAAGTTTGCGAATGATACGTCGTTATTTCTCGAGAGTCGGCGATTTCGATTGGCTTTTCTTCTTTATTTGTATCAAGAGCTTCTGAGGTTTGTACAGCCGAAACTTCTGCATTTATAGCCGCTTCATCCTCAAAGGCTTCGACCAGAATTTTTGTGGTTTCCCACGATGCTCTCTCTATTTCCAAAGCGCGATCCGGGGATAGCTCTGTTTTAGGTGCGTCGTATAGCTTATCGTATTCGTGAACCTCGTTTTCACTGATAGAAGTGTTTTTTCTTCTCCTGTCCACCACGGGTTGCGGAGGATAGTGCGTTTCGAAGTACTCGTCAACCGCTGCTTTAATATGAGGATTTATAGCCATAATATGGAGCTTATTTTTGATTCCGAGATGCTCACGAATCTTGTTTTCGGAGTATCGCATAGCATCGGTAACGTATGGCTGAACGTTTGAAAGCTGATAATACGTTATCTCAAGCTTTATGCTTTTGTTCACGATATTGACCATTCGCGAGAATGGTCTGCGCTCGGCAGTAACACATCCGTAAGCGCCGTTTGTAAAGGATGTGATTGTGGTAAAAGCGGCGTTATCCAAAAATATCGCGGCAATAGCGCCATTCATAGCATCCTTGAAAAGCCTTTTTGTAGCGTCGGAATAAAATTTGCTTCTTCTGTAATCGTACATCGAAAGGGCAGAGATACCCGCTTCAAGTGCAATTGCTCGGCTTTCGTCGGATAGATCTATGAAGAATTCGGGCAAAAATGAGTTGGACAAAAGCTGGCGGTTATATCTGCTCAAAAGCTCACGA
Organism: Eubacteriales bacterium; assembly: GCA_045638125.1. GTDB lineage: Bacteria > Bacillota > Clostridia > Oscillospirales > CAG-272 > SVTX01. Next base: position 12,800 of record JAZUAS010000107.1, on the reverse strand, counting down.
GGAGCAGAAAGACCGTGAATAAGGCAGAAATCACAGATGATATCTCTTATCATTAAGCGATAGACGGGATTAAGCTCATTGTCAGTGTAGTTTGTCAAAAGTGAGCAGAGCATTGAGAGCGCCGCCATCTTGTCCTCACCCTCGCCCGTTGCCGCAAGCTCGTAGGAGTAGAGGATTATATACGATTCGTCCGCCTTGAGGAAAATCCCGTTGCGAGTGTTTTCACGCCACCAAAGGTAGTAGGCAAGCTGTGCGCGGCTCATCTGCGAATATCTGGGAGAGTAGGAATAATAAGCCGTGTAAGGCGCTTCGGAAGCCTTTCTATCCAAAAGAGCGCGCCTTTCTCTTATAAAAAGATTGGTGTCAACGAAAACTTTTTCATTCGGTTGCTCGGAGCATACCTTGACGCTTTTTATCAATGGATTTTCGGGAATATATTCAAATAAAACGTGCTTTTTTGTTAATGCAGGGTCACGGTGAGGGGGGATGAAGCGCGTGATCGTGCCTTCTCCGACCTTTTCGCTTGCTTTTGAGAATGAAGCACTTGAAAAAGCACTTCCTTCGGTAATAGCAGATTGAGTTTTGGTACTATCTGCCGACTCTATTTCTACCGCCTCAACCGAGCTCTTGGAAAATTGTCTTATGGGCGCAGGAGAGGGGCGCTTTTTTATATATTGATCCAAATTCCAAAAATCAAGGTCTCTTTGGTCGTTTTTCTCGTTTTCAGACATTTTTTATCTCTCCTTTTCATGGTTTTCTGTAATATATTATTATACCACAAAAAATATATCTTGTAAATAGGGAAAAGCATATATTTGATAAATTCACCAATTTCCCCCAACAAAAAAGACCCCTAAGAGAAATTAACTCTTAGGGGCTTTAGTGGGTGATTAAATTAAGTAGGTTTACTTTACCAACACTTTTATTGCCTCGTAAATGCTATGTATCGGTATGATTTCAATGTTGGTATCCAAGGCGCGCTTTTCTATATTCTTGGCGGGAATTACCGCTTTGGTAAAGCCGAGTCGAGCCGCCTCCTTAACTCTTTGCTCAAGATTCGATACGGCGCGACATTCGCCCGAAAGGCCAAGCTCTCCTATGGCGATGAGATCGTCGGGAACCGATTTGTCGGTCAGTGAGGAAATAAGTGCAAGTGCGATTGCGGCATCGCTTGCAGGCTCGCTGAGATATAGACCGCCAATGACGTTCATATAAACGTCATTCTGGTAGAATTTCAAACCAAGACGTTTTTCAAGCACAGCGATGATCAAGCAAAGACGGTTGTAATCTATGCCGTTTGCGGTTCTTCTGGGAGCAGGGAACGCAGTAGGAGAAACCAAAGCCTGAATCTCCGCGATTATGGGCCTTGTACCCTCGATGGTGCATACGGCGCAATTGCCGGGGGTGTTTTTCGGTCTGCCAGAAAGCAGCATTTCAGAGGGATTGGGAATCTCGATAAGACCCTTGTCGCTCATTTCAAAAACGCCGATCTCGTTAGTTGAGCCAAAGCGGTTTTTGTTGGCGCGGATGATTCGATATGATTGGAGCTTTTCGCCCTCAAAGCAGAGAACTGCATCAACCATATGCTCCAGCACCTTAGGTCCTGCAATTCCGCCCTCCTTATTAACGTGACCTACCAGTAGCATTGAGATGCCCTCGGTCTTTGCGCGATTGATAAGAGTGAGCGCCGATTCACGCACCTGTGTTACACTTCCGGGAGCAGATTTAATAGCGTCATCGTAAATAGTCTGAATCGAATCGACTATCATTATGTCGGGCTTTATCTTATCGGCTTCCTTTAAAATACTGTCGAGATTGGTTTCTGTGAGAACGAAAAGATTTTTGCCCGAAACTCCCAATCTTTTAGCGCGGAGCTTAAGCTGACCGCCCGACTCCTCGCCCGATATGTAAAGCACCTTGCGGCTATCTCCAAGACATTCGGAGATCTGCATAAGCAATGTAGATTTTCCGATTCCGGGCTCACCCGAGATCAGTACGACAGAGCCGTGAACTAAGCCCCCGCCCAGCACTCGGTCAAGCTCGGAAAGTCCCGTGCCGGATCGAATATATTCCGGAATCTCAAGCTCACTGTATGAGAGCGCGTGGTTTTCGGTATTACTCGCCAGCATACTTTTTCTCTTGGGAATATCCGTTTCTTCGGGAGCAGTGCTTATAACGTCTTCGACGAAGGTGTTCCATTTGGAGCAGGAGGGGCACTTACCCATCCATTTAGGCGAGTGATAGCTGCAATTTGAGCAGATGAATATGGTTTTTAAGCCTTTCATTTATTTATATATCCTTTATATGATTTATACAAAATTATAATAACACAATTTTAGACCAAAAGTAATAATAAATTGTAAATAGTTTAAATAGCAAGTAAAAAAATCAAAAATTCGACTTTCAAAAAACGTTTGTTGAAAAAAGATTGACATATCTGCAAAAAAAATGTATAATAAACCTAATAGTTTAATAATTTGAAAAATATTGACTTGATTTCTGCGGAATGGAGGTGTTTTCGTGCTTTTAATAGATAAGATCCCGAGTTATGTATATAGATCTCTTGAAGACGAGGGAGTAGATTGCGGCAAGCTTATGCTGGCGGCATATTGCGACATGAATTGCGATCACGTATTTTGCGACACCTATATCCTTGCTACCGCAGAGAAAATTTACGTTGTAAACGGAAGCGAGGCGCTTGAATCGGGCGACGGTAAAAAGAAAGTTGAAAAAATATGGCGCGAGACATCGTTCCGTGAGTACGACATCTCCGAGATAGACAAGCTCAAATGCGAAGAATTTCTTTCTGGCGCAAGGCTTACTGCCAAAAAGAAAGACGGAGAATATATTCTTCTCACGGCTCTTACCAATACCTGCCGCAATTCTATACAGCTTTTCGTTAAGTATTTTGAAAGAATGCAAAAGGGCGAGATCACCTCTCCCGACTTTGAGATCGACAAGGAGGATGACCCCCGAGAGCGTTGTTGCCCCAAGTGCGGAATGAGGTATCCCGATAAAAGCCGCAAGATATGTCCTCGCTGTATGGAAAAGGGCAAGCTTTACCGCAGATTCGGAATCTTTCTCGTCAAGTATAAGAAATACATATTCTTTATGCTCTTGTCGCTCATACTTCTTACTGCAACGGGAATTTTGGTGCCTTACTTGTCAAATGAGTTCTTTTATGACGAGGTGCTTACCGAGGGTGGACAGTTCTATAAGGATATTTTGTTTGCTATCGCGCTTATAGTCGGCACAAGACTTTTGTCGCAAGTGTTTTCCACCGTTAACGGCGTGCTTTCTGCAAGAATTGCGGCGAGAATAGTATTTGATCTTAAAATGACGGTGTTTACCGCCATCGAAAAGCTGTCCTTGACATTCTTTGGCGGCAGACAGACCGGTGGACTTATGACACAGGTCAATAATGACTCCAATACAATATACAACTTTTTCTGTGACGGCGTACCGTATTTTCTTGTGAACGTGGTTCAGGTAATAGTGGTTTGTATATTGCTTTTCATCGAAAATCCGCTTTTGGCGGTTTTGTCGCTCATAACTGTTCCGATATTCTTCCTTTTGATATTGCGAAGCTATCGAATGGGAATGAAGCTCCACGCCAAGAATTATTCGGGCGCTCGCTCGCTTAACGGTCAGCTTTCCGACGTGCTTGGAGGTATGCGAGTGGTCAAAGCCTTCTCGCAGGAAGAGGCGGAGATTACAAGATTCAATAAAACCAGCAAGAAAGCGGCTAAAAATCAGAAAAAGCTCTCGCTTTTCAATAACTACGTCTATCCCTCACTGGGACTTATCCTTTATCTCGGAAATATCATAGCTCTCGGCGTAGGCGGATGGATGGTAATTACGGGATACAACGATTTCACCTACGGTCAGCTTATAAAGTTCGTGGCGTACGTCAATATGATATATAGCCCCATGTACTTTTTTGCCGAGATAGTGGATTGGTCTGCATCCAGTACCAATGCGCTCCAAAGACTTTTTGAAATATATGATACAGAGCCCGATATTACCGAAAAGGAAAACGCTATCACGCTGGAAAGTGTTGAAGGCAGAGTTGAGTTTAAAAACGTTGACTTTTCCTATAACAAGAACAGAAAGATAATTGATAACGTAAGCTTTGACGTGCCTGCGGGCAAGACACTTGGAATAGTGGGTCACACCGGTGCGGGAAAGAGCACTATTGTAAATCTTCTTATGCGACTTTATGATCCGCAGGAGGGAGAGATACTTGTTGACGGAGTAAACGTAAAGGATCTTTCCTTTAAGACTCTGTATGACAATATTGCCATCGTTTCCCAGGAGACCTACTTCTTTATCGGTTCGATCCTTGATAACATCAGATATGCTAACCCCGAAGCCGACTACGAGGAGGTCATAAGGGCGGCAAAGCTTTCCGGCGCACACGATTTTATTATCAAAATGCCCGATGGCTATAATACCATGATAGGTTTTGGTTACAAAGGACTTTCGGGCGGAGAAAAGCAGAGACTTTCGATAGCTCGCGCTATTCTTCGTAACCCCAAGATACTTATTCTCGACGAGGCAACTGCGGCTATGGATACCGAGACCGAGAAGAGAATACAAAATGCCATAACGGCATTAACTCAAAACAAGACTACCATAATGATAGCCCACAGACTTTCCACCCTTCGCGATGCCGACGAGCTTATAGTTATTGAGCACGGCAAGGTTGCGGAGAGGGGAACTCACAAGGAGCTGCTTGAAATCGAGGGAGGAGTATATAACAAGCTCTACACCCTCCAGCTGGAAGCTCTTAAGAATGCGGGAATCACCGAGTGACTATAAACGAGGTAAAAATGGAACAGATAGAAAACAAAAACGAAATAATGCTTGAGGATGCCGCAAGGATATTGAGGATGGATAGCTCAAACTCAAGCTTTCAGATGAAAAACGGATTTTTGTCGATCACCGTCAAAGTGGGCGACGAGGAAAAGTCGCACGACAGAGTTTTTCTGCATAGAGCATTCCCTCACGAGCTGCTTTGGGAATACATAGCGGTGCTTGGGGAAGAAAGCCGAGAGATCGGTCTCATATACAACATCGAGGATTTCGAAGAAGAGGACAGAGCGTTGCTTGTCACCGAGATCGAAAGAAAGTATTTTTCTCCCGAGATAAGCGTGATACATTCTCAAAAGGAGAGATACGGATTTTCTTATTGGAAGGTCACCGACAAGAGCGGTAAAAAATTCGAGTTTACCATGCAGGATACCTTCCGTAATATCATTCATACGGGAGAGGATAGCATTATCCTTGTCGACGTAGACGGAAACAGATATTCTATCAGTCAGGTATCCGAGCTCGATAGAAAAAGTTACAGAAAAATAGAGCTTTACTTATAAAATTTCGCAAAAACAAAATCTTGAAGAAAGGCGGTGAGACGTGTTGAGGTTGCGACTGCGAAGAAAGCGCAAGAACGTTTTTTCTCCAATGGAAAAGCTTAAAAAAATATATCCTGATATAAAAAAAGAAGACGTCGTTTCTATGTTTACCTTTGATCTCGATCCCGAAAAGGCGGGAGTGAGAGTTGACGGAATTGTATTCGTTGACAGAAAACACGTTCACGTCATAATTGACGGCGACGTCTCAAGCAAGATTTCGCTTGATAGCATAGCGTCTTTCAAGACCGATAACGGAGTTGGTACCGTCTTTGCTTCATATACCTTAAAGAGCGGCGAAACTCATCTTTTGTGCATCGGCACCATGTCGTGTGCCAAGAGGATGATTGAGAGCGTCAAAATGCTCAACCGAATTGCCGACCGCGGATTTGAATACTATGATAAGATGAAAGCCAAGGGCGGCATTGGTGGATTTGAGCGTAAGAGCAGATGTCCCAAATGCGGCAGACCCTTGCCCCGAGGATCACAGAAATGTCCGCACTGTGTCAGCAAGCTGACCACCATAAAGCGCCTTTGGGGAATAATCAAGCCATATAAGTGGTTTATATTTGTTTCGGTTGTATTGTTCGTTACTATCAGTTGCTTGAACCTCTTTGTTCCCGAAATAAACAAGGTGCTGGTTGATAACTATATAATTGCAAAGAACGCTGAGGGGCTTAAATATGTTGGTGTGGTTCTTCTTCTGCTTTTGTCGCAGGTTATTTTGCGCGCTATGGGAGTTTTCAGAAGTCACGCCTTGATAAATGCAAGCAACAGTATGATAGTCGATCTTCGCAATATGCTTTTTGAGAAGATACAAAGACTGTCGATCGCAAAAATATCCCAGCGCACCGCAGGCGAGCTTATGAGAAGAGTTTCTCACGACGTAGGCGAGATACAGAGATTTTTGGTTCATTCTTTCCCGTCTATCGTAGAGCAGATTTTGTTGCTTGTAGCCGTTGCTGTTATGTTTATAGCAAACGATCTTGGAGTGTTGCTTCTGCTCATTCTGATACCCGCACCGCTTGTGGTATTCCTATTTAGATTTCTTTGGAAAAAGATACATAAGCTCTTCCGCCGTTGTTGGCAGGCAGCGGCAAAATCAAACTCGGTGCTTCACGATATCTTTTCGGGTATCCGTGTGGTTAAATCCTTTGGAATGGAGCACAAGGAAACTCTGCGATACGAAAAAGCGGCGGCAGAGGAGAGAGAATTGCAAATGAAATCGGATACCCTCTGGTATAGTGTTATGCCTGTAATGCAGTTCCTTATGTGCTTTGGAGAATTTATAATCCTTATGTACGTCGGTAATGCGATACTTAACACCGATATGAGTATCGGCGATATGTCCAAGTATTCGCTTTATGCCAGCATGATATACGGTCCTCTTCGAATGTTCTCGCATCTGCCACGTCAGATAGTTAATTTCTTGACGTCAACTAATAAGGTGTTCGAGATAATCGACGAGAGCGAGGAGATAAGCGACAAGGAGAATGCCGAGACCTTTACCATCAAGGGCGACATTGATATTAACAATATTTCCTTTGGTTACGATAACGGCGCTGACGTGCTTACCAATATCGATCTTCATATCAAGTCGGGTGAATTTATCGGTCTTGTGGGAAAATCGGGCGTTGGTAAATCTACACTCATAAATCTTATTATGAGAATGTATGACGTTGAGGACGGAAGCATCTCTGTTGACGGCGTTGATATAAGAGATATATCCCAAGAGGCTTTGCGCTCGCAGATGGGCGTGGTGCTTCAAGAGACCTTCCTTTTCTCGGGAACGATATACCAAAATATCGCTTATGCCAAACCCGAGGCTTCGAGAGAAGAGATAATCGCCGTGGCAAAGCTTGCTGGGTGCCATGAGTTCATCATCAAGCTTCCAGACGGATATGATACCAAGGTTGGCGAGAAGGGTCACAGCCTTTCGGGCGGAGAGCGGCAGAGAGTTGCTATCGCACGCGCCTTGCTTCATAATCCTAAAATATTGATTCTTGACGAAGCAACCGCGTCCCTTGATACAGAGACCGAAAAACAGATCCAGGATGCGCTCCAGAATCTCTCCAAAAACAGAACGACAATCGCCATAGCGCACCGACTTTCAACTCTGCGAAATGCCACTCGTCTTGTGGTGCTTGATAAGGGCAAAATTGCCGAGGTCGGCACTCACGATGAGCTTGTAGCGAAAAAGGGAATCTACTACGGCCTTGTAATGGCTCAAAGAGAGATGTCAAAAATGGACGACTGAGGCTCGTCCCAAAATAAAAAATACAAACTGTAATAAAATAAAAATTTCTCCCATATAATTTAGCGAAACAACGCTCAATTTTGTGGGAGGATTTTTTATGGCGGAGCATTCAATTTATAAGGATATTGCCGAGAGAACGGGCGGTGACATTTATATCGGTGTCGTAGGCCCTGTAAGAACGGGCAAATCTACCTTTATCAAGAGATTTATGGAGGCACTTGTGCTTCCCAATATAGCTGAGGGCTATTCAAGAGAACGGGCGAGAGACGAAATGCCCCAGAGTGCGGCAGGTAAGACGGTTATGACCACCGAGCCTAAGTTTATTCCCGACGAAGCTGTGCAGATCAGCGTTGACGGTTGCTCAAACCTTAAAGTCAAAATGGTAGACTGTGTAGGCTACATAGTTCCCGAGGCTCTGGGTACTATCGAGGACGGACACCCAAGAATGGTTCGCACTCCTTGGAGAGAAGAGCCGATGCCCTTTGTGGAGGCGGCTGAAATGGGTACTCACAAGGTAATCAGTGAGCATTCCACTATCGGTATGCTTATTACAACCGATGGAACTATCGGCGACATCTCGCGACCCAGTTACGTTGAAGCCGAGGAGAGAATAGTGGGCGAGCTTAAGGCACTTGGAAAGCCCTTTGCTATGATACTTAACTCCGCACATCCCGAAAGCGAGGCGGCGGTGGCGTTGGCCTATGAGCTTGAAGCGAAATATGACGTTCCCGTTGCGCTGGTTTCTTGTATCGACCTTGATGCCGAGGATATACGGCATATCCTTGAGCTTGTACTTCACGAGTTTCCCGTTACCGAAATAAGAGTATCTTTGCCCGAATGGACTACCGCCCTCGACGCTGGACACAAAATAAAGGGCTCTATTTTGAGCGATGTTCGTGAGTGCGCTGATAAGGTAAAAAAGACAGGGGATATTAAAGAAGCGTTTGCTCCCTTGGCAAATAACGAATATATCAAGAGTGCAACCGTTGACGAAATTGACTTGGGTACGGGACGGGCGCATATATCGGTCACTATGAATGACGGCTTGTACTACGAAGTTATAAGCGAGTTGACCGGATTTGAGATCGGTGGAGAGGAGGAGCTTATTTCGCTTCTTAAATCTCTATCCGAGATGAAGGCGAGATATGACAAGATAGCGGAGGCGCTTGACGAAGCAGAGGAGAACGGTTACGGAATAGTTATGCCCGACGTGAGCGAGCTTCGTCTTGCCGATCCCGAGATAGTGAAGCAACCGGGCGGTTATGGCGTACGACTTCGCGCATCGGCTCAATCTATCCACATGATAAGAGCCAATATCGAAACAGAGATCAACCCGATCGTTGGCACCGAACAGCAATCCGAGGATCTTGTGAAATATATGCTCAACGAATTTGAAGAAGATCCCCAAAAGATCTGGGCGTCCAATATGTTTGGCAAGAGCCTCTATGAGCTTATGAACGAGGGCCTTCACTCAAAGCTTGAGCATATGCCCGAGGCATCCCGTGTCAAGCTTTCCGAAACTCTTGAGCGCATAATCAACGAGGGAAGTGGCGGAGTTATTTGCATAATTCTCTAATGTCGTATAAAAAATCCGAGGCGAAAGGCCTCGGATTTTCTATCATTAATATTATATTATTAACGTCTTGATTTGCGTTTTTTGTTGTTTTTAAAGGTTTCGATGAATATGTAGAAACTGTCAAATAATACTTTTTTCATTTTGAGCCTCTTTCACATTAATAAGCCGCAGTATATCGCTGCTCGTCCTGAACGTCGACTTTTTTTTGAATGTCTGCGCCAAGCTCGCGAAGCTTGCCGGCGATATTGTAATATCCACGCTCGATCTTGTCGATGCCTTCAAGGGTAGAAGTACCCTTGGTTGCAAGAGCCGCAATTACCATAGCCGCACCTGCTCTGAGGTCGTGGCAGTAAAGGGGAGCACCGGAGAGCTCTGCGCCACCGCGGATAACTGCGTGATTTCCGTCAACCTTAACGTCTGCGCCCATCTTTGCAAGCTCATCCATGAACTGGAAACGGCTGTTGAAGATGTTCTCAACTACGTCGGAAGCACCATCTGCAAAGCAGAGCATAGCAGAGAACTGGGGCTGCATATCGGTTGCAAATCCGGGATAGGGCTGAGTGTTGATGCTGATACCCTTGAGCTTGCCATTGTTTTCAACGGTTATGTAATCGTCGCCGACGATAACGGTAGCGCCTGCTTCTTCAAGCTTTGCGGAGATTGCTTCCATGTGCTTGGGAATGATGTTTCTAACGGTAACTCTTCCGCCGCAAGCACCAACTGCTGCCATGAATGTTCCTGCCTCGATCATGTCGGGAATGATGGAGTAACGGCAACCGTGGAGCTTTTCAACTCCCTTAACCTTGATCACGGATGTGCCTGCGCCCATAATGTTTGCGCCGCAGGAGTTAAGAAATACTGCAAGGTCAACGATGTGAGGCTCACGAGCTGCGTTCTCGATAACGGTAGTACCTTCTGCAAAAACAGAAGCGAGGATCGAGTTAGCGGTTGCGCCAACGGAAACCTTGTCAAAATAAATGCTATTGCCAACGATCTCGTCTGACTCAACTTCAACTCTTCCGTTCTTGTGGCAGCAGTTAGCACCGAGAGCTTCAAAAGCCTTCATGTGAAGGTCGAGGGGACGAGAACCAATGCTGCATCCACCGGGGTGGGGAACACTGGACTTTCTGAAACGACCGAACTCAGCACCGAGAAGATAGGAAGAGCCTCTGATCTTGGAGGCCATCTCAACGGAGGAGGTGCAGGGAACAAGATTCTTGCAGTTGATCTCCACCGAGTTCTTGGTGAGTCTGTTTATATTTGCACCCATGGAAGCGAGAAGGTCGAGAAGTGTTTCGATGTCGCTAACGGGAGGAATGTTGTCTATGATACAGCTCTCCTCATTGAGAATACAAGCGCAGATGATGGGAAGGGCAGCATTCTTTGCTCCGCCGATAGAAACGTTACCGTAAAGGGGGTGTCCGCCGTTGATAATGATCTGTTCCATAAGTAGCCTCCGTGAATTCCGTCTTGTTGACGGTGTAATTTTTTGTTCTCTCCGCGCATCTCGTTTTCTCGGTTTTTTCGCTGTCGAATTGTGCTTTTTCCAGTCGAATTTCAGAGTTTTTTGTTGATTTGCCGCGCCTGTCGGTATGTATATATTATAGCACAAAAGTGTATAAAAGTAAATAGCTTTTATGCATATTTAATAATTTGTTTACAATTTAAATTTCCAAAAAAATCCTAATATTGCACTGATATATTAGCGACATTTTTTGAACTCGCAACAACTCAAATGTTCTATATTGACCATAATGCCGCTAAAATAAGAATAAAAAAAGAATAAAAATGGAATTTTTTAATAAAATCATAACAAAAAACAAATTTCATTCAAAATTTATGTCGTTATACAAATTTCCAAATTTACTACGACATAAAAATGAATAATTATTCTGAATTTCAGTTGCCTATTCTGCACAAAAAAAGCATCTCACGGACAGTATATTCCGTGAAATGCTTTTTTGATATTATTAATGGAATTTTGAGGTCAATCTATGATATTTTTGCTCTTGTAATAGGCTACCGTCAGGTCTACTACCATTCCGTAGCTTTTCCTTCCGGCGGTTCCTTGAACTTTCAGATAAACGTCGTTTACGGTTCCCGAAACCTTGCTGCTTACAGATTGTTGATACTTTTTGAAAAATTCTCCGTACGCTACCTGCTCGTTATATACTGCAAGGTTGAGCTTTTGGGAGATCCGCTTGTATTCTGCGGAGTCGGCTCGCCGCAACGCTGATGCAACGTATTCATACATATTAACGTAAGCGCTATATTGAATGTACGTATCGTCTGAACCGATGCAAACGAGGAAAGCCACCATATTGGCCTCATCTTCGCGCGCGATTCCTCTTTGATGTGCCAATTCATGAGCGGCGGTATATGGAATCGTGTATTCGGGAAGATTTACGTTAATATTTGATTCTCCGGTAAAAAATGAATATATTCCGGCTATGTGGGCATAGGACATGACCTCACTTATCATTACGGGCTTGAGTCTACTGTTGAAATTTATGATGAAGCTATGATCCTTTTCAAATATATCGTAAGCATCGAGAAGCTTGCGGTTCATTTCTTCAAGGCTATACGGCATATTTGAGAAATGATCGCCGCCGTAATAGACCTTTGGAGCAAGCTCGTTAATTTTTTCAATCAGATATTCGCTCGTTGCGGCAAGCTCCTCTTTGCTGATCGGCTCTGCATAAAGATCGAGCTTTTTGTCAAGAGTTGAACCCTTGTATCCTACTCCAAGACAGAGAACGAACGTGGAGAGGAAAATCGAAAGAACAGACAGTATGCAAACTATTGACACAAGTGACGAGCGTCGGGTCTCGCAACGGTATTTTAAAAGATACCAGATGGCAATAAAAGCTATGAATGGCAATAAAATAATGATAAATTCGGCTATCGAAAAGGGCAATATACTGCTGATTTGTGCCAACACGAATCTTACTGCCGTTCCTACTCGCAGATTTATGAAATCTGCAAATTCTGTGCTGATACAAGATAGGAGATAAACAGTTGCACAAAGCAAGGCGATTGCGAGAGAGACGAAGCATATTTTAGGTATTTTCTCGTATTTTGCCTTGACAGGAGTCCAAAGACCTCGCTCACTTTCATCAAGTTCCGAATAATCTTTGGAGGAGATACAGTAAATAGCGTCATTCTTCTTGATATGGTCATTCTTTTTGCGTTTAAACATATTGTTTCCTTCAAATTAATAATGCTTTTGGGGGATTATCGATTAAATTGATTTTTAAAGATCTCCTCAAGATCGCATCCAAAATGCTTGGCGGCTGAGATCATATCGGCGGGCGGAGGAGAGAGATAATCCTCGGTCTTATCTCCGTATGGAATGGGCAGAGATAAAAACGCGGCGTGAAGCGCGTGCCTTGGGATGATATTGCTTGGGGTTCCATAGACGTCATCACCGAGTATGGGGTGACATATATGGGCGAAATGGACTCTTAATTGGTGTGTTCTTCCGGTTATTGGTATTGCCTCGACTATACTTATATCGTCGTTTGGGTATAGCAATCTCCATTGTGTAATAGCCCTG
>JAZUAS010000106.1:0-8583 GCA_045638125.1 Eubacteriales bacterium | reverse complement strand
TTTTGGATAAGCTTCATTGGTTTAACAGACGTGAAAACCTCTTTCAATTTTGAACCGTAGCCGTGATCTTATTAAAGCTTAAAGCTCTGTCGCGTAAGCGACCTTTCCGAAGGAAAGCCTCATTAAATTTAAAAGTTTAATATGGCTATAAGCTTAACTTCTCTCTTTTAACCCAATGGGGTTGGGGGACACGGGGGAGGGGCTGTTGAAACGAATAAAAATGCGGCATGTTCGCTTTTTTATTCGTAAGACCCGCCCCTATCCCTCCGTGCGGCGTTTCTTTTGTAACTTTTCTTTTGCTGTTGAAAGAAAAGTTAGTATTAAACAAACCTATAAATCAAAAATTGAAATGAAAAATCCATATAAATTTGAAAGGAATTTCAAAATGAAAGAAACACTTAATCGCATAAAGGTTGAGGCGCTCCAATCTATCGCCTCCCCCGAGACCGACGATGCCTCTCTTGAGGCTCTTCGTATCAAGTATCTCGGTAAGAAGGGCGAGCTTACCGCCGTTCTTCGCGGAATGGGCGCACTTTCTGCTGAAGAAAGACCCGTTGTTGGTCAGATCGCTAACGAGGTAAGAGCAGAGATCGAATCTGCAATCACCGCAAAGAAGACCGCTCTCGCAGATGCTGCACTTGATGCAAAGCTTGCCGCTGAAAAACTGGACGTTACCGTTCCCGGTAAGAAGGCAAAGGTTGGTCACCGTCATCCCCTCACTCTCGTACAGAGAGATATGGAAGAGATCTTTATCGGTATGGGCTTCTCTATCGCAGAGGGTCCCGAGGTAGAGTACGACTACTACAACTTCCAGGCGCTCAACATCCCCGAGAATCACCCCGCGCGTGACACTCAGGACACCTTCTACATCACAGAAAAGATCCTTCTTCGTTCCCAGACCTCTCCCGTTCAGGCGAGAACGATGGAAAACCAGAAGCCCCCTATCAGAATCATCTCCCCCGGTCGAGTTTACAGAAGCGACGCTATGGATGCAACTCACTCCCCTCTCTTCCACCAGATGGAGGGTCTTGTAGTTGATAAGGGCATCACCATGGGCGACCTTAAGGGTATGCTTGAAACATTTGCAAAGACCGAGTTCGGCGAGGACACCAGAATCCGTTTCCGTCCTCACCACTTCCCCTTCACCGAGCCCTCCGCAGAGGTTGATATCTCCTGCTTTATGTGTGGCGGTAAGGGCTGTCGTCTCTGCAAGGGCGAGGGCTGGATAGAGATTCTCGGAGCCGGTATGGTTCACCCCAACGTGCTTCGCAACTGTGGAATAGACCCCGAAGAATACAGCGGCTTCGCTTTCGGTATGGGCGTTGAGAGAATCGCAATGCTCAAGTACCACATCGGTGACATTCGTCATTTCTATGAGAATGACGTCCGCTTCATCGAGCAGTTCTAAGAAAGGAGTAATTGAATAATGAATCTTTCACTTAAATGGCTTCACGATTTTACAAATACAGACGGAATTACCACAAAGGAATACTGCGACAGAATGACCGACACCGGTTCTAAGGTTGAAGGCTACGAGGTTCTCGGTGAGGACATCCAGAACGTTAAGGTTGCAAAGGTTGTTTCCATGGAGCGTCACCCCGACTCCGACCACCTCTGGATCTGCCAAGTTGACATCGGAACCGAGGTAACTCAGATCGTTACCGGCGCGCAGAACGTACACGCTGGCGACATCGTTCCCGCGGCTATTCCCGTAGCCCACCTTCCCGGTGACATTACCATTAAGGCAGGCAAGCTCCGTGGAGTTCCCTCTAACGGTATGCTCTGCTCTATCGCAGAATTGAATCTTACTCTCCACGATATGCCCGACGCTATCGAGGACGGAATCTTCATTCTCCCCAAGGAGTATGAGGACAAGATCGGTATGGATATTAAGGAAGCTCTCATGCTCGATGACGCCGTTGTTGAGTTCGAGATCACCTCCAACCGCCCCGACTGTCTCTCTGTTATCGGTCTTGCTCGTGAGACCGCTATCAGCTTTGATAAGCCCTTCAACGTTCCCGCCCCCTCCGTCAAGGAGCTTGGCGACGGCGACAAGATCGACAACTATCTCTCGGTTTCGATCAGCGACAGCGACCTCTGCTTCCGCTATGCGGCAAAGGTTGTTAAGAACGTAAAGATCGCTCCCTCGCCTCTCTGGCTCAGAATGAGACTCCGCGCCGCAGGTGTTCGTCCCATCAATAATATCGTTGACATTACCAACTACGTAATGCTTGAATACGGTCAGCCTATGCACGCATTTGACTACTCTATGCTTGATGGTTCTGCTATCAACGTGCGCCGCGCCGCTGACGGTGAGCTTTTCAAGTCTCTTGACGACAAGGACCACACCCTTGACTCCACTATGCTGGTTATCGCAGACGAGAAGAAGGCTTGCGCACTTGCAGGCGTTATGGGCGGTGCTAACAGCGAGATCAAGGACAATACCGCAACGGTCGTATTTGAGTCCGCTTGCTTCTCGGGTCCTTCGGTTCGCGTTACCGCAAAGAAGAACGGCATGAGAACCGAGTCAAGCGCTCGTTTTGAAAAGGGTCTTGACCCCGAAAACTGCATGGCAGGACTGCTCCGCGCTTGCGAGCTGGTTCAGCTTCTTGGCGCAGGTGACGTGGTTGACGGTGTTATCGACGTTTACCCCACCAAGCCCGAGGCAGTTAAGCTTCCCCTTGACGTAGAGAAGATCAACAAGTTCCTCGGCGTTGATCTTGATTACGATTATATGAAGAGCGTTCTTGAGCGCCTTGAATGCAAGGTTGAGGGCAACGAGATCACCGTTCCTTCCTTCAGAAACGACCTTACCTGCATGCAGGACATCGCAGAGGAGATCATCCGTATCTACGGCTACAACAAGATAAAGTCCACCTGCATCTATGCAGAGACCACCCAGGGCGGCAGAACTCCCAAGCAACAGTACGAGGTTGACTGCGAGCATCTGCTCTACGGTATGGGCTTTGACCAGATCCAGACCTTCTCCTTCATCTCCCCCAAGTACTACGATAAGATCAGAATGGCTGAGGACAGCGTTCTTCGCAAGAGCGTGGTTATCTCCAATGCTCTTGGCGAGGACACCAGCGTAATGAGAACAGTTGCGCTTCCCTCTATGATGGAGGTTGTAGCAAGAAACGTTAACTTCTCCAACGAGGACGTTCGCCTCTTCGAGATGGCTACCGTTTATATACCCAACGAGGGCGACAACGTTCTCCCCAATGAGAACAAGGTTATTACCCTTGCGGCATACGGAAAGGACGAGGATTTCTACTCTCTTAAGGGCGTTATCGAGAACATTCTTGAGTCCGCAGGAATTGAAAAGGCAAAGTTCGTTTCCTACTCCGACGATAAGGCATATCACAGCGGCAGATGTGCAAAGATCATGACCGCTGACGGCAAGGAATTGGGTATTTTCGGTCAGATCCATCCTCTCACCGCAAAGAACTACGACGTAAGTCTTCCCGTTTACGCGGCAGAGCTTTCCTTCGACGCTATCTTCGAAAACTCCGATATGACTATCGACTACAAGCCCCTGCCCAAGTTCCCTGCAGTTACCCGTGACTTCTCCTTCGTTTGTGACGAAGCTCTTGAGGTTGGAGCGATCGCCGAGGTTATGGAAAAAGCGGCAGGCAAGATGTGCGAAGGCGTTAAGCTCTTCGACGTATTCCGCGGTGAAAAGATCGGCGAGGGCAAAAAGAGCGTTGCGTTCCGCGTAACACTTCGTGCAAGCGACAGAACTCTTACCGTTGAGGAAGCAGATAAGGTATCTAACAAGATACTCAAGGATCTCTCCTTCAAGCTCGGTCTCAATATAAGAGGTTAAGATATGGCAGAAATAATAACCGAAAGAACGAAAAAGCTTAACGAATACGCAAGACGCGTTAAGGCTGGCGAAACACTCACCCCTGAGGAGATCGCAGACCGTGACCGACTCCGCGCAGAGTATATAGCTGAATTCCGCAAGAATTTTCGCCAGCAGCTTGATAGCACAGTTATCCAGTACCCCGACGGAACTAAAAAGTCTTTGAAAAAAGATTAAAATTATAAAGGGAAAAGAGTCTGCCTCTTTTCCCTTTTGTTTCGATGCTTGCGCTAAACTCCAAATTATCACTTGATACATTTATATCTTGACTTTTTAATCAGTTTAGTATATAATTAGAATGTATTATTTTGCGCTATTGGAGGACCTTGATGGAAAGCAAAAGATTCACAAAAAACGATAACGGATTTATTTGCGCTCACTGCGGACGCGAGGTCGAGCCCCTGGGCTACACCTCTCGCAATCACTGCCCTTTCTGCCTCTGGTCGCTCCACGTGGACATAAATCCCGGTGACAGAGCCTGCGAATGTCGCGCTCCTATGGAGCCGGTCAAGGTAGTTACCGACCCTAAAAAGGGATACATCATTATTCACAAATGCACAAAATGCGGTGAGCTTCACCGCAACAAGGCGGCGCACGAGGCAAAGGTACAGCCCGACAGCATGAAACTGCTCATCAAGCTTACAAGCGTGGATTTTAAATTTTAACGGAGATAATAATGCAAAGATTGTTACAAACAAAAGGTAGACTAATCGGCATCGACTTTGGTGACAAGCGTACCGGTCTTGCCACCTGCGACAGAAACAGAATAATCGCTTCGGGGCTTTATCAGATAAGCGTCGGCGGAATGCAAAAAACCGCGGCAAAGATTGCCGAAATAATCAAAGAAGAAAATATTACCGGCGGCGTGGTGGTCGGTCTTCCCGTAAATATGGACGGAAGTCACGGTCCTCGCGCTGAGCATGCTGGAAAATTCGCGCGCATTCTCGGAGAATGCTTAGCGGCAGAAGAAGACACCGCGAGTCTCCCCATAGTTATGCTTGACGAGCGAATGACCACTATGGCGGCTTCGCGCTACCTCAACGAGACCGACACCAGAGGACAAAAAAGAAAGCAGGTCATCGACACCCTCTCAGCACAGATAATCCTGCAAAATGCTCTTGACAGACTTAAAAATATGCAATAATCGCAAAAACGAAAGGATATAAAAATGCCAAATAAAAAATACGGCTGGAGAGTAGCGGGATTCGTATTCAAGGGACTCTTCGCCTTGCTTATCGTTACGGTAATAGGAATTCTGGCTTTCAGAATAATCGATAGCAAAATAGTTCCGTCAAAGGTCAAAAATCTGACCCCCAACGACAAGCTTTGCCAGGTCTACGAGGAATATGACGGCAATCTCACTCTTTATTATCAGGAACAGGGAAAATACACCCGAGAGGAGAAAAATTACGGATATTTTGCCAATGAGGGCGCGGTATTTATCGAGGAGGCAGAGCAGCTTCAGGTAACGATCAGCTATAACAACAGCACTCTTGAGCATACCAAGAACGATTATCGGCTTCCCGAGATTCCCTCTCGCGACGAGCAGGTCTACTCGGTTTCTCTGCGAATTATGTATGACCTGACCCCCGAGAACAAGGATGATAACGACGGCAAGACCGAATCGGCAGTACGCTACCAGCGCATTATGCCCACGGGCGACCCTATCTCTCATAAAAAGACCCTTTATAACTACCGCAAATTCATTTTTGACAACGTAGTTATTGATGATACCGTTATTGCGGTGCTTCTCGACATTCATTATGTAGGAGACATAAATTACGAAAAGGATGCCTACGGATCCCTACTGCTCTATCATTTCGAGGAAGAAAATCTCGAATACAAAATGACACTTGCAGATAAAAATGCACTTAAATAATAAAAAAGAACCGCAATAGCGGTTCTTTTTTATTATTCAAAATCTGTGTAGAGCTTGTCGAGATTATAAAATTCTCTTGCCTCTCTGTCAAAGACGTGAACCAGCACGCTTGCGTAGTCAAGAACTCTCCAGTTGTTGCCGTCCTTACCCTCTGCTCTCTGAGGGTCAACGCCGGCAAGACCGAGCTTATATTCAACCTCGTCTGCAAGTGCGCGAACGTGGGTATTTGTGTTACCGTTTGCAATCACGAAATAGTCTGCGATGATAGTCTTGTCGCCAACCTCGATAACCTTAACGTCCTTGCCCTTCTTATTTTCAAGAATCTCTGCGATAGCGTCTGCAAGCTCACGAGGAGTTGCGCCAACGAGGCTCTTTATTTCTTCATTTCTAATTTCTTCCATGGTAAAATTCCTTTCAAAGTATACGATTTATTTGTTTTCAAGCTCAAAAATGATTGCATCTCTTGCCGCCAAGGTGTCCGAAATAACAGTCTTTCCCTTTGCCTTAAGGTCGGCAATAGTAAGATAAAAGGAGTGCAAAATCACGCGGTTAAGATGTGTGATCTTCTCACTTTCGCTCATTTTTTCGGGCTCTGCCGAGAAAAATTCTTCTCGAAGCGCGATGCAATCCTCATATTTTCTGGTTTCATCGATGTAATCGGCGAGATATATGATCTTTTCACATATCGACATTCCCTTTCTGCCCGTGGTGTGGTGTCTGACCGCTGAAATTATCTCCTCGTCTGCAAATTGGGGATATTTTTCGGGGATCATAAGAGAAGCCGTTACCGCATGGAGCGTTGCGGGAGAATTGAGATATTCATCCGACGGAGTTAGACCGAAACGGTTATATATTTCGATATGCTCATCTATCGACAGCTCCTTGGTTACGTCGTGCAGCAGTGCCGCCGCTCTTAAAAGATCAATTTTTTCGGGACAATAAATTTCGCCAAGTTTTGCCGCCATTTTTTCAACGCCGAGAGTATGCTCAAGTCGGAATCCAGACATTTTATCCGAAATATCGCTCCGCAGGGCGTTTATTTGCTCTATGCTGATATTCATTTTGAATAAAGCCCCTTTTCCTTAATGTACTCGGCAACCGATGCAGGAACGAAACGCGATATGTCCGCACTGTTTTCTATCATCGCACGCACTTGGCTCGATGAAACGCAAATAGCAGGAGCTTGAATTCTAACCACGTTTTTACCGTACTTATTTCGGTACTCCGTAACCTTTTGAACCAAGCACTCGTCGAGAGTCTCGTCACTCTCACGGCGGATATATACGGGATATGCAAGCTTGAATATCTCATCAGACTCACGCCACTTGTCGAGTGTAAGTATCATATCTGTGCCGCAGAGTAAAAAAAGCCTTCTGTCGGGTGCGGTAAGCTCACGCAATGTGTCAACGGTATAGCTTTTACCACCGCGACGCATCTCCATATCGCTAACGATCACTCCCTCGACTCCCTTAAATGCTCTTTTGCACATTTCAAGGCGATCATGATCACCGGCACCTCCGCTCATTTCCTTGTGAGGACTATTCCCCGTAGGAATGACGAACAGTACGTCGAGCCACATCTGCTCCATAAACGCCTTCGCCGCCGCAACGTGACCGATATGGATAGGCGAGAATGCTCCTCCGTAAATTCCAACTCTCAACATATTATTTTTTAGGAAGCTCGATGGTCTTCTTGTCCTGGGACTCGCGGTAAAGAACTATCTTTCTGCCCACGCAAGCAACTCCGTCTGCTCCAAGAGCCTCGCAAAGCTGGTCCAGTATTTCACGGGGCTGCTCCCCGCTATTTTCAAGCACGGTAAGCTTAACCAGCTCGCGTGCTTCAAGCGCGTCGGACACGGTTTTGATAAGGTTGTCCGAAATTCCGCCCTTTCCAATCTGCATAATTGCGGGGCAGGATTGTGCCAAGCCGCGCAGATATGCTCTTTGCTTTGATGTTAACATATTTTTCTCCAAATTCTGATTTATTCTTTAATTTCAAGCGTCTTCAACTTTTCTGCAAACGCCTTGATAGCGTTTCCGCGGTGGCTTACGCTGTTCTTTTCATCGGGAGTGACCTCTGCCAGAGTTTTGCCAAACTGCGGAAAGTAGAATAAGGGATCATAGCCAAATCCACCATCGCCATGTCTTTCCTTAAGTATCTGACCGCCAACGTGTCCGCGAACTACGATAGGCTCAAAGCCATACTTTTCGGGGAACACACACGCGATACAGCAAACGAATCTCGCGCTTCTGTCTGCCTTGCCCTCAAGATTTTTGAGGAGCAGATCGTTATTTGCCTCGTCGTCGCCGTGGTCTCCTGCGTATCTTGCGCTGTAAACTCCGGGAGCGCCTCCCAGCGCATCTACTTCAAGTCCCGAGTCATCGCCAACTCCGATATATCCCGAGCTTGCCGCAACTCTTGCCTTGATAAGCGCGTTTTCCTCAAAGGTAGTACCATCTTCCTCGATCTCACCGTAAATTCCTACGTCATCGAGAGAGATGATCTCAATTCCCTCAATATACTGCGACAGAAGCGTCTGAAGCTCTCCTATTTTCTTCTTATTTCTTGATGCTAATACAATTTTCATATTATTCATTCATGGGGCTTCACCCCATACCCCACTTAAGAAACTTTTGGGAAAAGTTTCTTAAGAATCTTCAAAACCTTTTAAATAATCGGCTAAAAATGGCTCGCAACACGAAAGCCGTAAGACTTTGATGAAAATTATCCCATTTCTAAACCATATCCGTCTTTAACTTATCCTTATTTTTCGGAAAGTTTTTGGAGGTGTGGGACCTTTTTTCAAAAAGGTTCCACAAACCGCCTCTCTTATTCAAAA
>JAZUAS010000105.1:0-6262 GCA_045638125.1 Eubacteriales bacterium | reverse complement strand
ATACTTAAGGGGAGAGGATGTCGCAGGGCGAGAAAATGCGGCATGTTCGCTTTTTCTCGCACAAGACCCCTTTCCCCTTGAGCGGCGTTTCTTTTGTAACTTTTCTTTCGCTGTTGAAAGAAAAGTTAGTAAAAACACATTATTTTGGTTCATTTTCTGCCGACGCGGGCAAGAAATGAACATAAAAAAACATACCGGTAATTTGCAATTTACAAAATAAAAGCGGAAGCCGTGAGGCTTCCGCTTTTATTTGAAATTATTTCATTTTAACAACTGCTCTTGCCTTGTCTGCGATGTTAGATGCAGTCAAGCCGTATTCTTCGAGCAGGGGAGGAACCTTACCGGACTTACCGAACTTGTCTTCAACTCCAACGCGAAGCATGGGAACAGGGCAACCCTCACAAACGGTCTCTGCAACTGCGCTGCCAAGTCCGCCGATGATGTTATGCTCCTCTGCGGTAACGATAGCGCCGGTCTCCTTTGCCGCCTTGATGATGATCTCCTTATCAAGGGGCTTGATGGTGTGGATATTGATAACGCGAGCATCGATTCCCTCTGCCGCGAGAGTCTCTGCCGCTTCAAGAGCAAGGTGCACCATATAACCGGTTGCTACGATGGTAACGTCCTTACCGTCACGAAGCTGCATACCCTTACCAAGCTCAAACTTATGACCCTCGGTAACAACGGGGCAAGCATAGCGACCAAATCTCATATAGAAGGGGCCGTAGGTCTCCATAGAAGCCTCAACTGCCGCTCTTGCTTCAAGAGCATCTGCGGGATTGATGATAGTCATGCCGGGGATGGTTCTCATAAGAGCGATATCCTCAAGGCACTGGTGGGTCGCGCCGTCCTCACCAACGGTGATGCCTGCGTGAGTTGCGCCGATCTTAACGTTGAGGTGGGGGTAGCCAACGCTGTTTCTCACCTGCTCGAACGCTCTGCCTGCCGCAAACATTGCGAAGGAGGATGCAAACGCCATCTTTCCTGCCGCCGCAAGTCCTGCCGCAACGCTTATCATATTGCCCTCTGCGATTCCGCAATCGAAGAATCTTTCGGGGTGAGCCTTCTTGAACTTAATGGTTTTAGTAGCCTCTGCAAGGTCTGCATCGAGAACTACGTAATCGTATTTATCGGCAAGGTCGACAAGTGCCTGACCGTATGCTTCTCTTGTTGCTATCTTGTCTGCCATTACTGTAAACCTCCGATCTGTGCGTTCAATTCTTCAACCGCAATAGCGTACTCGGGATCCTTGGGAGCCGCGCCGTGCCAGTTGACCTTGTTTTCCATGAAGGAAACGCCCTTACCCTTGGTGGTGTTTGCCACGATAGCGGTAGGTCTGCCCTTGCAAGCCTTAGCCGCCTTGAATGCCGCCTCGATCTCGTTGAAGTTATGACCGTCAATGGTAATTACGTTGTATCCGAATGCCTCAAGCTTGCTCTCAAAGGGGGCAGGACCGATGACTTCGGCAACGGGACCGTCGATCTGGAGCTTATTATAGTCGAGAATTACGCAGAGGTTATCGAGCTTATAGTGGTTAGCAAACATAGAAGCCTCCCAAACCTGACCCTCTTCGCTCTCACCGTCACCGAGAACGGTGTAAACTCTGTAATCCTTGTTGTTAAGCTTGCCAGCGAGAGCCATACCGCAAGCGGCGGAGATACCGAGACCGAGAGAACCGGTGGTCATATCAACGCCGGGGATACCCTTCATATCGGGGTGACCCTGGAGACGGCTGTCGTGCTGGCGGAGAGTTTTAAGCTCCTCAAAGGGGAAGAAGCCCTTGAGAGCCAATGCGCTGTAAAGCGCGGGAGCAGTATGTCCCTTGGAAAGGACGAAACGGTCGCGGTCCTCGCACCGGGGGTCTTCTACCTTAACGTTCATTTCCTCAAAATAGAGGTATGCCATAATGTCGGCAATAGAGAGTGAGCCGCCGGGATGTCCCGCGCCTGCGGCATGAGTAGACTCGATAACACCGAGACGGATCTTTGCCGCGATGAGAGATAATTCTTTAATTCTTGATGCTTCCATTTTCAAGTCCTTTCGGAGACAATTATTTTACTCACTTATTATACATTATTTTACAGCTCTTGTCAACCGATAAAAACGCTCTATTTGGAGATTTATTTGTGGATTTATTGTGAAATTCGCTCAAAGCTTGTAACGTTAAGCTTGATCTGTCTGCCAGAGACGACTCCCTCTGCTCTCTTTATGATACCGTCCTTGCCAAAATATAAGATCGCGGACGTCTCTTCCTCTCTCCATTCCGCCTCAAACCCCTCGTCGGTTTTTCTTACCGAATACGGCTCTGCTTTGGGGCAAAGGGCAAGAAACGGCTCCGTGAGTCCGGAATAAAGCGGCAGCTCCTCGCTCGAGTTGCGAAGCCTTACAGTGGCTTTTCCGTCCGAGCGCAGGCTTGCGGTGATGCCCTCAAGCGCCCTTCCCTCGCTAAACGTTACTGTGAGAACGTTGTATATTTCCTTGGTCTTGTGCTCTGTGGGGTCGCAAAACACTGTTGCCGATATTTTTTCGCCGTCTGCATATCCCTCAACCTCTGCCCGAAACGGGGAGGAGAGATACAAGGCGCACTCCTCGGGAAGAGTGTCACACGCCGAAAAGGACAAAACCGCAAGGATCGAAACGACAAATACCATTATACGCATCCATTTGTGAGAAAAAACATTCATTTTTGACCTCCAATCAAAAAACAGAATAACAAAACAGATTTCTGATTCATATTATATGCATTAGAACGCAATTAAATCAAAAAAATCGATCATTTATCAAAATGCTTATTGCAATATTGGTCTTATTATGATATACTGTTAATGGTTGATAAATTGAGAGAAAGGAGTAATTATGGATTCCTTCAGAGTATATTCGGACGTTCCAAAGGTTCTTGCGCCCAAGGTAGTTGCGAAAATTGACGTAGATGCGCTAAAGTCGAATTACAGGGCTCTTTGCGCCATATCTCAAGGTGCAAGACACATTGGTGTTGTCAAGGCAGATGCCTACGGACACGCGTCGGCTATATGTGTTCCCGCTCTGCTTGAAGAAGGGTGCGATTTTTTTGCCGTATCCTGCATTGAAGAGGCAATAGCGGTGAGAATGCTCTGTCTTGAGGCAAGCAAAAGCGCGGATATTCTGATTCTCGGCTATACCGACTGCCGACTGGCTGATCTTCTTGCCCAATATGATATTATCCAGACGATAGTGAGCGAAGAATATGCAAAAGAGCTGGCGGCTGTGGCGTTGGAAGCCTGCGGCAAAGTGCGCGTTCACATAGCGCTTGACACGGGAATGAACCGAATCGGACTTGCCGCTCAAAGTGAAAAAGAGTGCGTTGAAGCCGCTGATGCGATAAAAAAGCTCATGAGCTGTGGCGGAGTTTCGGTTGAAGGCCTTTTTACTCACTTTTCAAGAGCCGACGAGGACGGGGAGCTTTTCTCGGGAACAGATTTTACAAGGCAACAGTTTGAAAGATTTGATTTTGTGCGAAACATTCTTCTGAGAGACGGTGTAAAGCTTTTCTGTCATGCGTCTAACAGTGCGGCGACGATCCGTTTCCCCGAATATGCGCTTGACGGTGTTCGCTTCGGCATCGCTCTTTACGGTGTTCTTCCCTCGCCCATTGTAAAGGCTCAACTGGCTCCAGTAATGTCTTTGTGCACCGTTATATCTCACATACACACGGTGACAAAGGGGGCGTCTGTAGGTTACGGTGGAGCATACACCGCTGACAGAGATATTAAAATTGCCACCCTGCCTATCGGTTATGCCGACGGCTTTATCAGGGCGTTCAGCGGATTTGAGGTCACTGTTCACACCAAGGCGGGAGACGTCAAGGCTCCGGTCATAGGCAGAATTTGCATGGACCAGTGTATGATAGACGTTACCTCTCTCCGGGTTTCGGTGGGTGACGAGATAACGATATTTGGAGAGCGCGGCAGCGATCTGTCGCGCCTTGCCGACATGGCGGAAACTATTGAATACGAGGTGCTTTGTCTTATTTCGGGACGTGTTCCGAGAATCGAAAAGGCCATCGAAGACAAGTGAAAATAAATCCATAAAGATAAGCCGCATGGGGTCTTTGATGAAAATGACTCTGCATAGCGGCTTATTTTCGTATATTCGTATTGACAAAACACAAAAAGTGTGTTACAATACAATGAATAATTTTGCAAAGATATATATAATTCTTTAAGGAAGGTAAAAAAATGCATTGGTCAGAAGAAATTGCAGAACAACTGATTAAAAAGCACCCCGATAAGGACGAATACGTTTGCGCCGCAGGCGTAAGCCCCTCGGGCTCTGTTCATATAGGTAACTTCAGAGACTTGGCAACTCCTCTTTTCGTTGTTAAGGCTCTTGAGAAGAAGGGCAAAAAGGCTCGTCTTATTATCTCTTGGGACGAGTTCGACCGTTGCCGTAAGATCCCCGCTAACGTTCAGGCGGTAGTTGGCGACGCTTACGACAAGTACATCGGTTGCCCCTACGTTGACATTCCCGACCCCTGGGGATGCCATGAAAACTATGCAAAGCACTTTGAGGAGGAATTCCTCAAGGGTATCGAGCCCTTTGGCATCAAGCTCGACTGCCGCTATCAGGCAGATATGTACCGCTCCGGTAAATATCGCGACGATCTTATCCACGCCCTCCGTATGAGAGGCGAGATCTTTGAAATTCTTGACTCTTTCAAGACAAAGGACAAGTCCAAGAGCGAGGAGGAGCTGAAGGCAGAGCACGACGCGGAGAAGGCAAAGTACTACCCCGTAAGCATCTTCTGTCCCGAGTGCCACACCGACTTTACCACCATCACCTCGGTTAACGAGGATTGCACCGAGGCTGAATTCGAGTGCCGTTGCGGTCACAAGGGTCACTTCAACTTCCTTGAAAACTTCAACTGCAAGCTTGGCTGGAAGGTTGACTGGGCTATGCGCTGGAAGTACGAGCAGGTTGACTTTGAGCCCGGCGGAAAGGATCACAGCGCTCCTACCGGCTCTTACAACAACTCCAAGGTTATCGCAAAGAAGATCTACAACTACGACGCTCCCATTTACCAGGGCTACGAGTTTATCGGTATCAAGGGCGTTGCAGGCAAGATGTCCTCTTCCTCAGGTCTTAACCTCACCCCCGACACCATGCTCAAGCTCTATCAGCGCGAGATCATTCTCTGGCTCTACTCCAAGACCGAGCCCACCAAGGCGTTCGACTTCTGCTTCGATGACGGAATTCTTCGTCAGTACTTCGAGTTTGACAAGATGTACAACGAGTATATCAGCGGTCAGGCGCTTGATTACAACGCATCTGTTATGTACAACTGCATGATCGGTGACAACAAGATCGACACAGTTCCTATGGGACTTCTCGTTCAGCTCGGCTCTATCGTAGACTTCAACGTGCCCATGCTTGAGACCGTATTTGAAAAGATCGGCACTCCCTACAAGTACGAGCAGTTCAAGGATAGACTTGATAGAGCGAAGTTCTGGCTCGAGCAGTGTGCTCCCGATCAGGTCAACAAGCTCCGCGCTACCAGAAACTTTGAGATCTGGAACACTCTTGACGAAAAGGAGAAGGCAGAGATCGCCGCTCTCTACGACTATATCGCAAATGAGACCTACACTCTTGATGAGCTCAACCAGAAGCTTTACGCGATCCCGAAGGAGATCTACTCCGATGTGACCGACCCGAAGGAGCTTAAGGGTATTCAGGGCAAGTTCTTCAAGACCATCTACAAGCTCCTCATCGACAAGGAGCAGGGTCCCAGACTCTATCTATTCCTCTATGCTGTAGAAAAGGAAAGATTCGTCGGACTCCTTGACTTCTCCTACGCCGAGACCGAAGAGGAAAAGGCTAAGAATGCCGAGATCGAAGCCGCTCTTAACCCAGTGGTTGAAGAAAAGGTATACGGCGAGCCCGATCCCGTCCAGCCTATCAAGGAAGAAAAGGTTACTATGGACGACTTTGCAAAGCTCGACCTCAGAGTTTGCAAGATCATCAAGTGCCAGGAGATCAGAAAGTCTCACTCCTGCTACAAGCTTACCTTGAGCGACGGTATCGACGAGAGAGTTATCGTTTCCAGCATCAAGCACGACTATAAGCCTGACGAGCTCGTTGGCAAGAAGATAATAGTTATCGCAAACCTTCAGCCCACGAGAATTACCGGCGTAAACAGCAACGGTATGCTCCTCGCGGCAACAAACAACGCCTGCGGCTGCAAGGTGATCTTCGTGGACGACAGCGTTCCCGTGGGCACTTGCATCCA
>JAZUAS010000104.1:0-6315 GCA_045638125.1 Eubacteriales bacterium | reverse complement strand
CACGTCTGTTAAACCAATGAAGCTTATCCAAAACAGAGAGGGGATACTTAAGGGGAGAGGATGTCGCAGGGCGAGAAAATGCGGCATGTTCGCTTTTTCTCGAACAAGACCCCTTTCCCCTTGAGCGGCGTTCTTTTGGTTACTTTTCTGTCGCTGGTGACAGAAAAGTAACATATAAAACTAACATACAAAAGAAAGGTTTTTACCATGCACGACGAACTTACAGCCGTTGATATAAAGAAAATGCAGGAGGAGATCGACTATCGTATGTGCGTTCTTCGCCCCCAGCTACTTGCCGAGGTTCAAAGAACACGAGAGTTCGGTGACCTCAGCGAGAACGCCGAGTACAAAGAGGCGAAAAGGGAAAAGAACAAGAACGAGAGCCGTATCCGTTATCTGAAAAACATGATCGCTACCGCAAAGGTGGTAAGAGTAAAGCAGGATGCCAATGCGGTCTGCCTTTTTGACACTGTCACCTACTATATTGAGGAGGACGAGGAAGAGGAGGAGAGACAGATAGTCACCACTCTTCGTCAGGACGTTCTCAAGGGTTATCTTTCCAAGGAGTCGCCTCTTGGTAAGGCGTTGCTCGGCAAGAAGATAGGTGATCGAGTCCTTGTCAAGGTCAACGATAATTATAGCTACTATGTTGTGGTCAGACAGATAAAAAAGGGTCACGACGATGAAAACATACCGATCAGTAGTTATTAATTCAATAATGAAAGCGGGAGACGTTAAGGTCTCCTGTTTTTTTGTCTAATTTTTGGTGATTTTTGTGAAAATCTTGCCCCTTTGCCCTTGCATTTGACATGGCTTTGTGCTATAATGTATAATGAATAATAATATGGGTAAGTCTGCCCAAGTGATATGGGGGCTTTAAAAAGCTTATGAGAGTTGTTCTTGCGTCAAAATCTCCGAGAAGAAAAGAGATACTTGAAAATTTGGGAATAAAATTTGATATAGTTGTGGCTGATGCCGACGAAAGCTGTGATATTGCAGACCCTGCAGGGAGAGTTAGCGCGCTTGCCGCTCTAAAGGGCAGAGCGGTCAAGGATATGCTTGGTGCTAGCGGAGAGATTGATGATGCTCTTATAATCGCCTGCGACACACTCGTTTACGCCTCGGGTGAATTTTTAGGCAAGCCGAAAGATAGGGATGACGCTCGCAGAATGATAAAAATGCTCTCAGGAAAGGCACATTCGGTTTTGAGCGGACTTTACGTGTGCTACGGCGGCAAGGAGTTTGCGTCGGCGGCGGAGACTCGTGTCATATTCGACGATATGACCGATGCCGAGATCGAGTCCTATATAGACTCCAATGAGCCTTATGACAAGGCAGGCGGATATGCGGTGCAGGGACTTGCGTCGCTTTACGTTTCGGGACTTGAGGGCGACTATTTCAACGTAGTCGGACTTCCCGTAAATCTTCTGTATAAAACCTTAAAAAATGAATTTGGGATCGATTTTGACAGTCTGAAAGGATAAAATCGACTTTTGATAGCCTAAACGTTGAGATTTGGGTCAAAAATCTATGAAGGGAGGGGTAAAAATGCCAAAGCATATAGGACTTGACCTTGGTACGTCCAACACAAGAATGTTTATCAAGGGCAAGGGAATAGTCCTGCGTTCGCCAACCGTGGTGACCGTGGAAAAGCATAAGGACGTTGTAGTCGCGCTTGGTAGTGAGGCTAAAAAAATGATAGGCAAGACCCCCTCCAACATGGAAGCTTACAGACCTATCAGAAACGGAGTTATTGCCGACTTCGAGGTCGCGGCGATGATGATACACGAATATTTTGTCAAGACCGAGGCGCTGTCGCTCTTCAATCGTCCCGTGGTGCTGGTCAGCACCCCCGAAAACTGTACCGAGGTCGAGAGACTTGCGGTGGAGAACGCGATTTTTGCGGCGGGAGCTAAGGCGGTTGGTATCATAGGCTCGTCAATGGCGGCTGCGGTGGGCGCAGGACTTAACGTAAACAGTCCTCGCGGATGTATGATAGTAGACATCGGCGGTGGAATGACCCAGGTGGCGGTCATAAGTTCGGGCGGCTTGGTTCGCTCGAGAGCGATCAAGCTTGCAGGAGACAAGCTGGATGCGGCGATAATTAATAACCTGCGTACAAAGAAAGATCTTTTTGTGGGTGAGATGACCGCCGAAATGCTTAAATTAAGGCTTGGAAGTGCTGTCCTCGGCGCGCAGAGAGGTCTGCTCGATGTAAGCGGACTTAACGAAAAGCTGAAATGCGCGCAAACTGTGCGCGTCTGTTCGGATGATATACACGGCGCGATTCACTCGGCGCTTGAAGCGATATGCAGAACTATCACAAGCGTGCTGGAAAGCTCTCCTCCCGAAATCGCGGGAGATATTTCCGAGTTTGGCATAATGCTTGTGGGCGGTGGCGCAAATATCCACGGAATAGACGAGCTTATTCGCCAAAAGACCGGACTTCGTGTAACGATCGCTAAAAACCCCATGGATTGCGAATGCATCGGAATAGCTAAGCTTATAGAGCGTCCGTCAACGATCCCCGGAGGAATACTCTACAAAAACAGATAATTTTACATAACGTTTTTTGCAAGGAGGAGTAACGGTGAATCAAAACGATATTTTTTGGAACTCGGACAGTGCGGGCGATAACTCGAAGAATCCTGCTTTTGATGACAACACCACCGCACTTGCCCTGTCGGAAGCGAGACGTGTATATTCGACTCTGGGATTTGGGTACGCTATCTATGCGGTTGTCTCGTTGTTTGTGGCGCTTATAATACAGGTTGCTGTGTTGCTTTTTGCGCCCGACCTTGTCGAAAACACCTTGTTTTTGAATATTCTCTCTCCTGTGTCGTTATATATTTTTGCACTCCCTGCGCTTCTTTTGATCCTTGCGCTCTTTAATGTTACGGGCGAGGCCCCCGAGAGAAAGAAGCTTGGATTTGGCGCGTGGCTTCTGATACTCCTTATCAGCTTTGGTCTTATGTATATAGGATCGTTTACGGGGCAGGGCGTAATGTTGGGTGTGTCCCAAATAGTAGGATACGATTACAGCAATATACTGGAGAGCGTGATCGATTACGACAATATGTGGGTTACGGTCATATTTATGTGCGTGATCGCTCCGATCGGTGAGGAATTTGTGTTCAGGAAGCTGATAATCGACAGAACCCATAAATACGGTGGATTTGTCAGCGTGCTTGTGTCGGGACTTATATTCGGTCTTATGCACGCGAACTTCTATCAGTTTTTCTACGCATTTGCACTGGGACTTGTGCTGGGATACGTTTATTACAGCACGGGCGGAATATGGTACACGATCGCACTCCACGCGACGATCAATTTTATAGGAAGTGTTGTGACCGCGTATCTTGATCTTGGGCTGACACAGATGAGCGAAGCGTTTGAGTCCCTGAACGCCGAGAACGCAGAGGAGCTGATTGCCTTTGCCTATAAATACGGACTCATAATAGCAGCAGAATACGCATTTTTGACGTTTGTGATCGTGTCTATCATTTGCAGCGTGGTCTTGCCGATAGTCTTTCGCAAAAAAATAAATTTAGAAAGAAGTGAGCTTTTAGCTCCGCCAAAAAAGATGCTCGCCGCGGCTTTTTTGAACGTAGGCGTTATAGTTATGTTGGCAGTCTACGTTATCCAATTTGCATTAAATCTTATACCGCCCAATATCGGGCAATAAATTATACGGAATGGAGGTTTTTATGAGAGAAAGATTGAAAAGACCTGCATTCCGTATTGCTTTTGTGGGGGCATTGTTCATTATCATCTGCCTTGTGTTTTTTATAAGGATGTTTAATATAATGGCTACCGCCGACCCGAATGACAAAATAGAGACCGGAACATACACGCGCCGAGAGCCGATACAGGCGCTTCGAGGCGAGATATACGACCGAAACGGCAATCTGCTCGTCTATAACGAATACACCTATAATATGGTGTTTGACTACGACGCTATGGCGGCTACGCAGGTCGAAAGAAACGAGACTATTCTTCGAGCGGTTGCCGCGTTGAAGAAAAACGGATTGGATTCCCACAGAAGCGAGACGAGCTTTCCGTTTGCGGGAAAGTATCCGAATTATACATATACCTCGGCGGCGCGCGACGGTGAATCCGATATATATTATAGACTGCTCAAAAGAATAGCCGAAAATGAGCTTGAGAGCGATGCTCCTATCAGCAAAACCGAGCTGACCGTCTCTTATCTGGATGATTTTTACGCTCAAAGCCCCGACGATTTTCCGTCAGAGAGCGAGATAGTAGATTGGTATGTTATGCGATACAAGCTTGACGAGAAGACCGCGTCGGGCGAGCCGATGTTCAGTGATATAGAGATAGACGAGATACTTCGCGTCCGATACGATATGGAAGTGGGCGATTTTTCCATCTATAACCGATACACCTTTGCAGAGGATCTTGATATTTCATTTTTGACCTATGTGAAAGAGCTGAACCTGGCGGGAACCGATTTTGAGGTGAAATCTTCAAGAAAATATGCCTATCCGGGTTATGCGTCACACATTCTCGGACGTACAGGTGCGATCTTAGCAGAAAATTGGGCGTATTATCAAGCACTCGGCTACGATATGGATGACACCGTAGGTCTTGACGGGTGCGAGGCGGCGTTTGAGGAGTATTTGCGAGGCGTTGACGGTGTCAGGGTTGTTGTTGAGGATAAAAATGGCAACGTTATCAGAAGTTACGTCGAGAAAGAACCGATCCCCGGCAAGGATGTGTATCTTACTATCGATATCGAATTGCAGATTGCCGCAGAGGAGGCACTTGAAAGGAACGTAAATCTCGTGGGAGACGCCCATGCCGGCGCGATAACCGCAATTGACCCTAAAAACGGTGACGTTTTGGCACTTGCGTCCTATCCTACCTTTGATCTGACCACATACAATAAGGATTATACCTCCTTGGCTAAGGATTATCACAATCCCCTGTTAAACCGCGCGCTTAATGCCTACACTCCCGGTTCGGCGTTTAAGGTGGGCATGGTTGCGGCAGGAATAACCACGGGGGCGGTCAATCCATCTACGTCATTTTATTGTTCGGGTGCTGACCCCGTTTACGGAAACAAGTGTTGGATACATCCCGGAGAGCATGGAAACGTCAACGCAGCCTATGCGCTCCAAGTGTCCTGCAACTGTTATTTCTATGAGTTAGGCCCTGTCATGGGAATAGAGGCGATGAATAAATATTGCGCCGCGTTTGGTCTTGGTGAGCCTACCGGTATAGAAATAAGAGAAAGTACCGGAATTTTGGCGGGGCCCGAGTACGTTGAAAGCGTGGGCCAACAGTGGAACGAAAGAGACACGGTTATGGCTGCGATAGGTCAGTCTACCAATATGTTCAATCCTCTCCAAATAGCAAACTATATTGCAACCGTGCTCAACGGCGGCACGAGATATTCCGTGCATCTGCTTAAAGAGGTCAGAACCTACAGTGGTGATCTTGTGTATGCCTTTGAAACCGAGATTGTTGACAGTATTTCTTTGTCAAGCACCGCTGTGACTACCGTCAAGCAGGGAATGAAGGCGATGATCGTCAATGATGCGGCGGCATCGTACTATATGAAGGGCTTGCCTGTGACCGTTGGCGGTAAGACCGGAACCGCGCAGAGAGGAACCGGCAAGAATGATAACAGACTATTTGTTTGTGCTGCGCCCTACAATGATCCCGAAATAATAGTTTCCGTAGTTCTTGAGCCCGACGACTCTATTCCAAAGGATAATTCCCACGGTTCGTCCTACGCGTCTTACGCGGCGGCGGAAACATTGAAGGCGTATTATAAGAAGTAATATATAATAATGAAGAAAAGTGACCTCCGGAGCGTTAGCTTTGGGGGTCTTTGGTTTAATTTTAAACGCGGTTGGCTATCCTATATATAATAATGAAGAGTTTTGAGCGGATTAACGCCGAAAAGCGGTGGATAAATCGGTGTATTGGGCTTCTAAAAAAACTTTTTTAAAAAACCCAAAAAATTTTTCAAAAACCTATTGACAAGGCGATTTGATTGTGGTATAATAATCGAGTTGCCGCGCAAAACGGTGACCGCTTGGAGCCTCGAAAAAATGTCAAAAAAATTTGAAAAAAATTCAAAAACCTCTTGACAAACGGTTTCAAAAGTGATATAATAGTCGAGCGCTCGCAAGAAAGCGGGAGCGGAATTGAACCTTGACAATTGAACAACAAAAGATAGAAGTACAAAGCAAAATTAAAGCAAGTGCGAAATACAGATCTGTCAAAAACTAAGAGTAAAGAAACACAACTCTAAAAAGTAAAAGAAGCTAAGATAAATAGCTCAGA
>JAZUAS010000103.1:0-20185 GCA_045638125.1 Eubacteriales bacterium | reverse complement strand
CAACGCGGACGCGGGGTAGATTCATCTCCTCAATCATCTTATCGCATCCGTCCTTTGAGCCGTCGTTGGAGAAAATTATCTCATAATCCTCAAAATTTGCAGACATATATTCGTGAAGAGTCTGCGCGGTCTCCTTGATGATGGAGCTTTCGTTATACATGGGAATGCAAAGTGAAAATTTCATTTTAGTCGATCCTTTTATCAGTTGCTATTTTTGTAAATGTTGATTTCAAATTCGATCTCGGTCTCGATAGAGTCAAGAGATGCAAGCTTTTCTTTATCTGCCTCGCTCGTTCGCCAATAGTATGGCGTCATGGAAAAGAGCGCGGCGATATTTTCTTTACCGTCAACTCGTATGTTGTGGGCGGAGGTCACATAACCAAGATGCTCCATGCTTTTGGGTAGATCGGCGCGCTGACCGTTCTCATAAACGTCGTCGTATATGACTTTTTTTAGTCCCATCAAATGGTTTTTGCCTGCACCAACAACGAACAGCAATCCGCCACTGCGGAGAACGCGCTTGTATTCGTCCTCGGCACAGGGAGCGAAAATATTCGTAACAACATCGGCGCATCCGTCCTGCAAGGGCAGTTCAAAAACGCTTGCGGTTGCAAAAATCAGATCGTTTATGCCGTCCTTTTTCGCTTGCTTTGCTCCTGCCGCGCAGGCAAACTTTGAGAGGTCAAATCCCACGGTTTTGTCTGAAACCTCCGAGAGCATCGAGGTGTAATACCCCTCTCCGCACCCTGCGTCTATCAGTACTCCACACTCGGGAGCATATTTAGCCACCGCATCGCAAACCGCCTCAGCGGCAGGGCGGTAACAATCGGTCGATCTCAAAAAGGCTTTCCTCGCCGCAACTGCGGATTTGGAGTCTCCTCCCGTCACACCGAAGCTGAGGTAGCCGTCGGCTGAAAAATCAAAGCTGTGGTTCTTCCCTTTGGGATTAGAGCCGTCGCATTTTGAACTTTTTCCGTCCTCGGTCACACTCATTTTGCCGCCACAGCCGGGGCATTTAAATATCGAGCTGATTATATCCTGCATTCTGTCATACCTCTCAAGCGTTAAATCACATACTCTATTATTTTACCGCAGTTGTCGCAAAATTGCAATAGCGAATACAAAAGAATTTCGCTTTTTTACCTTATTATTTCGAATTTTTTAGTTTGTGTCAATATTTGAGTCGCCAATAGCGTCAAGCTCGAAATAGAACGTGCTTCCCGCACCCACAGTGCTTTCTACCCCGTAGACCGCTCCGTGGGATTCAAGAATGCCCTTGACGATCGAAAGTCCCAGACCCGTACCGATCACGGCACGCTTATGGACCTTGTCCACCTTGTAGTATCTATCCCAGATATAAGGCAGATCCTCCTCTGCGATTCCCTCGCCCGTATCGGTGACGGAAATTCTCACTCTGCCGACCGTAACCGTCTGTACGATAGTTACCGTCTTGTCCTCGCCCGTGTAGTTGAGGGCATTATTTACAAGGTTGTATACTACCTGCAGTATCATAGTTCTGTCTGCTTTGACGCAAACGCTCTGATCTGCCATAAAGTTTATCACGTATTTCTGGTCGATCAGCTTTTTATACCGTGTAAGCACCGCCGCAACTGTCTCGGTAAGCTCAAAGACCTCGATCTCGGGCTTTCTTGTTCCCGATCTGATCTTGGACAGATCAAGCACGTCGTTTACAAGCTCGGTAAGTCTTTCGGTCTCGTCGATTATCACCTGAACGTTTTCGGGAGTGTTCTCATCGGGAAGATCGCGCATTATCTCACTATATCCCTTTATCATAGTCAAGGGTGTGCGCAAATCGTGAGAAATATTGGCTATAAGCTCCTTTTGGAGGTCGTCGTTTTTCTGAAGCTCGCTCGCCGCAAAGTTGAGAGCGTCGGCAAGCTCCTCTGCTTCTCTGTAACCACCGCCTTGGAATCGGGTATCGTAATCCCCCTTTGCCAATCTCTTTGCCGATTGACTCATCTTCTGCATAGGCAGGCATACCATTCGTGACATCGCCAGAGCCATGATCATCGCACCCATTACAAGAATACACATTATCCAACCGAACTGACGCTGAAGCGTTGTGACGGTAACGTCAAGAGGCTGAAGCTCAACGTCCTGCATTATGACAAAGACCTCTCCGCTTTCCGTCTGCTTTACCGACACCATGACCGTACTGTGTGCCCGTGATTTTGCATCACGTCTTGTGTGTATATAAACGCCGCCGTTTTTCACCGCCATACGGTAATAGCGGTTCAATCCGTCACCAATATGGTGGATTGAACAGCCCATATTGACGTCACTGTCTACCAATATCTCCGATACATCATCGACTATACGATAAACTCTGATACAGGTATCGCTTTCCACCGAGCGCAGATATGCTATCTCACAGAGCTGCTTTTCGTCCGAAAACGATGCACTTATATCTCTGTCAATCCTATAAAGCTCCTCCAGCTTTACCTGCTCATAAAATTGATTCAAAAGAACGATCTGAAACACCCATATCACCAAAAGTATCATGGTGACGAACAGTATAAGCGCGCCAAACAACCGCCACGATATACTTGATACGTAGCGTCCGCTTCTATTTGCATTTGCTTTATTGTCTCTTGATCTTCTCATTTCGTTCGTCGTCTTTCGGTAGCGTTTTATTTGGACTCGCCCTCAAAGCGATAGCCTACACCTCGCAAAGTCACTATGTATTTGCTGTACTCTCCAAGACTCTTGCGGAGTAGCTTTACATGGGTATCAAGGGTTCTGGCATCGCCGTAAAAGTCGTAACCCCATACCTCACTTATAAGCTTTTCACGGGAGAGCGCAACGTTGCGATTTTCAAGCATATAGAAGAACAGATCATACTCCTTGGGAGACATATCTATTCTCTCGCCTTTGACGTAGACAAGTCTTGCGGTAATATCCACTCGCAGACCGCCGCCGTCCATCTCGATGACCACGTTGGGGGCTTTTTTTACGTCGTCTCCGCCGCGGCGGCTCATTCTCTTCATTATCGCCTCGATACGAAGCATAAGCTCCTTAGGCGAAAAGGGTTTTACAACGTAATCGTCTATACCAAGCTCAAAGCCGTTTATCTTATCGTATTCCTCTCCCCTTGCCGAAAGCATTATAATGGGAGTATCGGCAACCTTGCGTATCTCACGGCACGCCGAAAATCCGTCAAGCTCGGGCATCATAATATCCATTATGATAACGTCGTATTTTCCCTTGCGGCAGAGTCTTACCGCTTCCATTCCGTCACCTGCCTCGGTGACCGAATGACCTTCAAATTCTGCATATTTTTTTATGATAGAGCGTATTCTCACTTCATCGTCCACTACCAATATTTGATACATATTCTGCACCTCGCTTTCATAGTTTATGGGCATTGAATTGATCATTCAAGTGCCATGTCCTCGGCGCCTCTCTCACCTAACGTATAGGTAACTGTGATGTATTGACCACCGCGATTGATCTTAAGCGTCAAGCTATCCCCCACGCTTTTGGCGCGTACGATCGAATTAAGGCTTGACGAGGAGCTGATTTTCGCTCCGTTTACCGATATAATGGTATCGCCATATTTCAATTCGTCGGTCAGCTTCGACTCCATAATGACAACTCCCGTGCTGGTAATACCGTACTTTGCGTACGCCGCGGGAAGATTCTGGGTGGTAACGTCGAGCAGGATAAGGCCGTGATCGGCAACGCCCTTGACGTAGCCGTAATTTATAAGATCCTCGATAATAACGTGAGCGTAGTCAATGGGAATAGCAAAGCCAAGTCCCTCTATATCGCTTCCTGCCATTTTTGCATTGACAACTCCCACAAGCTCGCCTGCCATATTAAACAGTCCTCCGCCGGAGTTTCCTGGGTTGATCGCCGCATTGGTCTGAAGCAGAACCATTTCTGTACCGTCTACCGTTATAGTTCTTTCGGTAGCGCTGATGATACCCGTGGTAAGAGTTCCACCCAGAGATCCGAGAGGATTACCTAAAACGATAACGTCCTCGCCCACCACTAGATCACCACTACAACCCAGGGGCGCTACGGTAAGCTCATGTCCGCTTGCATCTATTTTAAGGACTGCAAGGTCTGCCGTGTCGTCGCTTCCCATAAGCGTCGCCTCAAATTCCTCACCCGTGGTGAGTCTCACGGTAATGTTGGATGCGCCGTCTACAACGTGGTGATTGGTAACTATGAAGCCTCTGCCGTCTATTATAACTCCGCTTCCTGCGCCCTCGGAGACGTACTGACCCATCCACGATCCGTTTCTTACCGTCTCGGTAGTGATCTCAACTACACTGTCAGCAACCGCGTAATACACCTCACTGACCGAGTTATATGCCTGTCCCGCGCTGGTGATCTTATCGTCCTCGGACTTATTTCCCTCGTTTTTCTCGATGGTTATCTCCTCGCGGTTGCCGTCAAGCTCGGGAGCATCTATAACTCCATCGTCTTTAACGTACTCCTCAAGCAAGGCATTGCCTATATCGGAAATATCGTAACTGAATCTTATAGTTCCGCAGGAGCTGAAAAGCAATGCGACTGCCATAAGTGCGGAAGTAATAAAAATTATATTTTTTGCGTTTTTTAAGGTATTGGATGCCTTTTTCACGAATAAAGCCCTCCATATTGAGATTACTATACGATTATATTATAATAAGAAAATGTGAACGTTTATTGAAGAACTCATAAAAAGTCACTGAAAAGTAGCCGTGCTTCTTGTTTTTATTTTATTTTTATGTTATAATTATAATAACGAATAGATTTTGAGGATGATTCTATGATAGACAAGATACTGGCTGCTCTCCTAGAGCGAGGAATAACTCTCGCCGCCCCCATTTCCCTCAAAAATTGCATATTAACTCGCCCATATAAGCTTTCAAGGGCGGGCTTTGACGTAGAGCGTGAGCTGACGGCGATAATTTTTGCCGTTCCATATCTTGCGCCTCACAAGAAAAAAAATCTTTCGGCTTATGCTATATGCCGAGACTATCACGGTTATTTTGCCGAGCTTTTTGACTCTCTTATCCCGATGCTATCGGAGCTTTATCCCGAAAATCATTTTGCGGGATTTGCCGACAACTCCCCCATCGATGAGCGCCACGCCGCGGCATCGGCAGGACTTGGCATAATCGGGGATAACGGTCTCCTTATAACAGAAAAATACTCCTCTTACGTCTTTTTGGGCGAGATCATCACCGACATTCCGACAGATGTACCCCCCAAGACAATCGAACACTGTCTCGGATGCGGAGAATGCAAAAGAGCCTGCCCCGCCAAAAAAACAGGTCAGTGTCTTTCGGCTTTGACCCAGAAAAAAGGAGAGCTTTCGGCTGACGAAAAAAACGCCATAATCTCCTTCGGCTCGGTCTGGGGATGTGATCTCTGCCAGGAGGTCTGCCCTTACACGAAACAAGCCGTAGAAAAACAGACTATATACACGAATATTGATTACTTTAAAAGCGATCTTCTGCCTATTCTGACTTCCTGCACACTTGGATCAATGAGCAACGCTGACTTTTCCCGTCGCGCCTACTCTTGGAGGGGACGCGAAACAATAGGCAGAAACCTTAAAATTATCGAGGACACATCAAAATCTGAAAAATAAAAGGATAAGCTATGCTGAATTTTATTCTCGGCCGTCCGGGCGGCGGTAAGACCTCCTACATAATTGAAGAAATACGAAAAAAGGTAGCATTGGGTGAA
Source organism: Eubacteriales bacterium (assembly GCA_045638125.1). Classification (GTDB taxonomy): domain Bacteria; phylum Bacillota; class Clostridia; order Oscillospirales; family CAG-272; genus SVTX01. The sequence goes on along the minus strand of JAZUAS010000103.1, from coordinate 14,479 downwards.
AAATGCCTTTTGCTGGTTCCCGAGCAACAGACCTTCGTCAGCGAATCTATGCTTGCCGATCTGCCGCCATCCTCTGCACTCTGCTTTGAGGTGGTAACCTTTTCGCGTCTTGCCGCAAAGGTGTTTGGCGAATACGGCGGTCTTATCGACTCTGCCGCCCCCGGTGGAGCGAGAAATCTCGTAATGTGGCAGAGCTTGCGTGAAATATCCACCAATCTTTGCGAATACAACGACGTAAAAAACGATCTGTCATTCTGCTCGATGATGCTTTCCACCGTGGACGAGCTTCATGCCTGCGGTATAAACCCCGAGGAGTGCGAGCAGGCGGCAGATGATTGCGCCAATGAGGCTCTTTCCAAGAAGCTCCTTGACGTTGCCTTGATATACGCTAACTTTGAACGCGTTTTGTCCGCTCGCATGGGTGAAGGTGCGGTGGCGGCTGAAAACAGACTTGCACGTCTTGCCACCCTGCTCCGCAAGCACAACTGCTTTGAGGGATACCATATTTTTGTAGATTCCTTTACGAGCTTCACCGGCGAGGAGCATGCTGTGCTATACGAGCTTGCCGCTCAGGCTGATACACTTAGCATCGCGCTCTGCCGTGATGCTAACATGAGAAATATGCCCCACACCGCAGGTGTGGACGACACCTACCGCCGCTTTAAGCGTTTTGCCGCAGAAAAGGGACTTGAGGTAAATAACGTCACAGTAGACGGGGGAGATAGGGTTAAAAGTGCCGCTCTCTCGGCGCTTGAGCGCGGTCTTTGGGATTTTTCCATTACATCGGATACCATTCCCGACGTCTCCGAGGATTCTCTTTCATCGATCGAAGCATTTGTATGTAAAAACGAATACGACGAAATATATCTTGCCGCTTTGAAGATACTTCAAGCATACAGAGAGGGTGTAAAATTCTCGGAAATGGCGGTCATTCTTCGCGACGCAGAGAGCCGCAAGGGGCTTATGGAGGCAGTCTTTGAGAGCATGGGGATTCCCTACTTTCTCTCCGAGCGCACCGACCTTTCAGCCACCGCCGCCGCAAGACTTATTTTCTCGGCTCTGCGTTGTGTCATATACAATTTCCGCTCTGCCGACGTCATAACTCTGCTCAAAACAGGTCTTTGCGGAATTGACGACGGAGACGCAGACCTTTTTGAGGACTACCTTTACACCTGGAGCATTTCGGGATCTAAATTCCTTGAAGACATGTGGAGCATGAATCCCGACGGCTACACCGCCGATAAGCCCCGCGGCCGCTCTCTTGAAATTCTCCAAGGAGCAAACCGCGTACGTTCAAAGCTTATCCCCCCGCTTGTGCGTCTGCGAGAAAAATTCTCTGCGGCAAAGGGAGACACTATCGCAAACTGCCGCGCGATATACGAATATCTTTCCGAGATCGGGCTTGCCGATTCTCTATGCGCTCTTGCCGAGCTTGACGTGGCATCGGGCGATTTTAGAAGCGCCGGCGAATGTCTCAGAATATACGACAGTGTTATAAGCGCTCTAAGTCAGGTCTGCGCTATCCTCTCCGACACATCTACCACCCCCGAGGAGCTATGCTACGCTATCGAGATCATGCTCCGCGGAAGTGATATGGGTTCGGTTCCCGCCACGGGCGAATACGTCACGGTCGGCTCCGCACCCACATTGAGAGTGGAAAACGTAAAGGTCGCCATAGTTTTAGGCCTTTGCGAGGGCGAATTCCCAAGAAGCTATTCGGATTCGGGCATATTCACCGAGGGCGACAAGGCGATAATGGAGGAGCTTTCTATCCCTCTGGTGTCCAGAGAGACGAGAGTTACCTCGGACGAGCTTTTCTACGTCTATCGCGCCATGACCAAGCCTCAGGAAAAGCTGATCGTTTCCACTTGTTCATCTCGCATCGGCGGAGGCTCTTGCACACCGTCTACCGCATGGAACAGACTCTTTTTCCTCTTCTCGAAGCTTCCGAAATATCTTTTTGATCTGGATCTTATAAAAAGAATCGCCGATGCCGTAAGAGACGACGAGACAAACGAAATATCCGACGAGGAGCTTTGCGCTATCGTATCCAAGGAAACAGAGGTCGCCGATCTGTCCGATGACGTCGTGATCGACCCATTACAGATAAAAATGCTTTTCGGAGACAGAATTTATCTGTCGCAGACCAAAATATCAACCTTTGCAAGCTGTCCCTATCAATACTGGTGCCGCTACGTCCTCGCTCTGCGTGAGAAAAAGGTGGGAGCGGTCAGCTACGACAGCTCGGGAACTATCGTTCACTACGTTATGGAGAAGCTTGTCTCCGACCTCAAAGAGAGCGACGGCTCGCTATCTCGCCCCGACGACGAAACACTTGTAAAGCTTGTCAGCGATTACGTTGACAGATATATTTCATCCATAGGCTGTCCTCTCCCCCCGTCTATGATGTACACCTTTTCGCGACTTCGCGATCTTGCCCTCATTATGGCAAAGAGCGTACTCGACGAATTTTCGGACTCCTCCTTCAAAATCCTCTCTCAAGAGCTTCGCATCTCCGAGGGTCGCGAGGGAGCGCTAAAGCCGCTTGAAATAAGCGTGGGCGACACCGCCGACTCTCCCAAGATAATCCTTGGCGGAATCATCGACCGCATCGACTTTTTCGACGGAGAGGATCGCAGATATCTCCGCGTGGTGGACTACAAAACCGGAAGCCATCCCTTTGATATAGAGGGAATTGAAAGCGGAAACGACGTTCAGCTCCCCGCCTATCTCTTTACCGCCGCACTTGAAGAAAACAAGGAGCTTATCGGCGGTGAAAAAGAGATATTCCCCGCATCGGCTCTCTTTCTCTCGGCGAACGAGTCGGGCGGTAAGGTTTCTCCCGAGCGAAGCGGATTTATCCTTGACAACATCGACGTTCTCTCTGCCGCCAGCGGTGAGCTTGACAAGAGCATTCTCGCAGGCATTGAGGTCGACCGCGGCACGGGAACAGTTAAGAAAGGCAACGCCGTAAGCGAGGACGGAATCCGCGACATCGACCGCGTTCTCCGCGAGTCGATAGCCAGCACAGGAAGAAGCATTTTTGAGGGACGCGCCCCCAGAACCCCTTCGCCCCAAGCCTGCAAATACTGCTTTTTGCGCGCAAGCTGTCCAAAAGCGGCTAAAAATACAACTTATTGATACTACGTCAGAAAGGAACGGTCTAAAATGGCATTTACAAAAGCACAAACAGACGCTATGACCGCACGCGGCAGGTCTCTGCTTGTCAGCGCGGCGGCAGGCTCGGGTAAGACCTTCACGCTGACACGAAGGATCATTGACTCGATAATAGCCGACGAAAATAAATCTATCGGGCGCATGCTAATAGTAACATTTACTCGAAGTGCGGCGGCTGAACTGAAAAAGAAGATCTCGGACGCTCTCACTGAGGCTATTGCCGCCCATCCCGACAACAAGCACCTGCAAGAGGAGCTTTTGAAGCTCGGCAGTGCACACATCAGCACCATTGACTCCTTTTTCTCTGCTCCCGTCAAGGCGAATTTTGAGAAACTCGGTTTGCCTGCGTCTATCCGTCTTGCCGATGATGCAGAGCTTGCTCCCGTCCGCGAAGCCATATTCAAAGAGACACTCGAGCTCTTTTTCTCCGAGCGTTCAGGCATTTCCGAGGGAGAACTGGCGGGGGTGGGACACCGCTCGGTCTACACCGACCTATTGAGTCTCATAACCGGCATCCGAGACACCTCGGGCATCATCCCTACCCTTTTGGAGTTCTACAAAAAGACGCTTTCCGTCCCCGATGGAGTTGATATACTGAAAAAGAGTGCGGAACGCCTACGCGAGTCTGCAGAGCTTGACTTTTTCGACACCATTGAGGGCAAAATAATCCTCAAAGATACAAAAGACATTCTATCTGGAGCTTCTTCACAGCTTGATTTTGTCCGCGAGCAGTTAGAGGAGATAGCGGACGGAGTTATAAGCGCAGATCCCTCGTCTCCTCCCGCCTTCGCTTTGGCTCTCAAGGGTAAGATCATCCCGACCCTATCAGAAGATGCCGAGCTTTGCAATCACGTGTACTATAAGCTCTCCGAAAGCTACGTCGCTTTTCGTGACGCAATTCAAGAGCTTAAATTCAAAAACTATCCCTCGCTCAAGGGAGATAATTTCAGCAGCTACTCGGACGTTACGAAAAACACCCGAGCAAAGCTTCTCGCGCCCATCAAAAATCTGAAAAAGAATCCCTTCTGTTATTCCCCCGAGCAGATCTCGGCGCATTTTCTCGCCTCGGCGGAGGCGTGCGAGCTGCTTTACGCTCTGCTTTCCGAGTTTGACCGTCGCTACTCGGCGGAAAAGCTCGCCCGTGGCGTCTGCGAATTTTCCGACATGCCGAAATTCGTCCTCAAGCTGCTTCAGAACTCTGACGGCACGCCCTCCGAGCTTGCTATCTCTATGTCAAAGCAGTACGACGAGGTATATATCGACGAGTATCAGGACGTCAACGCCATTCAGGACAGGATCTTCGAGCTTATCGGCGGCAACCGTCGATTTATGGTTGGCGACATCAAGCAGAGCATCTACTGCTTCCGCGACGCTGAACCCTCGATCTTTGCCGCATATCGCGAGAAATTCCCTCAATATGACTCCGAAAATCCCGACAAAATACCCGAAAGCGGAGGAAACTCGATATTTATGTCGGAAAACTTCCGTTGCGACAGGGGTATCGTGGATTTTGTCAACCTTGTGTGCGACAAGATATTTTTTTCCTTTGCCGACAGTATAGGTTACGATAAAGAAAACGATATGCTTCGCTTTGGCAAGATCTCTCCCAATTTCGATCCCCCACAGAAGGTCAAGATCAATCTGATTGAGCCTGCCGAGCAAATAGAAGATAATGACGGCGAGATAGAAGACTCGTATGAGCCCGACGAAAACGAAGACAAGCTCTACGACGAGGCAGTGATCTGTGCCAACGAAATTGCAAGGCTTATACGCGACAAAAACGAGAAAAATGCCGACGGAAGCTATGTGCGCGCAGGAGATATTGCCATTCTTGTTCGTGGCCACAAACAGATTGAGCCTCTTGCCAAGGCTCTCTCGAAAATCGGTATAAAATACGTTACCAATGCTAAAAATGAACTGCTTCAAGGCAGTGAAATGAAGCTTTTACTTGATATACTGACCACTATCGACAACCCCAGAGACGACATTCCTCTCTGCCGCGTTCTTACGGCGGCTCTGCCCCTCTATTCCCCCGTTTTTACTCTTGACGAGGTGATACGGATAAGAGATGGCAGTGACGAGAAGCACTCGCTCTACGACGCGATGGTTGAATATGCCACAAGTGGCGAGTGTAGTCCTCTTGCAGGAAAGTGTCAGGAGATTGTGTCTCTGCTTAACAGATTGCGAAAGCTCTCAGGCCGCGTTTCTGCAGACAAGCTGCTTCGCGCGCTTGCAGGATGTGAGATCTTTGCAGACCTTTGCACGGGCGATTCCTTTACCTATCTTTACAGCACCGCCTGCAAATATTCACGCGGCGCGTGGAACGGACTTTATAGCTTCGTCACATATTTCAAAAGTCTTATGGAAAAAGGAGATTCCAATTCCGACCCCATTAAGGCGCAGGACGACGAGGTCACCATTATCACCATGCATCAGTCCAAGGGACTTGAATACAAGGTCTGCTATCTGTTCGGTCTTGGTAAGCAGATGAATTTCAGATCTCTCTCAAGTCCTCTCATCTTTAATCGCGAGCTTGGTATTTCTCTAAAGCTGGCAGCTCCCGAGGATGAGAACGACGACGTTTATTCACGAACACACATAAAGCGTGAGGAAAACGCTCTTTGGAAGGCGGGTCAGATTCTCTCCAAGAACAAAATGCTTGAGGAGGAGGCGAGAATATTTTACGTAGCAATGACAAGAGCCAAAGAAAGACTTTATCTCAGCGCAACTCTCTCAAAAAGCTACGAAGAGATAAAAGAGGTCCTCTCCTTTAATAGCCGCGATTTTATGAACGAGATCAAGAACGGCAAGAGCTATATTTGGTGGACTCTTATCGCACTGTCCTTGTTCAAGGAAACAGAAGATCTATATGAGCTTAACACCTTTAAAAGAGGCTCTATCCCCCCTCTCTGTGACAGAATAACTCGCGAGGAGGTTGAATCCTCCGCTTACGGCATCACAGATGAGGACAAGCACTTTGCCAAGGTACTGCTCTCCCCTCACGGAGAAACAGATGCGGAAAAGCTACTATCTGCCATCCCCGCAAAGGTTGCGGCATCCAAGGTGTCGGGTAGGATGCTTGACGAAAGCGTTTTCATCCCGATTCCCACGGGAGAATTGTTCGGAGACAACGACGAAGATAGGGACGAGATCGCCTCCGACAGCGCCGAAAAGATCAGAAGCCGCATCAATCTCATGCGATCTAAAAACACCACCTTTGACGATCTTCTTGAGACAAACAAGAAACCCACCGCTGCCGAAAAAGGTAGCGCAGCGCATCAGATACTTCAGTTCTGCGATTACGGTAACGTACTTAAAAACGGACTTGACCGTGAGATAGAGCGCCTTTGTGACGGTCGCTTTATCACCCGTCGCACGGCGGACATAGTTGAGCGCAAGCAGCTTGAACGATTCTTTGAAAGCGAGCTTTTCAAGGAGATTCGATCAGCACACAACACACGACGTGAGTTCCATTTTGGAATGTTCCGATCCGCCGCAGATTTTACCGAAAAGGATGAGATCAAGGCGCTGGTGGGAGATAAAAAGATATTTGTTCAAGGCTCCATAGACCTCTTGATTGAGACGAGCGACGGCAAGATAATTCTTTGTGATTACAAAACCGACCGCATCTCTCCAGAGGAGATCGACAACCGCGAGCTTCTTGTATCCAATATGCGCGAGAAGCACAAGGATCAGCTTGACGAATATCGTTTTGCGGTAAAAGAAATTTTTGGCAAAGAGCCTTCAAAAACTTATATTTATTCCATCCCTATGGGTGAAGTAATTGAAATTTAAAAAAGAAACCAAAAGGCGACCGCATGGTCGCCTTTTGGTTTAGCAATAAAATTTTTGTGATATTCCGACTACCGTTAGCATTGATCTCCGCAAAAAGTAGCTACTGTAGGACGGACGCCGTCGGGACGGAGACCGTAGGTCGCCGAATGACCGAGGGACGCTTCAATGCGAAGAAGTCTGTTATACTTCGCCACTCGGTCACTTCGGCAGGGCGCGCCCGATTTTATAAAGGGTGCGCCGAGCCCGACGGCGAGATCGGCAATAGTTGTATCCTCTGTCTCACCCGAACGGTGGGACATAATATACGAATATCCCGCCGACGCGGCGATGTTGGTTACCTCAATAACCTCCGAAAGCGTTCCTATCTGGTTAGGCTTGACCAATATGGCGTTAGCCGCACCCATATCGATTCCCTTTTTGAGTCTCGTGGGATTTGTTACAAAAAAGTCGTCTCCTACAAGCATGACGCTATCTCCGAGAGCATCGGTGATCTGCTTCCAGCTCTCAAAATCGCGCTGATCAAGGGGGTCTTCGATAGAAATTATGGGGTACTCTCTTACAAGTGAGGTGTAATATTCGATAAGCTCGGCTCTATCCATCTCGACATTGCGTTTGGGTAGCTTGTAGCTTTCGCTTTTCTCGTCGTACCACTCCGAGGAAGCTACGTCAAGTGCCAGCTTCACGGTGTCGGTATCATATCCTGCCGCTTTGATTGCCGAAATTATAAGCTCGATTGCCTTTTCATCCGATTCAAGGTTGGGGGCAAATCCGCCCTCGTCACCGACTGCCGTGGAAAGTCCCCTTTCACCTAAAAGCTTGCCAAGCGTATGATATATCTCGCTTCCCATTCGAAGCGCGTCGGCAAAGGACGGCGCACCAACGGGAACGATCATAAATTCCTGTATCTCCACATTGTTAGACGCATGCGCGCCACCGTTGAGAATATTCATCATAGGAATCGGCAATCTGACCGCTCTTGAACCGCCGATCCAACGGAAAAGCGGTATTCCGTATGCCCCGGCGCAAGCGCGCGCAGTAGCCAAGGACACTGCAAGTATAGCGTTAGCGCCCAGCTTTGATTTATTATCTGTTCCATCAAGCTTTATCATCAGTCGATCAACCACCGATTGGTCGCAGGCGTAACAGCCCACAAGCTCGGGCGAGATCGAGCGACAGATATTATTTACCGCCTCAAGCACTCCCTTGCCGCCGTATCTGCGGTTATCTCCGTCTCTTTTCTCATGAGCCTCGTATATTCCGGTAGATGCTCCGGATGGCACCGATGCCACGCCAATAGTTCCGTCTGACAACACCACGGTTGCCTCTATTGTTGGATTTCCTCTTGAGTCAAGTATTTCACGTCCGCTGCATTTTACTATTTGAGGTTTTATCATTTTCTTATTACCTTTCGACAATATGGTATAGTTATTATTTGCATTTTGAACAGATTATATACCTATAAACAAAAGCTTCCGGTGAAACTCATCAGAAGCTTTTTAAATACAAAATATATTAAACCGTCAACTATTTATCAGCTTCAGTATTTCAGTTTTGATCTCCAAAGCAAAGCCGGCAGATCCCAAACAGACAACGTCCTTGCCATTCTTCCAGCAACCAACAACAGCCTTTGATGCCTTTTTCACAGAATCACAAATAACTCTGCCTTCAGAAGCAATTTCACCGTTTTTGGAATAAACTATCGTCTCGGACACATTCATAGAATCAAATGCGTCCAGCATCGCCAAAGACTCCTCCGTAACACAAAACACTACTTCACTTAAAGCATTGTCAGAGAATACCTCGTCGATAGTCTTCTTGACCAATACGGCCTCGTCATATCCCGACGCACTATCCACTAATAGCAAGGGAGAAACTGCGAGAATATCCAAGCAGAGCGTTTCGCTGACCGAAGAAAGACCGGACACGATACAATTCCAAGGTAGTCTCAAGCCCCCGCGACGTAGCGCCAATGCGCTTTCAATTACAGTCATCGCACAATCACGCAGTATGTGCGATGGGCTTTTTAGAGAAAAGCCCTCTCTGCCGTTATAGGAAAAGGTCATTTTTCTTGACGCGATCTCGCCGGTCTCAAACTGCGCTTTTACGGGTATGTAAAGTCGAACTCCGCTAATAGCACAGGCATTTGATATGGCATTATAGATTTCGCTCTTTTGGTTTCCGCTTACGACCTCACGTGTTCCGCGACGAATTGTATCACAGAGAGTTTTGACCTTTTCTGCGGATTTTTCACTGTCGTAGACCGTGGGCATAACAATAAGATCGAAAGGTGCGCAGACTGCATCAAGAGCAAAATTCTTTCCCGACAAGCCTTCAAGAATAACGCAATCACATCCGCTTATCCTACAAATCAAAAGTCCGAGGACAAAAGTAGTTTCTTCCTTGGTGTACCTTGAGTCGGGATTTCTTTGCACGGCATTTTTCAGCTCTGCCACAGCTAAATTATAATCCTCAATAGACGGTATCTCGCCATTAATAAATATCGAGTTTCTTGAATCAAAGCCACTTGCCGAGGTTATTCTTCCAACGCAATGTCCCGAGCTTTTTATTACCGACTCAAGCAACAAGGCGATGGCGTGTCCGGATCCACCCTCGGGAAGGCATACACAACGCATTCCCGCATTTATTTTGCCAAGAGACACGCATAGCTCAAGCACTCTCTTTTGAGATATATCTCCCGAAACTTCAACCGCGGGAAAGCTATTCATATACTTCAAAGAATTTGAATACTTCATTATTGCAAAATTTCCTTCATTATCAAGATGCTATCTGCTCTCACCGTAACTCTGCCCACAAATTCCGCTCCGCCGACAAGGTCAACGTAACGCACGTTTTCAGGGATGGCAAAGCTAAACTCGCCTCCGCGATTAGCGGCAACGATAACACGGCTCTCGTCTTTCTCTCGGACGAAAACGATAGCATTCTCTGTGTGCTTAACGACGTAGAAATCTCCGCCGTCAAACGCTTTTTCATATTTTCTTATTTTGCCGAGTGTTCGGTAAAAATCAAGCAGCTCGGCTCTCCAACCCTCATCAGCAAGATGCCAAGGCATAGGCATACGGCAGAATGGGTCGCCATAGCCCTCAAGACCTATCTCGTCACCGTAAAATACCGACGGAATCCCGTATGCGGTAAACTGAAGCGCGGCGGCAATCTTGAGCATTTCTATTCCATGTTCTCTCTGACTTTTCGTCAGCTTTTTCTTTGCCTTTTGATCGTTTTCAAGGAATTCATCCTCCTCGTCGCGACCAAGCACCGTCAAGATTCGCTCGGTATCGTGCGTACCCAGCAGATTCATCAGCTTATGCGAAACAGATGGAGGGTAGGACGCATATATCTCGGTGAGAGTGTTATAAAGCGTCTCTCCGTCGCCCCAAGTGCAGAAATAGACGATTGCATTCTTCAAGGGGTAGTTCATTACGCTGTCAAGCTGACGGCCTCTGAAATAGCGTCGGCGCTTTCCGTAAGCCACCTTGTCGGCGGCATTTTCCCACACCTCGCCGATGATGATCGCCTCGCCGTCGCTTGCCTTCTTTGCAGAGATGCGAAGCTCGTCCAAAAATTCGTCGCAAAGCTCGTCCGCAACGTCAAGACGCCAGCCTGCAATTCCCTTTTGGATGTGTTTTTGAATAATTCCACCGTCGCCCGTAAAATAGCGACGGCAGGCTTCGCTTTCGTGATTTAGTTTGGGAAGAATGTCGATTCCCCACCAAGATTCGTAATCATTCGGATAATTCTTGAAGTGATACCAATCACGATATGGGGATGCAGGGTCAAGATAAGCTCCGCCGCTACCTTTTTTGCCGTATTTGTTGAAATAAATACTGTCGTCACCCGTGTGGTTGAAAACACCGTCAAGAATGATGCCGATTCCCCTTTCGCGAGCCTTGTTTATAAGCTCGTCAAAAGCCTCGTCGCCACCAAACATGGGATCAACCTTTTCATAGTTGGCAGTATCGTACTTATGGTTACTGTATGCCTCAAAGATCGGGCAAAGATAGATATAGGTAACGCCCAATGATTCGAGATAATCCAGCTTTTCGATTATACCGTAAAGATTTCCGCCAAAGAACATATTATTCTTCAAGGGCGCTCCCGGATATGCTGCGTATTGAGGGATTCCGTTTTTCCAGTCCTCATTGAGGATAACATCGTCGCGTACGGGCAAAGCTCTCGCCTTCTCGCTCTCGCCTTTATAGAAGCGATCGGTGAATATCTGATACATCACTCCGCGACCAAAGCTCTTGGGAGTTGCAAAATCCTTCTCATAGACTAAAAGTCGGAATCTGAATCCCGCTTTTTCCTCAAGGTAAAAGTCTACGTTATTGTATGCATCGGTAAAAAGAGTGTGAGCGCCGCGAAGGAGCAAAAACTCATAATAGAAAAGCCCCTCCCCATCGTTTCCACAAAGCTTTGCGGTATCAAGGGAGATGCAATAAACGTCGTTTAAATTATCAGAACGGCAAAAATCGAGAGGAGTATCAATATCCCTCTCGCCGTCTCTGCAAAGACGCAAAACCACACCCGACGCGCCCATGCGACGGGAAACGGTAATCTCAACATTTATAACAGTACCGCAAGGAAAAGCCCCGAGGTGCGATACATCATCATTGCCCACGAACTTGCGAATCTGCACGTCGGAGGCACTGTCATTTTCAAAGTATAATTTTGGAAGCATGATCTTCCCCTTAAATTTAAAATTTGAAAACCGCTCTGTGGTTTTCTTCATTAACCCGTGCATCGCACGGATTTCACCTACCAAAGGTGGATTTCATACGCCGAGAGGCGTATTTCATATGAGCGCTTGCATTTTGCAAGCGCTCATATTTTACTGCCTGTTAATTATCAATGAACAGGCTTCAAGTTCCAGAATTTCTCTGCGTATTCATCAATGGAACGGTCGGCCGCAAAATATCCTGCCGCCGCAGTATTAAGCAGAGACATTCTCGTCCAGTTCTCTCGATTCTGGTATGCCTCGATCATCTCCTCGTGGGTCTTGCGATAAGATTCGAAATCTGCAAGGCACATATAGGGGTCTGCAACACCGTGACCGGAAAGGAGATAGGTTGCGATATCCGCAAAGCTCTCACCTGCAAAGCCGATGGTCAAGAAGGTGATTATGCGGCGGAGACGCTCGTTGCCCGCATAGAAGTCTGCACTTCTGTATCCCTGGAGCCAGAGCTTTTCAACCTCGTCAGCCTTGAGACCGAAGATATACATATTTTCCGCGCCAACGGCGTCAAGCATCTCAACGTTAGCTCCGTCGAGAGTACCGATAGTAATAGCGCCGTTGATCATAAGCTTCATACAACCCGTGCCGCTTGCTTCCTTACCTGCAAGAGAGATCTGCTCGGAAACGTCGGCAGAGGGAATGAGTATCTCGGCAGTGGAAACGTCGTAGTTCTCAAGGAATACTACCTTAAGCTTTTCGCGGATCTTGGGATTCTGCTCGATATCCTTGCTTATCATACAGATAAGCTGAATGATTCTCTTCGCCATCTGATAACCGGGAGCCGCCTTTGCACCAAAGATAAAGGTCTTGGGCTGAACGTCCAGATCGGGATTGTCTTTCAGATCGAGATAAAGTCCGATGATATTAAGCACGTTGAGAAGCTGTCTCTTATATTCGTGAAGTCTCTTGATCTGAATGTCAAAGAGAGAGTGAGTATCGAGCTTAACGCCCGTCTTTGCCGCCAAGTGGTTAGCAAATGCGATCTTATTATCGTGCTTGATAGCTCGAACGCGGTCAAGTACAGCCTTGTCGTCGGCAAACTTTGCAAATTCCGCAAGCTCTACGGGATTGTGACGGTAGCCCGTGCCAATGCACTCGTCAAGAAGCTTTGCCAGCTCGGGATTGGAGTAGCAGAGCCAACGACGGTGAGCGATACCGTTGGTGACGTTATCAAATCTCTCGGGATACATCTTATAGAAGTCCTTGAAGATCGTGTCTGTAAGAATATCGGAGTGAAGCTTTGAAACGCCGTTTACGGAGTGAGAGCCGATAACCGAAAGGTTAGCCATCTTGACCTGACCGTATCCGAGAACAGCCATATTGGTAATTCTCTGCCAGTTGCCGGGGAATGCATTCCACGCGTCGCGGCAGAATCTCTCGTTGATCTCCTTAACGATAGCGTAGATTCTGGGAAGCTTAAGACGGAACAAATCCTCATTCCAGGTTTCAAGTGCCTCGGGAAGCACTGTGTGGTTGGTGTAAGAGCAGATCTTAACTACCTTCTCCCAAGCCGCATCCCAAGAATAGAAATAATCATCAATGAGTATTCTCATAAGCTCGGGAACGCAGAGTGCGGGGTGAGTATCGTTGATGTGTATTGCAACCTTGTCTTCAAGATTAGCAAGTGTGCCGTAAACCGCCATGTGGTCACGAATTATGCTCTGCACAGACGCAGAAACAAGGAAATACTGCTGGGAAAGACGGAGAAGCTTACCCTCGGTGTGATTATCTGCGGGATAAAGCACCTTGGTGAGCGCCTCTGCATTATTTCTCTCCTCGAGAGCCTTCTGATACTGACCCTGGGAGAACAGACCCATATTGAAGCTCTGAACGGTTCTTGCCTTCCAAAGGCGGAGACGGCTGACGCCCTTGGAGTCGCCACCCGAGATCATCATATCGTAAGGAACAGCCTCAAGCTCCTCTGCATCCTCATAAATGATAGTCATGTGGTTGTTTTCCCACTTCTCTACTACCTTGCCGCCAAAACGAACCACAAAAGTACGGTCGGTTCTGGGAACGAGCCATACCTCACCACCGGGAAGCCAAACGTCGGGAAGCTCTACCTGCATTCCGTCAACGATCTTCTGCTTGAAGAGACCGTACTCGTAGCAAAGAGAAAATCCTGCCGCGGGATAGTCGAGAGAGGAGAGAGAGTCCATAAAGCAAGCGGCAAGACGACCTAAGCCGCCGTTGCCAAGTCCTGCATCGGGCTCGCACTCATAAAGGTCGGAAAGCTCAAAGCCCATCTCACGGAGAGCCTCGGCATAAAAGGTATCCATACCAAGATTACAAACGTTGGTCTTGAGGGAGCGTCCGAGAAGGAACTCCATACACATATAGTAAACGCGCTTTGCGCCTTTTTTATTAACGTCTTTCTTAAATTCGCCGCGCTTTTCGGTGAGAATATCGCGAACGGTCATAGCAACCGCCTTATACATCTGGTCATTGGACGCCTCTGCGGCGGTGCAACCGAAATAACGCGAAAGCTTGAGCTCAATATTGCTTTTGATCTCTTGTGGGGTCATGTTTTTGTAATTCATTTGTGCATACTGCCTTTCGGGAATAAAATTTGCTTTTCTGCGAGATTGTGGTGCAGAAATACGGATAAAATTCGCTTTTATACGTATTTCCGGATCATAAAGCATGAAAATATCTTTAAGCCTCGTAGGCGGAGGGGCAAGCCCCTCCCCTACGATGGCTTCATTACGCTTCTCAGAGCGAATTAAACATCTGCATATATTTTTCTGCCGAAACAGT
>JAZUAS010000102.1:0-1968 GCA_045638125.1 Eubacteriales bacterium | reverse complement strand
CTGTCGCGTAGCGACCTTTCCGAAGGAAAGCCTCATTAAATGTAAAAGTTTAATATGGCTATAATCTTAACCTCTCTATTTTTACCAATGGGGTTGGGGGACACGGGGCAGGGGCTGTTGAAACGAATAAAAATGCGGCATGTTCGCTTTTTTATTCGTAAGACCCGCCCCTATCCTCCGTGCGGCGTTCTTTTGGTTCGTTTTCTGTCGCTGGTGACAGAAAATGAACATACTCAACTCAACGATAAATCAAAATTTGAATTAATTAACCGCGTGAGTATTATAGTCTATTATTTTTATTTTTTTCGAAAAGTATTGAAAATCCACAAGAATTATATTATAATATCATTAATAGAAATTTACTTTTTCGGAGGCAACTATGAAAGAGAAAATAAAGATAGCATACGTTGGTTTAGGCAGACGCGGCGGCAGTGTGCTTCGCGAGTGCTTTGCTCAAATGGGAGACGTTGAGATCCCGATCATTTGCGATAGCTCCGACGCTATGCTGGAAAAGGGCAAAAAAATATTGCTTGAAAAAGGCAAGCCCGAGCCTGAAATGACAAAGAATTACGATGACGTACTGAATTATCCCGGAATTGACGCGGTTGTGATTATGACCGGTTGGGATTCACGTCCCGAGATGGCAAAAAAAGCTATGCTTGCGGGAAAATATACTGCGATTGAGGTTGGTTGCTCTGAAACTCTTGAGGAGTGCTTCGAGCTTATCGACACTTACGAAAAGACCGGAACTCCCCTTATGATGCTTGAAAACTGTTGCTACGGCAGACGCGAGATGATGGTGCTGAATATGGTGAAGCAGGGACTTTTTGGCGAGGTCGTCCACTGTACCGGCGCGTATGCTCACTATCTAAATGAGTGCGAGCTGTTTTTAGATATGCTCAAAGGTCAGGATAAAGAGGACGTAGCTCATTACCGACTCAAGCACTATATTGAAGGAAACAAAGAAAACTATCCCACACATGAGATAGGCCCTATTGCCAAGGTTTTGAATATCAATAGGGGCAATCGCTTCGTTAAGCTCTCGTCTTTTTCTTCCAAGAGTGTGGGAATCAAGTCCTTTGCCGCAGAGCATTTTGGAGAGGAAAGCAAATACGCAAAGCTTGATTATAAGCAGGGAGACATCATAAATACTATAATCACTTGTGCGGGCGGCGAGACTGTTTCGATAACCCTTGATACAACTCTTCCAAGAGCCTATTATAGCCGAAACTTTTCCGTGAGAGGCACAAAGGGAATGTCCTCGGAGGAGAGAAAGGTAGTATTCCTTGAGGGCATGAAAGAGGGAATTGCCGACAACGAAAGTGAGATATACAAGACCTATGATCACCCACTGCATGCCGAATATGAGTCGGTTGGAACTCGTGGCGGTCACGGAGGAATGGACTGGTTGGTTTGTCGCGCATTTGTTGAAGCTGTCAAAAATGGCACAAATACACCTATTGATGCTTACGATAGCGTGACCTGGATGGCTATCGGTGTGCTTTCCGAAAGATCGATCGAGGGCGGTGGAATCTCGGTTGATTTCCCTGACTTTACGAAGGGAAAATGGGAGAATCGCGAGCCTGTTGTTAGATGTAAATATTGTCTTGACGAGATCTGTGAGGATAAGAGCGTAAAGATCTTTGACGATATAGAGTATTAAATGTGAATTGCTGAACACAAAACAAAGGGAGAGTTTACTCTCCCTTTGTTTTGTTAGTAGAACTCTGAATCTTGCTTTGCGACTTTCGTTTATCTTTGCTTAATATTTAATTTCCGCAAAGCGATACAACGCAAGCGTTGTAGAGATTCTTCGTTATTTTTGCCTTCAGCAAAAAGAAAAAGAGGCATAAAACCTCTTTTTCTTTTTGGTGGAGACAGTAGAACTCGAATCTACGACCCCTTGCATGTCAAGCAAGTACTCTAACGAACTGAGCTATGCCTGCGTATTGACGACTTTGTAATTAT
>JAZUAS010000101.1:0-7677 GCA_045638125.1 Eubacteriales bacterium | reverse complement strand
CACGGGGGAGGGGCTGTCGAAGCGAATAAAAATGCGGCATGTTCGCTTTTTTATTCGTAAGACCTGCCCCTATCCTCCGTGCGGCGTTTCTTTTGTAACAGCAAATGCTTGCATTTGCGAGTCAATCAAGCGCTTGCGCTTGTTGACAGTTTTCATTGTCGCTGTTGAAAGAAAAGTTAGTATTTAACATTCTTTCACACAACAAAATCCACATTTGCTCTTGACATTACACCAAAAAAGTGATATGATATTGCTGTTTGTGTCTAAAATAAGGATTATATAATAAAATAGGAGAAATAATGTTCAGAAAAAAACAGACCGTAGCGGCAAGCGGCGCCCCTACGGAAAACAAGATGGGCACTATGCCCGTAAACCGCCTGCTTATATCCATGGCTCTGCCTATGGTAGCGTCCATGCTGGTTCAAGCACTTTATAATATAGTTGATAGCCTTTACGTTGCAAGAATCTCTGCGGAGACCTCCTTTGAGTTGACCGCCATATCTCTCGCCTTTGCGGCGCAGAACTTTATGATCGCAGTGGCAACGGGAACAGGAGTCGGAATTAACGCCCTTCTTTCCAAAAGTCTTGGTGAAAAAGACATCGAGAAAGCTAACAAGATAGCCGCAAACGGCGTTTTCCTTGCAATTTGCAGCTACATCGTCTTTCTTGTACTTGGCTTCACCTGCATGGAGACCTACATGGGCTGGATGACCAATAACGCCACCGTAATCTCTCTCGGAGTAGATTATCTTTCTATCTGTTTTATTTTGTCCTTTGGAATTTTTGGACAGATAGTCATAGAGCGATTGATGATCTCAACCGGAAAAACCTATCTCGCGATGATAACTCAGGGCGTGGGTGCGATCATTAACATAATCCTCGACCCCATATTTATCTTCGAAAATGGTCTTGGAAAGATCATTCCCAACCCCGGATTTCTTAATTTCGGATTTGGACTGGGTATTTCGGGCGCGGCAGCAGCAACCGTTATCGGTCAGATCGCGGCGCTGATCCTTGCCATCTTCCTCAACCGCATATATAACAAGGAAATACATCTGACATTCCGCCGATTCCGTCCCGATATGAAGATTATTGGCAAAATATACGCTATTGGTATCCCCTCTATCGTTATGGCATCGATCGGTTCGGTGATGAACGTGCTTTTCAATAGCATCCTCGATGGCTTCTCGGCTGTGGTGGAGGGAACTGAATACACCGTAGGAATACTTGCACAGACCTCGTTCGGTGTCTACTTCAAGCTCCAGAGCTTTATATTCATGCCTATTTTCGGGCTTAATAACGGTATCGTTCCAATCGTTGCCTATAATTACGGCGCACAGAAGCGAAAGAGACTTACGGGAACCGTCAAGCTTGGCATTGCGTACGCCGTGGGATATATGGCACTTGGATTTGCAGTGTTCCAGATATTCCCCGAAACACTTCTCGGTATGTTCAATATGTCGGATGCCGCAAGTCTGGCTATTGCCGTACCCTGCCTGCGTATTATTTCGATCGCCTTTGTGTTTGCAGGCTTCTGCATTATCATAGGCTCGGTATTCCAGGCGCTCGGAAAGAGTGTTTACTCGATGCTGGTGTCGATCGCGCGTCAGCTTGTCGTGCTTATTCCTGCGGCGTATCTGCTCGCTCAGCTCGGTGATGCGGCTCTCGTCTGGTGGTCGTTCCCGATAGCGGAGATCATGTCGGTAATCGTCAGCACCGTGTTCTTTGTCATCATCTATAAGCAAATAATAGCAAAAATACCCGAATAATAGTCAAAAACGGGGACGAAATCCCCAACAATTTTGAAAAATCAAACAGTTTTTCAAAAAATCGAGAAAAATTTTGAAAAACTCTTGACAAAAGGCATCATTATCGTGTATAATATAGGATGTCATTGTGTAAAAGCGTCAAAAACGGCTTAAAAGTCGTTTCGGTTCACGTTTCGTGAACTGTGCAAACGCTTCCGATTATCACATAAGGAGGTGCAGCAAATGCTCAGAACTTACCAGCCTAAAAAGCGTCAGAGAAAAAAGGAGCACGGCTTCAGAAAGAGAATGAAGACTTCGGACGGAAGAGCCGTTCTGAAGAGACGCCGCGCAAAGGGTAGAAAGAGACTTACCCACTAATCACATCGTTTAAAACGTCTTGTTTTTAACAGATTGGCAAAAATAAAAACCGCCGATGACCTCGATCAAGTTCACTTGTATGTAAGGGCATCGGGGTTTTTAGCGTTTTAGAGTTTTTTGGGGCGAATCTCCCCGCGCCGCAAACAAAGAGGGAACAATAAAATTGACGGAAGCATTGACAAACACGTAAGCGCCTAAAAAACGCAACAAAAAGAGGTAGAAGAATGAAATTTCCCGCAATAAAGGAGCATCATCTCTATAACAAGGCTTATCGCTCGGGGAAGCATTTTTTCGGCAAATACGTTTGTGTGTACGTCCTCAAGGACCTGCGCGCGGGCAGACTGAAAAAGGAGCATCCGCAAAAGATAGTCGTCAACCGTTTGGGACTTTCTGTCTCCAAAAAGGTGGGCGGAGCGGTAAAGCGCAGTCGCGCCAAGCGAGTTATACGCGCGGCGTATTTTGTCCATAGGGACGCCTTGAGAAAGGGCTTTCTTATAGTCATCAGCGCAAAGCCCGAGATCGACGGCGTTAAAAGCCAAGACGTCTCAAGGGAATTGAAGTATGCCTTTGGCAAGCTGGAAATGTTCGATCAAAACCTCACAAACAGAACCTGACATGAAATACGTATGTATATTATTGGTTCGCTTTTACCGCAAATTCCTATCTCCGCTTAAAGGAAGACCGTGCTGTAGGTTTACCCCTACATGCTCAGCCTATGCCCTTGAGGCATATCAGAAACGTGGCTTTTTTGTGGGAACGATTCTCACGGTCTGGCGCATACTTAGGTGTCAGCCCTTTTGCCCGGGTGGATACGACCCTGTTCCGAGAAGCGGATTCCGCAACCCTAAAATCGGTCCGGAGATTAGAGAAAATGTATATGACCGCGGTTATTTGGCAAAAACAAGATTTGTATTCTTATATGATCTTCCGCTTGAAGACCGCAAAAAGAAGTCCAAAACAAAAAAAATAAAACGAGAGGACTAAATTCGTAATGAACAAGAAAAAATTCGTAACAAGAATAGCCATCGCGCTTTTCTTGTGTTTCGCATTGACCTTCGCGTTTACAAGCTGTAGTGGCGGAAACATTCAGATCGACACCTCGCTTGATTTCAGCGATCTCGCTAACCCCGAGACCGATGGAACCGGCACCGAGGACGGAACTGAAGCAGGTACAGAAACCGGCACAGGCGAAGAGAGCGAAGGCGAAAAGCAGGAAAAGGTTGAGGTGGATCTTGCGACAAGCACCGGGTTCCTTGACGTATTCCTTTCTTGGATCGGTACAGCGCTCAGCTGGATCACCAAGATAATGCCCTTCAATAACTATATCCTCACTCTTTGCGTGTTTGCAATCATCATGGAGATCCTCTTCCTTCCTTTCGGAATCAAGCAGCATAAGAACTCCATTAAGCAGGCAAAGCTCAAGCCCAAGGAAATGGCTATCAGAAAGAAGTATGCCGGCAGAAATGACCAAGCTACCATGCAGAAGCTCAATCAGGAAATCCAGGAGCTTTACCAGAAGGAAGACTACAATCCTATGTCGGGTTGTCTCCCCTTACTCATTCAGTTCCCTGTGCTTATCGTTCTTTACTGGGTTGTTGTCAACCCCATGAAGTACGTTCTCGCATGCTCTGATAACTTCATTCAGGTTATGCACGCTATCGTAAGAGCAGAGGGACACACCGTTACGTCCAACGGCTCTATCCAGCTTCTCAACAAGATCACCGAGCTTCGCGGCACAGGCGCACTTTCCGACGAGATACTTGCAAAGTACGTTACAAACCCCGCGGCGGTTGCTGAAAAGATCGACGCTATCGTTGCTAACCCCCTCAACTTTAACGTAGGCTCTATCGATCTTGGAATGATCCCTCAGTGGAATTTCTGGGAGTTCGGCTCCAACGCAAACCTTTGGGTTCTGCTTCTCGTGCCTGTTTTGACATTCGTTGTCTACTTCTTCAGCATGAGACTTAACAGAAAGTTCTCCTTCCAGCCCACCCAGAACGCTGACGAAAGACAGCAGGCTTGCTCCAACACTATGATGGACGTTACCATGCCCCTCATGAGCGTATTCATCACCTTCGGTGTTCCCGCGGCTATCGGTATCTACTGGATGTTCAAGAGCATTCTTGGTGTTCTCAAGCAGTTCATTCTCTCAAGAGTTATGCCTTTCCCCACCTTCACAGATGAGGATTTCAAGGCGGCAGAGAAGGAACTGGCAGGAAAGCAGCCCAAGAAGATTCAAAAGTCCGAAAATGCAGGCAAGGTTCGCTCCTTGCACCACATCGACGACGAGGACTACGACGAAAAGGGAAATTACAGACCCGTAGTTAAGGAAGAAACAGTGGAGGAGTCCAAGAATAGCGCCAATGACAGCGCTATGGCTGACGGAACAACACTCAAGGACGAGTCCGACAAGGCAGAGAAAAAACTCTCTTTCCGCGATCTTTTCAAAAAAGATAACAAAAAAGACGACAAATAATTGACGGAGAAACAATCGTGAGTAAAGAAATAATTACAACAGGAAAAACTATTGCCGACGCTATTGAGGCGGCAGTTGTCGAGCTTGGTGTTGCAAACGCAAACGAGATCGAGTACACCGTTATCGACGAAGGCAAAAAGGGTATCTTTGGCATAGGCGCACAGCCTGCAAAGATCTCCGCAAAGATATGCTACAAGGGTGAGATCTTTGCTCTTAACTTTATCAATCAGCTTGTAAAGGATATGGGTCTTGACGTCAACGTAGAAATGAAAGACGCTGAAGGCTCCGACAAGGATTGCAAGCTTATCGACATCACCGGCGAGGGTGCAGGCACTCTTATCGGTCATCACGGCGACACACTTGACAGTCTCCAGTATCTTGCTAACCTTGCGGCTAACAAGAGAGTAAACGGTGTTAAGCCCAGCTACGTAAAGATCACAGTAGACGCTGAAAACTACCGCGCAAAGAGAGAGGAAACTCTCAGAGCACTGGCAAGAAGAATGGCGGACAAGGTTCTCAAGCAGAAGAGAAGCGTTATGCTCGAACCTATGAACCCCTACGAGAGAAGAATCATTCACTCTGAGATTCAGAACATTGAGGGCGTTTCCACCAACTCTATCGGTAGCGAAAACAACAGAAAGATCGTTATCTATCTTGAAGAAAATTGATCCAATAAAAATGAGGGAGGTCTTTTAAAGACCTCCCTCATTTTTATCGTCAAACGGCAATTTACTATATTGACTTGCCGCCGATTTTGTTATATAATGTAACTGCATATAGATCTACAACCAAATAAATTAATTGGAGTTGCTATGAAATCTGTCAGAAATATTTATAAAATAGGAATAGGACCATCGAGCTCTCATACCATGGGCCCCGCATTTGCGGCGGAAAGGTTTCTTCTGAAATATCCCGACGTTAAGAGAATAGTCGTAACACTATACGGCTCTCTTGCGAAAACCGGAAAGGGTCACGGAACCGACCGCGCCATGCTTGAGATTTTTTCGGGCATACCCACAGAGATCGTTTTTTGTGATGACAATATAGCTCTTGAGCATCCCAACACCCTTAATATCAAGGGCTACGTCGGAGGCAAAGAGGTCGCCGATATGACCGTGCTGTCGGTTGGCGGCGGCGAAATAGAGGTTGTTGGAGAGGAAAAGCAGGCATCACAAAAAGAGCTTTATAAGAAGAACAGCTTTACCGAGATAGCCAAGGTCTGCAAGAGAAAGAACATCCGTCTTTCGGATTACGTGTTTGCCCACGAGGACGATGATTTTCCCGCCTACCTTCTTGAGGTGTGGCACACGATGCAGAACGCCATCCGCGAGGGCTTGACTCACACGGGCGTTCTTCCCGGAGGTCTTGGCGTTAAGAGAAAGGCGCAAAGGCTTAACAATCAAAGACATATCGACGAAAGCCCTCAAACCAGAGAAAACCGACTTGTCTGCTCCTACGCCTTTGCAGTCAGTGAGCAGAATGCCGATTGCGGTCTTATCGTGACCGCCCCCACCTGCGGCTCGTGCGGAGTTCTTCCCGCGGTGCTTTGCTATATGCAGGAGAAAAACGGATTTTCCGATAAGGACATCGTGCGCGCCCTTGCGGTTGCCGGCCTTGTCGGTCAGCTTGTGGCTACCAATGCGTCGGTCAGTGGCGCGGAGTGCGGATGTCAGGCAGAGATCGGAACGGCTTGCTCTATGGCAGCGGCGGCACTTGCCGAGCTTTTTGAGATGGGAATAGACCAGATCGAGTACGCTGCAGAAATATCTCTTGAGCATCATTTGGGACTTACCTGCGACCCCGTTTGCGGTCTTGTTCAGATCCCTTGCATCGAGCGAAACGCGGTTGCGGCTATGAGAGCGATCAACTCGCTTTCTTTGGCAAATTTCCTCTCGGACAGCCGAAAGATCTCCTTTGATCTTGTGGTAGAAACGATGTACCAGACGGGAATCGACCTCTCGCATCACTACCGTGAGACCAGCGAGGGCGGACTTGCAAAGCTCTATAAGCACGAATAAGATTAACAACAAAAAAGAGTGCCGACGGCACTCTTTTTTGTCTGAAAATATAAATTAATCGTGAGATTTTCTTTCGGGGAGACCATCACGGCTGATGCGGCGAAGATTGGCCTCAAAAATGGCGAGAACGCCGTAAAATATCTTTCTGTCCTCCTCGGAAAGACCTTGTCCAGCGGCATTTACTGCTTTTTCGGCGCGTTCGCTGACGTAAGCCGCCGCCTTTTTGCCTTCCTCGGTCAAAATCAATCTTGCTCTATACATATTATTTTTGTCACTCTCTCGAGTCACAAGGCCCTTGCTCTCCATTTCGACAACGATTCGGGAGATCGCCGCCTTGTCCTTTTCGCAGATCTCACTGAGCTTTGTTGAGGTTATCCCCTCGGGGAAGCGGCTCATGGTGATAAGATACTGCACGTAGGAGGCGCGCAGACCGTATTTTTCCATTTCGTCTCTTTCGATCTTGATAATGTGTCTGTAAATATTGGATATCGAATATGAAAAATGTTCAAATCTGTCAAGCATTGACTTTTTTCCTCTCTTTGCGCGGATGTTTTAATTAAAAACGTTGACAAGTCAACATCTAAGATCGTATTATACACCCAAAAAGTTGACTTGTCAACATCTTTTTGGATTTTTATAATAATGGGATAAATAAATTGCAATTTATCGGTGTGCTTTTTATGTTCATTTTCTGCCCACGTCGGCAAGAAAAGCAACCAAAAGAATGTTTTATACTAACTTTTCTTGTCATCAGCGACAAGAAAAGTTACAAAAGAAGCGCCGCTCAAGGGGAAAGGGGTCTTGTACGAGAAAAAGCGAACATGCCGCATTTTCTCGCCCTGCGACATCCTCTCCCCTTAAGGATCCCCTCTCTGTTGGCTATGGGCTTCATTGGTTTAACAGACGTGAAAAACCTCTTTCAATTTTGAACCGTAGCCGTGATCTTAATAAAGCTTAAAGCTCTGTCGCGTAGCGACCTTTCCCAGAGGGAAAGCTTTGGTGAAGTTAAAAGTTTTACATGGCTATAATCTTAACTTATCTCTTTTATCCCATGGGG
>JAZUAS010000100.1:0-19288 GCA_045638125.1 Eubacteriales bacterium | reverse complement strand
CACGTCTGTTAAACCAATGAAGCTTATCCAAAACAGAGAGGGGATACTTAAGGGGAGAGGATGTCGCAGGGCGAGAAAATGCGGCATGTTCGCTTTTTCTCGAACAAGACCCCTTTCCCCTTGAGCGGCGTTCTTTTGGTTCGTTTTCTGCCGACGCGGGCAGAAAATGAACACACTAAACTAACCGATAAATCAAAATTTGAAACTCAAACAAATTCTTTATAAAGAGAGTCTGGAGAGATCACAAAGCTCTCGATTCCAACCACGTCCTCAAGGAGTCCAAGGATCTCAAGGCTCTCCTTGTGATGCTTACTTCCCCACGCTATATCGGGTAAAATTCTGCGAATATAGGGGGCAAGAACATTCAACTCGTAGGAAAGCGTGGTATCGATGCGAACGTCACATCTATCCATATATGGGAAAATGTTAGACTCCTCGTTGCGTCTCACGCTGCCCCAAAGACCCAGAGTGAAATCTGGCGATGCGCCTCTGAAATTGGCATCTCGCACAAGTCTGCGGCAAAGACGGATAAAATCAGGCTCGAACCTCTTGCCTCCTATCTCGATGCCGCTTTCGGGTCGAACCGCCAGCACCTTTCCACCGTGGCTTTCGATGACCGAAAGCACAGAGGGATAAAGCACTTGGATTCCCTCAAAGAGAAGCACGTCATCCTCGTCGCACTCAACATCCTCCCAGCGGATTCTAGTGCCGCTAACGAAATCAAAGATAGGCTTTTTTGATGCGCCCTTTGAAAATATTTCGTCAACGAATTTGGCAAGAAGATCTGTATCAAGCGTTTCGGGAGAATCGAAGTCAAGCTCCTCGACGTTGGCGTTTGCCAGATCCTCTCTTGAAAAGCAATCCTTGAAAAAATCATCAAGAGAGACCGTGATAACGCGCTTATGCTCGTCACCGAGATGGTGCAAAAGCTTTTTTGCCGCCGTAGTCTTGCCCGAGCAGGTAGGCCCTGTCAAACCTAACACTCTGCTATCGCCGCCCGCGCAAAGCTTGTTGACCGAGCGCTCCAGCAAAGCGTCGAACTCCTCGTCGCATTTTTCAATATAATCACTGTTTATCTTTGTAAATCCTTGCTTATATAAGCGTGCCTGATTATTTTGGTTATTCTTCATAGATGTACCTCCTTCGCACATTTTGGAAAAACGCCCCAAAAACAATCACGAAAAATTCGCAGATCACACAAGACCGTGCTTGATATAAAATTCGCGAGCCGCGTTGATCTTTTCGTCAGTCTTATCCTCTGCAAGATACTCATAAGGATATTTTTGATTGAAAAATCTCTCAATAGTGCGTTTTTCATCGTTTTTGGGAGCAAAATCAACAAATTTAGATACCGCTCCTGCTCCCGCAGCGAATATCGAATGTATCTCCTCCATCATGTAGATGTTGTAGAGACCTTTTTTGCCGTCAAGACAGAATCCAACGTTCTCGTAGTTACCTACGGTGTTCTTCTGTCGGTACATATAATAAGGCTGATAGCCCTCGTGCTGTGCCTTGATCTGGGAATAGTCAACGCACTTGCCTACGTCTCCTCCGCGCACCGAGTAAATATGACTGAAATTCTTAAGCGCATCACTTGCCTTCTTTACGCTAAAGGTGTGAACGGTAACGTTTTCGGGACGAAGCGCGATAATGCGGTCGTATGAACTTGAAAAGCTTGCGAAATTGTCACCGGGAAGACCCGCTATAACGTCTGTATTGATAATCGGTATTCCCGAATTTCTGGCAATTTCAAAGGCATTGAGAAAATCCTCCGCCGTATGTGAGCGTCCTATGATGCGCAACACGTCGTTGTTAAGGGTCTGGGGATTCACGCTTATACGGTTAACGCCGTGCGCGGCGGCAACTCTCATTTTGCCCTCGGTAATGGTGTCGGGTCTGCCTGCTTCAAGAGTATATTCTTCCACAGCGGAAACGTCAATATTCTCCTCAACAGTTGAAAGAAGCCATTCGAGCTGACCCTCGTCAAGAATCGTGGGAGTTCCGCCACCTATGTATATGGTTCTGACACGAAGTCCAAGCTCCTTGATAAGATCACAATTCTTTTTGATCTCCGCTCCCAGCGCAACAAGATAGTCGGGAATGGTTGCAAGCAGCTTTTTAGAAGTATATGACACAAATGAGCAATATGCGCATCTTGTGGGACAGAATGGTATAGAAATATACATACTGCAATCCTTGGGGCCTGCCTTTGATACAAATTCCGCCTCATTAAGCGCTACCTCGGTAGCAAGCGCCGCCTTTTTGGGTA
The DNA here is from genome assembly GCA_045638125.1 of Eubacteriales bacterium. Classification (GTDB taxonomy): domain Bacteria; phylum Bacillota; class Clostridia; order Oscillospirales; family CAG-272; genus SVTX01. Next base: position 17,019 of record JAZUAS010000100.1, on the reverse strand, counting down.
TGACGAAATAGTCGCTCGCAAGGGTCTTTTTAACTCTCGTCTTTGACATACCGGTAGAGAATAGCTCGGTAGCCACCTTTGAAGGACGAACACCTACCAGCATTCCCCAAGAGGGTCTGTATCCGATAACCTCTCCGCATACCGACAAGACCGCGTCACCAACGGCGATCTTTTTAAGGCGGTCATAGGTTACGTCGTCACGGGTAGGATATATCTTCTCACAAGTAGCGTATTTTTCCTCAAGAGTCAGCTCTGCCCTTACAACCACGCCGCTCTCGTTTTCCTCAAGAGCCAACGATAGCTCGGGAGTGGCTATCTCAGGGTCTGTCTCGGCATTGTCCGAAAACTTTTCACCGGGGAAAAATATCATACAAAGGGTCTGAACATAATATGAATTTATGTTGCCGCTTATATTTAATCTCATTTTTCTGTCCTTCTCTTAGTTATACTTTCTTCTTTTTCAAGACTTCACTGTCCATGCAGATAGTAACAGGGCCGTCGTTAAGCAGGGTTACCTCCATGTGCGCGCCAAAAACTCCGCATCCAACGTGACGAAGCTCTGCCGACATAAGTCCTTTAAAGTATTCGTAAAGTCTGTTCGCCTCGGTGGGTGGAGCAGACTCTAAATAGTCGGGGCGATTGCCCTTTTTGTAATTTGCCATAAGAGTAAACTGCGAAATAACCAAAGCCTCTCCGTCAATATCCTTGACCGACAAATTCATCTTGTCATTCTCGTCTGTAAATATGCGAAGATTGCATATCTTCGTAGCAAGCAGACCTGCATCCTCCTCAGTGTCGCCCCCGGCTACGCCGAGAAGTATCATCAACCCCTCGCCGCACTCTCCGACGACCTCGCCGTCAACCTTGACGCTCGCGTTTTTTACTCTCTGTAATACTGCTTTCATAATTTATTTCCTTGCAATTTTATTTCGCGGCTACACGATAGTCAAGTCTTTGATTTTTTCAAAAGTCAAGGCGCACCGGAGAAAGCAAGGCGAAGGCGTAGTTTTCCTACGTCAAGCCGCTTTCGAGGAGCAACGAAGGATTTTGGAAAAAGCGAAGACGTTGACTTCATCAAGAAAATCCGCGGGCGACGCTTTCAACTCCGTCGAGTGTGCGAAGACGGGCTACGATGGAGTTATAATGCTCGATATTTTTACAGCTTATCTTAAGGCTGATGATACCTCTGCCGTTAGCACGCTTTTGGGAATTGACGTGAAGGATAGAAACCTTCATATCCGAAAGCGCCACCGCAATATCGGCAAGCATACCCACTCTGTCCTCGGTAAAGAGCTGAAGGAGCGCCTCGTAAACGCTCTTGGGACTTCCCTGCTCGCCCTCTTCCCAATGGGCTTCTTTCCAGCGGTGCTTGTTTTCTTCGTTCTTCATGCCCTCAATAACATTGGGGCAGTCCTTTTTGTGAATGGAGATACCGTAGCCCTTGGTGATAAATCCTACCACGTCGTCGCCGGGGAGAGGGTTACAGCACTTGGCAAACTTGACCATACATCCACTTTCTCCGTCAACCACGATACCGCCGTTGCTCTTAAGATGCTTGGGCTTTTGAGCCTTTTGAATAAGCGATTCATCGGTAACGGGCAGAGGCTCGGCCTCTTGAACGTTAATCTTACCGATTTCGTCACGAAGCTTGTTTGCAAATTTGTTGAGAGGCAGACCGCCATAACCTATTGCGTTATACAGATCATCTGCACTGGCAAATCCTATTCTCTGCGCTACCGCAGAAACCATCTCAAGTCTCTGGGGCTCCGCAATCTTTATATTGTACTTCCTAAATTCTCCGTCAACGATAGAACGACCGAGCGAAATATTTTCCCCTCTCGACTCCTTCTTGAACCACTGTCTGATCTTTGACCTAGCCTCGCTGGTCTTGACGATACTGAGCCAGTCGCGGCTGGGTCCCTTGGTGGTAGACGAGGTAATGACCTCGACGATCTCACCGTTCTGCACGGTGCGGTCGATGGGTACTATCATACCGTTTATCTTCGCGCCTATCATCTTGTTACCCACAGCAGAGTGGATCGCGTATGCAAAGTCTATGACCGTTGCGCCTTGAGGCAGAGGAATAATGTCTCCCTTGGGAGTGAACGCAAATACCTCGTCGTGGAAAATGTCGGTCTTCAGCGCCTGCATGAACTCCTCGGGATCGCGAGTGCCGTCCTCGGTCTCGATAAGACGGGAGATCCACTCCAGTTTCTTATCCATATCCTCCTTGGAGGCAGCGCCCGACTTGTATTTCCAATGCGCTGCAATACCGTATTCCGCGATATGGTGCATCTCTCTCGTTCTTATCTGAACCTCAAAGGGTATTCCCTCACGACCGATGACCGTGGTATGAAGCGAGCGGTACATATTGGGCTTAGGCGTAGAAATATAGTCCTTGAAGCGTCCGGGGATCGAATTGAACATCTCGTGAATAATACCCAGCACGCTGTAACATTCAAGCTCGGTCTCAACGATAACACGAACCGCATAGAAGTCGTATATCTCGTCAAAGCTCTTGTTCTGGTTATACATCTTCTTGTAAACGCTGTAAACCGTCTTGATTCGACCCTCGAGATAGAAATGAATATCGTTTTCGGTCAGTTTTTCCGAAATAAGAGATCTTATATGCTCAATCAGATTGAGGCTCTTGCCGTACTTGCTCTCGATGTCGCCTCTGACCTCATTGTAGCCTATCGGGTCAAGGTGCTGAAGTCCGAGATTTTCAAGCTCCTGCTTAATTCTCTGCATACCGAGACGGTGCGCCAAAGGAGCGTAAACGTGCATGGTCTCAAGAGCAGTAAGACGTCTCTTATGCTCTGCCTTTGCGTCAAGTGTACGCATATTGTGAAGTCTGTCGCAGAGCTTGATAAAGATAACGCGGACGTCCTTCGCCATAGCAAGCAGCATCTTACGAAGATTCTCTATGTGCTGCTCCTCCTTATCCTCTATTTCAAGAGAAATAAGCTTGGTAAGTCCGTCAACAAGCAGCGCTACATCAGAGCCAAAAAGCTTTTGTATCTCCTTGAGGTCGGTCTTGTCGGAGCAGTCCTCCACAGTGTCGTGAAGCAGTGCCGCGCAGATCGAATCGGTGTCAAGCTCAAGTCCCGCCACTATCTCGGCAACTGCCAGAGGGTGCGAGATATAAGGCTCCCCGCTGGCACGGAACTGCCCTGCGTGAAGCTCTGCCGCATAGTCGTATGCCCGTTGTATTTTTTCAAGATCGTATTTCTTTCCCGTGATCTTTAAAAGATCAATAAGTCTTTTTGAGGTAAAATCTCCGTGATTTACCGCTAAATTGGTGTTAGTGTCCATAAAAAATAAACCCGTGTCTCCTCCACTATTGCGGAGAAGTCCCATAAATTAAATCGTCTGTCAGCCCATGCACTGCTCACAAAGACGGCGGTAGGTCTCTGACAGCTCTATGTTAGTCTTTGCCGCGTTTCTGTTGACCTCAACCGAGAAATAATCGTCCCTGTCCTCGTCGATGCGGCATACTCGAATATCGTTAAGTATGTTGATAGCAAAGCGTATCTTTGCAAAGCTCATGTCTCTTTGGCAGATCTCCGCAATATTTGAGCGGAATGCTCTGTAGCTGAAATCGGTGTGACCGTTCATATTCTCCTTGCGAAGTATTTTGTATATCTCCGCAATATCGGCTCTTGTAGGGAGAATATCCTCGTCATGGGAAAAGCTTGCACCGCCAAGCACTTGAGCGTATCTCTCGACCTCGTTGCCGTAAGACGTAGCTATATCCTCCGAGAGTCTTATATCCTGGACAACAAACTGAACGCTTCTCTGTCCCCTAAACTCGTTAATGCTTAACTGACACATAAGGTCAATAAGCTCACCGGGGAATATTTCAAGAGATGCGGTACTCATTCCAAAGCATACCGCCTGGAAATTAAGCTCTCCGGAGCTGAGGAGCAGCTTTGTATGCTTACCTGCTCCCATAGAGATGAGTTTGCTTACGCGAAGTCCGCGAACCAAAAATACCGGAGCGGGATTTGCAACACCAAAGGGCTCCATGATACCAAGCTCGCTGGCGAGAGGCATATTGATCTCATCCGCCTCAAGCTCACAGTCCGCTACGTATCTGACGCAAGACAGATCCTCAGTAAGATTTTCTCTAGCATAATCGTTGATCCTCTTGCGGAATTCATCGATATTGCAACGCATAACCGTAAGTCCGGCGGCCAACTCATGACCACCGAAGCGAGCCAAAAGATCCTTGCAATAGTCAAGGGCATCCACAAGATTCAATCCCTTGATGCTTCGACCCGATCCCTTTCCGAGATCGTCAAAGCTCGGATATCCGCGCGTCGCGCCGTCAAAAGAGATCAGAATAGATGGCAGACCGTATTTTTCGGTAATTCTCGATGAAACTATACCGATAATTCCTTGCTGCCAAGCGTCGTCGCTAAGAACTATAACTCGATCGTTTTCAAAATCGTGAGTCTCCTCGATAGTTTTATATGCCGCCTCGGCGATAGCGTTCTCCTCTTTTTGTCTGCGAGCATTTATTTCGCAAAGCTCTCGCGCCATTCTTGCCGCATCCTTGGGATTCTCCGAAAGCAGAAGCTCCACCGCCTTTTCCGCAGTGCTTATTCTTCCTGCCGCATTAATTCTGGGAGCTAACGCAAAGCCTATAAAGCCTGCGTTTATCTTTCTCTTTTTTTGTGGCAACGACTCACCCGATGCCTTGACCTCGGTTTGAGGATTGCTTGCCGCCTCAATAAGCGCCGCAAGTCCCTCTCGCTCGGTCTCGTCAAGCGATGCAAGTCCCTCGCGAACTATAATTCTGTTTTCGTCTATAAGAGGCATAACGTCGGCAACCGTACCGATAGCCGCAAGATCGGCGTAGCGAGCAAAAACTCTGCCAACACTCTCGATTCGGTTGTCCTCTTCGGCTCTCATCGCTTCAAAGGCGCATACAAGCTTGAACACAACGCCAACACCCGCAAGCTCCTTAAAGGGATAGGGACAATCGGGGCGGTGGGGGTTAACCACTGCGCAAGCCTCGGGGAGAGAGCCGTGGCACTCGTGATGGTCGGTAATGACCATTTCAATGCCCAGAGATTTGGCATACTCGACCTCTGCATTGGCGGTAATTCCCGTATCAACGGTAATTATCAGCTTGGTTCCCTTTGCCTTCAAATTGTCAAGTGACATTTGGGAAAGCCCGTAGCCTTCCTTGCTTCTGGAGGGGATATAATAGTCAATATCCGCTCCAAGCTCTTTCAAATAAAGATAAATCAGTGTAACCGACGTAACTCCATCAACGTCATAGTCGCCGTAAACGGTTATTTTATCGCCTCTGTCAAGCGACTCCTTGATTCTTTTGACCGCCTTGTCCATATCCATCATGAGATAGGGATCGTGAAATCCTCCCACAACGGGATGCAGGAAGGCATCCACCGAGCCGCTCGTACAATAGCCTCGATTGTAGATCAGCTTTGCGGTAACCTCGGAAATGCCATTCTCGCAAGCGATGGCGGATATTATATCGTCAGCCTCGCGATTTCCCGGCGTGTACCGAAGCGACCACACCTTTTTCTTCTCATTAAAACTCATTGTTTACTCCAAATTTATATAACCATATATTTTTAACAAAGTTAGTGGGGGCAAATTATTGCCCCGAAAAATTTTTATTTGCGGGCGGCGAACAAATTCCGCCCGCAAACAAATTAATCGAGGGGAGAAAATCTCGAAATGATCGCCATAGCGATCTTAACTCCGTCAACTGCGGCACTTGTGATGCCGCCTGCATATCCCGCGCCCTCGCCGCAGGGATAGATATTATTTTTACCGAGGGCTGTCATATTTTCTCCTCTCAAAATGCGAAGAGGAGAGGAGGTTCTCGTCTCAGCGCCCGACAAAAGAGCGCCGTCAGAGGCAAATCCTTTTATTTTCTTATCAAAAGATGCAAGTCCGTAACGAAGTGAGCGACACACGAAATCAGGGAGCACGTCATCCATGCTTGCAGTCTTGAAATTTGTGCCGTTCATATAGGTAGGCATGACCTCATAAGGTTCGGTTCCGCTCTTCTCCGACATGAAATCACCTACCGTTTGCACGGGAACGGCGTAACCGCCGCCACCTGCCGCAAATGCGGCTCTCTCTATCTTTCTCTGGAATTCGATGGCGCCCAGTGCCGCATTTCCGTCCACGGGATCAATATCACTGACCTGAACCGAAACCGCCACTGCTGAATTGGAATTTACGCCGTCGCGTGCGTAATGGCTCATTCCGTTGACGACAACACTGTCGGCTTCACTTGCCGCTGCCATAACCTCGCCACCGGGGCACATACAGAAGGTATAAACTCCTCGATCGCCCTTTGTATCCGAAAGCGCGTATTCAGCCGCGCCCAGATTTGGGTGACCCGCCATAGCTCCGTAAAGCGCGTCCTCAATAAAGCTTCTCTTATGCTCTATTCGCACGCCCACCGAAATAGGCTTGGCGATTATATCAAACTGATTGGTTATAAGCGTCTTATAAGTGTCTCTCGCACTGTGTCCAAGCGCCAAGACTACCGCACTTGCCACAAAATCACCCTTTGTGGTCTTTGCAAGCACCGTGCCGTCCGATCTTTCGGAGAGATCGTCAAGTCTGCAACGGTATATCACATCTCCGCCAAGACGCTCGATCTCGGCAAGTATATTGTCCACAACTCGCCTAAGAATATCCGTACCGATATGCGGCTTCGCCTTGATTCTGATCTCCTCGGGTGCGCCGAATCGTGCAAAGGTGTCGAGAACGTAAGCACACTTGGGATCGTTTATTCTTGTCAGCAGCTTGCCATCCGAAAATGTTCCTGCGCCACCCGCTCCAAACTGAACGTTTGACTCGGTATCCAAAACGTGAGACGTGTAAAATCTCTCCATAGCCGCCACACGATCGTCAACCTTGTCTCCGCGGTCGATTATAATCGGTCTGTACCCCTGCTCGGCAAGAATAAGAGCGCAAAACATTCCTGCAGGTCCCATACCTACCACCAGAGGTCTTGCCGACATCTTTTCACTGCCGTGCTGAAATTCGAGTCCCTCCTGCATAACAGCCCTTGCGCCAAGCCTTTGAAGCTTGGATCTTTCCTTATCGGAAAGAGTTTCTATCGACAAAGCGACCGAATACACAAGCTTAATATCGTCCTTTTTTCGCGCATCTACGCTTTTTTTGCATATATCGAGCGTTAGACGGCTTGAAGTCAACCCTGCTCCTTGCAGTTTTTTTCGAACAGTCTCACACGCTTCATGTTCGGGAGCGCTTGGCGAGAGGGAGATCGAATCAAAAATGAAAATTTCCTTTTTCATCGTTAATTATTCAGTCTCCTCTGTACTCTCCGAACTTTCGGAGGAGCTTGTTTCCTCATTAATAATCACCGAGATTTCCTTCGTGAGGATCGTGACCGCGCCTTTGACGTCTACCTCCTCGCCGTTCATATCGTAAAATTTAACAACAGACAGGTTCTTTATCTCTTGACCATCCTTGACCTCACCGTCGATCTTAAATTCAACGCTGACTATCTTGGACACTATCTCACGGGGACCGCTTATATCTAACGAATCTACCGACACATCTCCGACAAAGTTTTTGTCTCCCGCGAGACCAAAGCCTACCTTTATGTTCTCAATGCTTTTGATTTCTTTAAAATCCGAAATTACCAACACATTGCCGGGTGTTAAACTTTCAACGGTGATGCTGGTATTAGCAGGGGTCTTTATGGTTATAGGCAGATTATTGACCTTTGCTTCTGTAATTCCGATAACGTCAACGATCGCCTTGTACTCCGACTCATCAAACTGCTTGAGATCTCTGTTGGTTCCCTTAACTGTGACGGTAACCGTTCTTTCATCAAAACCGTACACCATCATTCCCTCGCTCTCAAGAGTATCAACACCCGACAGCTCAATTCTGAGAGTGATAGTTTCGATAGCATCCGCATCATTTATATTGACCATATATATCCAGATACCGAGTGCCACAAGAAGGCAAACTATTCTCGGAAACAGGTCAAGCTTTCTTTTTGGAGTATGCTCCACCGTTATGGACTCCGCCCCGTTTTTGTCGGGGTCTTTCATGAAATCATATTGTTTCATGATCAGTCAGCACCTCCCTTTCCGTTGTTTTCTTCGGACTTATCTGTTTTGTTGTTCTTGATATTTTTTTCGGGTCTGAGAAGCATTTCGGAAACGTTCTTACCCGTTAGAAGCTTAAAGAGATCGTCGCGCAGGTCGCTGGACTTGTGCTTTCCACCCTTACCAATATCGTGATAGTCCCTCTTCAAAAGCTTGTTATTGGCAACAGATATATTGCCCGATTCCTCAGAGACTACAACTACCACAGCATCACTGACCTCACAGATTCTGAACGCCGCTCTGTGACGTGTACCGAGACCCTCGATCTGGGGATTGTTCTCGGAGATAGTTTTCGACTTGCTGGACGCCACAACGATTCTGCCGTCTCTGATAATGACCGCTCCGTCGTGGAGAGGAGACTTATTTACAAAAATATTGCAAAGCAGCTGACGCGACACGATAGCATCGATGGGAGTGCCCTCACTCATCTGGTTGCGGAGTCTTCCCTTTCGCTCAAGCACGATAAGCGCGCCCTCGCCCTTGGAGGAAAGCTCAAATGCCGCCGCACTGATCTCATCAACCATCTGGAGCACCTTTTCGTCGTCGGTGGTATGTCTCGTTCTGATCCTCTTGAGGTTCATAGAGGTAGTTGCTCCAAATTCCTCAAGAACGTCACGCAGCTCGGGCTGGAAAAGTATCACCAGAGCGATAATTCCAACGGTATAGAAGTTTTGGAGAATAGAATTTATAGCCACCATTCCCAAAAGGTCGCTGATTACGTAAAGAGCCATAAGAAGTCCCAGACCTACAATGGTCCTGCCCGCGTGTCTGTCGCGGATGAATTTGTAAATCATATAGAGCAGTTGGCTCAAAAGAAATATGTCAAGTATATTAACAAGCTCAATATTAACGATGGGAAACAAAATATAGTCCTGCACAAAACCAAGCAAGTTATCCCAAAGTGATATAGATGTTAACGCCGTTATTTCAAGCATTTTTCAGTTCCTTTCTGCAATTCTGAACGGAATTTGCCGTTCGCCATGCCGTCTTGTCAGCCCTTCTTGTTGGAGTTTGCTCCCGCCTTGAGCATATTGTGCTTAATATCCCAAAGCTTTTCGGAAAGGTCAACGTAGTAGTTGTGAGGATTGGTAAATCTCTTTACCTCCTCCCACATACTCTCGATCTCTCTCTTGTGATGCGCTCTGATCTCCTCAAGCGTGGGAAGCTTGTACACCTGCTTACCGTCCTTGAACACCTGCACCTGCAGCTCCTCGGCGGTAAAGTTTTCCATAAGCTTTCTCTTCCAAACGTGAAGAGGATCGAAAATTTCAAGAGGCTTGGTGTCGTCAATGACCTCGTCGTAAACGCAGATGAGGTCTGCCTCTGCCTTTCCTGTATCTCTGCCGCGTAGACGATAGAGCTTTTTGAAGTGAGGCGTCGTGATCTTGCCAACGTTCTCGCTGATCTTGATCTTGGGGCGGACGCTTCCGTCCTCGTCCTCAATCGCGCACAGCTTGTACACCGCACCGAATACGGGGTGGCTCTTTGCGGTGATAAGTCGCTCACCCACGCCAAAGCCGTCCACCTCCGCGCCCTGACGGATAAGCTCGCGGATTATATACTCGTCAAGAGAATTGGAAACGATTATCTTACACTCGGTCCAGCCTGCTTCGTCAAGCATCTTGCGGCACTTCTTGGTCAGATAAGTAATATCGCCCGAGTCGATACGGATACCGCATTTGGTAATTCCACGGGGCTTAAGCACCTCGTTGAACACTCTTATTGCGTTGGGAATACCCGACTCTGTAACATTGTAGGTGTCTACCAAGAGAGTAGCGTTGTTGGGGTAGATCTCACAATAGGTCTTGAATGCCTCGTACTCGGTGTCAAACATCTGCACCCAAGCGTGCGCCATAGTTCCGGTTGCGGGAACTCCAAACACCTCGTCGGTAATCGCGCAGGCGGTGGCATTTGCTCCGCCTATATAAGCCGCTCTTGCACCAAGGATCGCCGCATCTGCTCCCTGCGCGCGTCGCGAACCAAACTCGCTTACCATTCTTCCCTTTGCCGCCCTAGTAAGACGAGCCGCCTTGGTTGCGATAAGCGACTGGTGATTTATCATCATAAGGATGTATGTCTCAATGAACTGTGCCTCAATAGCCTTGGCTCTCACAGTCATAAGAGGCTCGCCGGGGAATACCACAGTTCCCTCGGGGATAGCCCATATATCTCCTCTGAATTTGAAATCGCGAAGATACTCAAGGAACTCCTCGTCAAAAAGGTTTTTGGAACGAAGATAAGAAATGTCGTCCTCATCAAAATGAAGATCGTTGATGTACTCAACTATCTGCTCAAGACCCGCAACTACGGCAAAGCCGCCGCCGTCGGGATTATCCCTGTAAAACACGTCGAAATATACGGTCTTATCCTTAATTCCACACTTAAAATAGCCGTTGCTCATAGTAAGCTCGTAAAAATCGCAAAGCATTGTAAGGTTTCTGCTTATGTTCTTCATTTTTAACTTCCTTTCTCGGCTGATAGTCGCTTGAAAAAATTTGCACACTGGTCCATTATAATTTATTATATATAATTATACAGATATTTAATTTAAAAGTCAAGAGATTTCTTAAATAATGTAAGCATTTTTTATCACCCTGCACCAATATATTGATTAAAATATTACTTATAGACAAAAAACGCTCCGTCAAGTAAACTTTGACGGAACGTTCGTATGTATTTAAATCAAATTTAGCGTGTGCGTTTTTTACGGCGACGATTTTCGCCGTCTTTCTCAAAATACTCGCCAAAAACCGAGATTACGAGTATGATAACGAAATAACACAGCACGGCAAATATCACATTGGTCAAGTAGTCAAGAAGCATCAGAGGAACGTTTGTAACGAAGACTACGGTCTGGAGATCATATATCAACTGTCCCCCAAGCTTTGTAACGAGAACCGTTACGGCACAAACAAATGCAGATGACAAAAGGCAGTTAGAAAAACCGAACAATCCTTCAAAGGGCAAGGGATTGTTTTTTCTGCCCATTTGCTCTAGCAGACTCGCCTCCTCGCGATAATTCTTTATTATTCCCTTAACGATGAAAAAGGCTATAACGTAAGGAACGATCTCGCTGACGGCATACCCCATGGCAAACAGTATATCTTTCCAGAAATTCACCGGAATACTACCTTCGGTTATCCAGTCCACAACAACGTTGGCAGTATATTTATACAGAGACATGCCACAAAAAATAAAGTATCCACCCAAGAAATTTGACGCTCCAAAACGGTAAACTCCGTATATTACAGTAGCGCAAAAGCCCGAAATAGCAAGTATCTCTACTATTCTGCCGGCGAAATAAAGTATTTCCGAAACAACCTCATCATACGCTATATCGTTAACAACAGTAAAATAGCTGGGCAGTAGAACAAAGCAATAGAGTCCGTACAAAACTATTCCCGCAATAACAAAAGCGGTATATAGCTTGCTCCTCAATTTTTTATCATTTTGTGAGAGTTTCATTAGTTACCTCAATACAGTGCAGACTATAAAATCTGCATATTTTTTGAATTTCAGAATAAATATTCACATCTTCGAATTTTATTAGATTTCCGACAAAAATTCTTCAATCCTTGTAAGTGCTTCTTTTATATGGTCTGTGGAATAGCAATAAGAAACTCTTATAAAGCCCTCGCCGCAATTACCAAATGCGCTTCCCGGAACTACCGCCACCTTTTTGGAAAGCAGGAGCTTTTCACAAAATTCCTCGCTACTCATTCCCGTCTTTTTTATCGACGGGAAGCAATAAAACGCCCCTTTAGGTTCAAAGCACTCCATTCCAAGACTGTTAAATCCGTGAACCACGAGTCGGCGGCGCATATCGTACTCCGCGACCATACGTTCAACATCCTCGTCGCCATTTTTCAACGCTTCTACCGCTGCATACTGTGACGTGGTGGGCGCCGACATAATAGCGAACTGATGAATTTTAGTCATCTGTGCGATAATAGGAGCAGGAGCACAGGCATAGCCCATTCTCCAGCCCGTCATGGAATAGGATTTTGAAAAACCGTTGACAAGAACCGTTCTCTCACGCATTCCGTCGATAGAAGCGATAGACACGTGACGCTTGCCGCCATATGTCAACTCCGAATATATTTCGTCGGAAAGGACGCAGATCTGCGTACCGCGAAGCACCTCCGCGATCGCTTCAAGATCCTCCTTCTCCATGATCGCTCCCGTAGGATTGCTCGGAAAAGGAAAGACCAAAAGCTTGGTTTTTTTCGTTATAGCCTCGCGCAACTCCTTTGCCGTCAAGCGAAATTCGTTCTCGGCTTTAAGCTCCACTATCACTGGAACACCGCCCGCAAGACGGACGATAGGCTCGTAGCAGACGAAGCTCGGTTGAGGGATAATGACCTCGTCTCCCGGGGCGACGAGGGTGCGGATAGCTCCATCGATTCCCTCACTTCCTCCGACGGTGACAAGCACCTCGGTCTTAGGGTCGTAGCTTACGTTATATCTGCGGTCGATATATTTGCATATCTCCTCGCGAAGCTCGATAAGTCCCGAATTGGATGTATATCTGGTCTTACTGTTCTCAAGCGATCTTATTCCCGCGCGACGGATATGCCAAGGGGTCGGGAAATCAGGCTCACCAACACCGAGGGAGATGACGCCCTCCATGCTTGCGGCAATATCAAAAAATCTTCTGATCCCCGACGGCTTTATATCGCGAGTTACCGTGGGATTCAGTATTTTTTCGTAGTCGATCATAAGGAATAAGCACCTCTGTCGTCCTGCAGTTCGCCTACAAGCTCTACGTCAAGCTCCTTATAGCGGCGAAGCACGAAATGCGTTGCGGTGCTTGTCACGCCGTGCATGGTAGCAAGCTCCTTGGCAACGAACATGGCGACCTCCTGAAAGGTCTTTCCCTTGACTATAACGGTAAGGTCGTAAGAGCCCGACATAAGATAGACCGACTCGACCTCTTTGTACTTCATCACCGTCTCGGCAATCTTCTCAAAGCCGTATTCCTCCTGAGGAATGACTTTAAGCTCGATAAGCGCACTGACGTAAGCATTATCCAGCTTTTCCCAGTCGATTACTGCCTTATATCCCTTGATCATCCCCGCGGCTTCAAGCTCTTTTATATCATTTATAACTTCATCCTGCTCAAGGCCCGTCATAGTTGCGATGTCCTCGATCGAACAACGGGCATCCTTTGCAAGGATCTTCAAAATTTTTACATTCATATACAAATTCTCCAATGGGGCAAAAACTATTGGGGTGCAAACAAAATCTGCTTACACCCCGAATGCTCACGCTTTATCAGAAACGCTACGCGTCACGACAAAAGCGATATTATACATCAAAATTCGATCAGATATACTTCTTTACGATGTCGCTTGCTTCCTCTGCGGGAATAGAGGAGGTCATAACAACGTTCACGTCGAGCTTGCTTGTAAGCTCGTCAACAGCCTTTACGAATGCCTCGAAGCCTGCGATATCGTTGTTGGAGATCTTGAGAGCGCCGTCTATAAAAAGATCGGTAACGTCGTGGTTGCTTGCAAGAATACCTGCTACGAAGCCATAGAGAGCCTCTGCATCAAATACGAGATACTCGTTAGTGTTGATAAGACGAACGGTGGGCTTAATATCAAAACGGAGACCTACTCCCTTTTCGATACAAACAACGTTACCGCTGGACTTTTCAGCCGCTTCGTTTACCATGGAAATGAGAGCCTTAGTCTTGCCTGTGCCCTTGACGCCGATGATAAGTTTAACCATAATGTGCTCCTTCTGCCACCCTTGTGGCTCTGTATTTTTAACTTTCCTTGCGGATTTTAATTTTCTTTACATAATTATAGCATAGTTTACGAATAATTTCAAGTAGAAATAGAAAATTTGTGCAAAATTATTTTAATTTTTCTTCAAGCTCTGCTCTCAAGGCCTCATATCCGGGCTTACCAAGCAGTGCAAACATATTCTTCTTATACGCCTCAACGCCGGGCTGATCAAAGGGATTAACTCCGAGCATATAGCCGGAAATAGCGCAAGCAAGCTCAAAGAAGTAGAGAATGTAGCCGAGATCATACTCACTTCTCTCGTCCATTTCGATGAGGATGTTGGGCACGCCGCCGTCAACGTGAGCCAAAAGTGTTCCCTGCATAGCGGTCTTTTTAACGGTGTTAAGGTCAACGCCCGAAAGGAAGTTAAGACCGTCGATATTGTTGGGATCGTGAGGGATCTTGAATTCGATTCCGTTGTTTTCAACCGCAATAACGGTTTCAAAGAGGTTTCTGTTACCCTCCTGAATAAACTGACCGAGAGAGTGAAGATCGGTGGAGAAGATTACGGACGCGGGGAAAATTCCTCTGTTGTCCTTGCCCTCGCTCTCGCCGTAGAGCTGCTTCCACCACTCGTTGAGCATCTTCGCATAGTTCTCGTAGCCTACGAGGATCTCGGTAACCTTACCCTTGCGGTAAAGAATATTTCTGATAGCGGCGTACTTGTATGCATCGTTCTTCTGAATGTCCTCGTCGGTGTATGCTAAGCGAGCGGCATTTGCACCTGCCATAAGAGCGTCGATGTCGCAGCCTGCAACGGCGATGGGAAGAAGTCCTACTGCGGTAAGCACGGAGAAGCGTCCTCCAACGTCATCCGGAACAACGAAGGTCTCATATCCCGCTTCGGTGGAGAAGCTCTTGAGAGTACCGCGAGCCTTGTCGGTGGTAACGAAAATTCTCTCTCGCGCACCGTCCTTGCCGTACTTCTTCTCAAGCATTTCACGGAATACTCTGAAAGCAACCGCAGGCTCGGTGGTAGTACCCGACTTGGAAATAACGTTGATGCAAACGTCTCTTCCCTCGCAAAGCTCTACGATCTCAGCGAGAGAAACCGCACTGATGTCGCACCCTGCGAAGTAGATATCGGGAGTATTCTTCTTAAGATTGTTATAGTTAGTGGACTTGAGGAACTCGATAACCGCGCGTGCGCCAAGGTAAGAGCCGCCGATACCGATAACCACGAAAACGTCGCAGTTCTTCTGGATCTTTGTAGCCGCCGCCTTGATGCGAGTGAATTCTTCCTTATCGTAGTTCTCGGGAAGGTCTACCCAACCGAGAAAGTCGCTGCCTGCTCCGCTCTTCTCACGAAGAAGCTTGTGTGCCGCGCTGACCGCAGGCTGAATATTTTTATACTCGTGCTCTGCTACGAAGCCCGAAAGATATTTTTCTGAAAGCTTGATTGCCATTTTATTCTCCAATTCTTTATATAAACAATGATTTGAGATTTAAGTATATCACAATTTTTGCCGTTTTGCAATAGCATTTTCATGTTTTTCTTGGATTTTTAAAGGTTTTTTCTTATTTTAGAAGAAACTTTCCAAGCATTCGCCACCACACATCTGCAAAATTCATTTTTTTCACGTCGGCAGCCGCTACGATGGGTATTCTGCCAACCTCTTTGCCGTCAAGAGTAAAGACGACCTCGCCAACCTTATCTCCTTGCTTTAATGGGGCGCTTGCGTACTCGGGCAACTCGATCTTATACTTGATTTTCCCTACGTTCGCTTTTTCCGTCACAAAGGAAAAAGGATCATATTTAAGCTCGACTTGATCTTCGACTCCGCCCATAACCCCAATAGGGTCAAGCTCCTTAGGAGTATGCTCAAACACTCCGTAATTCGCAAATCCCCAATCAAGAAGCGAGGTAGCCGCTTGATTTCTTATATCTCTTGTTTCAGCCCCCATAATAACGCATATCAAGGATACGCCGTCACGCTGGGCGGTAGCGGAGATGCAAAATCCCGCTTTGTCGGTAGAGCCCGTTTTAAGACCGGTGCAACCGTTATAATATCGAACAAGACGGTTAGTATTGGTCAGTCCGAAAAGTCCGTTTCGCACGGTGTCCATCCAGATCGAGCTATATTCAAGAATCTTCTTGTGCTTTATAAGCTCTGCCGACATAATGGCAATATCACGAGCACTGGTAAGATGACTTTTCGCCGTATCGTCAAGACCGTTGGTGTTTTCAAATGTGGTGTTTGCCATTCCAAGCTCTGCCGCGCGGTCGTTCATCGCCTTGACGAAAGCCGTCTCGCTTCCCGCAACAAACTCGGCAAGAGCGCAAGCGGCATCGTTTGCCGAGGCAATAATAACGCTCTTGAGCATATCCTCAACGCTCATCTGCTCACCGACTTCAAGGTAGATCTGCGAGCCGCCCATACTCGCCGCTCTCTCACTGGTGGAAACCATATCGTCGAGCTTGATCTTGCCGTCCTCAATAGCTTCCATAACGAGAAGCAGGGTCATAACCTTTGTAACCGACGCAGGCGGCAGAGCTTCATCTGCGTTCTGCTCATACAGAACTCTACCCGTAGAAGCCTCCATCAATATCGCGCTCTTGCAATTAAGCCCGAGAACGTCTTTTATCGGCTCATAGGCGTCATCGGGGTTTTCGGATATCAATACGCTATCGGCAAGCGCGGGCAGAGCAAGACTCGACAATACCAAAAGCGGCATAAGCAGAATTACCGCCAATTTTGTTAGCATTACATTATTTTTCATATAAATCACCTCTTACCTTGATTATATTTTGGTAAGAGGTGATTTTATGATAATTATTTAGTTTTTCGATTTGCTTTATTGACCTTTTTGATATGAGCAAAGGTCTCCGCTTCTCCCCTCGCGGAAAGCATACGAAGCCATTCTTCAAGCATGTCGGCGGTTTCTGCGTGCATTTTAGCACGTGCGTTTCCACGCAAAAAATATTCCAGCGCTGCAGAATCGGTGTAATCCTTGCCCTTATATATTTTACAAGCCGCAACTCGGTCGCAGAACATTTCGGTAAGGTAGTTTAGCGGCATAGCCACAGGCTCGTAACGTTTGGTAGAGATGTTGAGATCGACCCAATACTCAAAATGGTGCTTGTTTCT
>JAZUAS010000099.1:0-3572 GCA_045638125.1 Eubacteriales bacterium | reverse complement strand
GTAGGTATTATCGCAAACGTTGCAAACGAGTGCGCAAAGTACGATGCTAATATAGTTGATATTTCTCAGAGCGTGCTTTCCGAATATTTTGCGATGATCATGCTTGCAGATATTGATAAGCTGTCAATTCCTTTTTCGGATTTCGTTGATTTAATGAGCGAGGTTGGTAAGGATAAGGGACTTTCTGTGCAGGTAATGCACGAGGATATTTTCAACACGATGCACCACATCTGATCGGAGACTGAAATGGTTAATACGAAGGACATTCTTGAAACTATAAATATGATACGCGAGGAAAATCTCGATATCCGTACGATTACTATGGGTATCTCGCTTTACGACTGCGTCAGCGAGGACGAAGATAGACTTTGCGAGAAGATCTACGACAAAATCACGAGATCGGCTGAAAAGCTGGTGGTGACAGGTCAGAATATCGAGAAAAAATACGGTATCCCGATCGTAAATAAGCGAGTTTCGGTAACCCCCGTTTCTCTCGTGGGTGGAGCCTCTTCCCCCGAGGGATATTTTAAGATCGCGCAGACCCTTGACAGAGCGGCAAAGACGCTCGGCATCAATTTTATTGGCGGATTTTCTGCGCTGGTGCAGAAGGGAATGACCAAGGGAGCTGAGAACATGATCTCGGTGATTCCCGAGGCGCTCGCCGAGACCGATTTCGTTTGCTCGTCGGTAAACGTGGCGTCCACCAAGGCGGGCATCAATATGGATGCAATTAAGCTTATGGGTAGCACGATAAAGAGAGCGGCATACCTTACGAAGGACAGAGACAGTATAGGTTGTGCAAAGCTGGTCGTGTTTGCAAACGTACCTGAGGATAACCCCTTTATGGCAGGTGCATTCCACGGTATCGGTGAGCCTGAAAACGTTATAAACGTTGGCGTATCCGGCCCCGGTGTTGTAAGCTCGGCAATTCAGAGAGCAGGCGACTGCGACCTCAGCGAGCTTGCAGACGTTATAAAGAAAACCGCATTCAAGATCACCCGTGTGGGTCAGCTTGTAGCAAGCGAGGCGGCTCGTGAGCTGGGCACTCCATTTGGTATCGTTGACCTTTCACTGGCACCTACTCCCGCCATTGGCGACTCTGTTGCTCATATCCTTGAAAATATGGGTCTTGAGTCTTGTGGAGCGCACGGAACGACGGCGACTCTGGCTATGCTGAACGATGCAGTGAAAAAGGGCGGCGTTATGGCAAGCAGCCACGTTGGCGGACTTTCGGGCGCATTTATCCCCGTAAGTGAGGATGCAGGCATGATAGCGGCGGTCGAGAGAGGCGCGCTCACACTTGAAAAGCTCGAGGCTATGACGGCGGTCTGCTCCGTCGGTCTTGATATGATCGCTATTCCCGGCGACATCGATGAATCGGTCATCTGCGGCATTATTGCCGACGAGATCGCTATCGGTGTAGTCAACACCAAGACTACCGCGGTCCGCGTGATTCCTGCATACGGCAAGGGCGTTGGCGACTCTATTGACTACGGAGGACTTCTCGGTCGCGCACCTATTATGGAGGTAAACAGATATTCTCCCGCCAAGTTTATTAACCGCGGCGGACGTATCCCCGCACCCATTCACAGCTTGAAAAACTAATGAAATTTATGTGAGAGCATTAAAAATAACAAATTATATATGGAGGCAAACAAATGATTTACGACGTAGCTGAAAATGCAGTATTGGTTAAGAAGATCGCCGAAGAGGCAGTAGAGGCAGCAGTAGCAGAAAGAGAGGAGAACAAGAAGGTTCTTACCATTGTTCTTGTAAGCGTAGGCGCTGCTCTTGTAGCGGCTATAGCTGCTGCGGCTATTATTCTTTCCACCAAGAACAAGGATGGAGAGAGACGCGGAAAGGTTCTTGTTATGAAGGTCAAGAACAAGTTCCCCTCAAAGAAGAAGAAGGAAAACTGCTGTGAGGAGATTGCAGAGGATGCTTGTGCATTCGAGGAATAATTGAAGTTTAAACTACTAAATATATTTGAATGCTACCGCGAGAGCGGTAGCATTCTCTTTTCTTACATAAAAATATTGACTAATTGCCGCTTTTGGAGTATAATTATTATGACAAAACTGTTTTTGAGGTTTGATAATGCATAA
The DNA here is from genome assembly GCA_045638125.1 of Eubacteriales bacterium. Classification (GTDB taxonomy): domain Bacteria; phylum Bacillota; class Clostridia; order Oscillospirales; family CAG-272; genus SVTX01. The sequence goes on along the minus strand of JAZUAS010000099.1, from coordinate 1,467 downwards.
ATGTAAAATTCCCAAGGCGAACAGAGATCTTCGCAGATATGCTATTTGGAAAAATTTAAAATATATTCTCGGCTATGTTGCGTATATAGCGTTTATGGCTGCTGCCTTTTGGTTTTTCCTTGAGGGCAGACATGAGAATCTTGTTCCGCTTAGCTGGTGGGTCTATCCCGTGTTTGTGGGAGCGGTATTGGTCAGCGGATGGTTTATATTCTGCATGAACCGATTTGTAAGCGACAGAAGCTTTAAGGGCAGGATCGTTTCAATGACCTTCAAACGTGACTTTGACCGAGGACTTAACAGGCAGGCGGGATTTTCGGTTGACGATCATACATACGTGAAATTTACCGTTGTTGACGCAAAGGGGCGTCGCCGCAGAACTAAAGTCATGCTTTTTGAAGACGGATACGATGGATATTATAAAGAGGGATGCACGCTTCTGAAGCATAGAGGCCTCAACTACCCGCTTTGTCTTGAATCCGAAGCCGAGGGAGCGCACATTTGCTCGGTCTGCGGTGTGCGAACCTACTATAAGGAGGGCAAGATGAAGGACGGGGAAATGCTTCCCGAAATGTTGGGCGACCTTATAGTCTGCCGCTCGTGCGGTCATACGCTGATGGGTGAAAAATAAACGAATTTATTGGATTTCGAAAGGCTTTTTATACATGGAGAAAACGGTAAGACTTTTTGATCTTGACTCGGCAGAGCGAAGCTTTGAGGCTGAGGTGACCTCTTGCAAGTGTCTCGATGGCGGAGAATATGAGATTGTGTTGGATAAAACGCTCTTTTTCCCCGAGGAGGGAGGGCAATCCTGCGATACGGGAACACTTGGAGAGGCAAGCATCAGTCACGTTTACGAAAAAGAGGGAATTATATATCATATATCGGACAAGCCCTTGACGGTGGGAGCTTCTGTGAGCGGTGAGATCGACGCCCCGGAGCGGTTTCGCAAAATGCAGAACCACACCGCGGAGCATATCGTATCGGGGCTTATACACAAAAATTTCGGGCTTCGTAACGTCGGTTTTCACTTGAGCCGCGACGAAATGACCGCGGATTTTGACGGCGAACTTGACAAATCTCAGCTTGACCTTATAGAGACGCTGGCAAACAAAGCCGTTTTTGAATGTCACGCGGTAAAGGGATATTATCCTGCTCCTGCCGAGCTTGCGAAAATGGAATACAGAAGCAAGCTTGATCTTACTGAAAACGTCCGTATTGTGGAGATCGAGGGCGTGGATATCTGCGCCTGCTGTGCGCCGCACGTTAAAAATACGGGCGAGATCGGACTTGTCAAGATACTTCGTGCCGAAAAATACAAGGGCGGTGTGCGTCTTTATATGAAGGCGGGATTTGACGCTCTCGAATCCTATCGCGCGGAATACGAGCAGGTAAGACGGATCTCCGTGGCAATATCGGCAAAGCACGACGAGGTCGCCGACGGGGTCGACCGTCTGCTTATGGAGGTCA
>JAZUAS010000098.1:0-4845 GCA_045638125.1 Eubacteriales bacterium | reverse complement strand
CATTGATCGTCGGCGCGAAAAAAGCAGGTAGGCACAAGTGCCTACCTGCTTTTTTGGTGCCGGTGATCGGGGTCGAACCGATACGGTATCGCTACCACTGGATTTTGAGTCCAGCACGTCTGCCAATTCCATCACACCGGCATATTCAATTGAACAAGCGTTATTATATCACAAATCTGTTCGTTAGTCAAGTCTTTTTTGGAAAATTTCGAAGGCTTTTTTTGCGTACCCGTATAAAGTCGAAGCATTTGGCGAAAAAATATGTTTGCAACACAAATTTAAGCAAAGAGAGGAAAAATCAATGTCACCAAAAGAACTGCTTTACATCGAGGATGCGCTCGGTCACTACAATCAGATCAAAACCCTTTGTACCGATAGCGCAAGCTCGGTCACCGATCCCGACCTCAAAAATCTCATCTCATCCGTAGCACAGAAGCACGCTGAATGCTTCAACCGTTTTTACGGTCTTCTCAACTAACCAAGAAAGGAACTTTAACCGTGAACGACAAGGAAATAATGGAAAATTTGCTTCTTAACTTAAAAGGAGAATGTGATCTCGTTATGCATGGAGCAGTGGAGTCCTTCTCCACCGCCGTCCATTCCGCTTTTACCCAAGCACTGAACGACACTATTGCCCTGCAAAATCAGGTCTACGCAAAAATGAGCCAAAAGGGCTGGTATCCCGCAGAGAGCGCACAGCCCCAGCAGATAAGTGCAGTTAAGCAGAAATACAGTCAAGCAAATTAAATAAGGCAAAATGCCCATCTCAAAACGAGATGGGCATTTTATTATTATCAGACCGTTGCCAGCTTAGCCAAGACAGATTGCTCTGCCTCTGCAACCGTCGTGTTCATCGCTACCGCCAGCTCGCAGAAAAGACAATGCCTTGCTCTGCTCTCGAAATCTGTATCTGTTTCGGAAAGGCGACGCTTTTGAGCTAAAAATTCGCGTCTGCGTCTTCTTACCGTTTTAATTATACTTACAAAATCCTCTGCTCTGCATCGGCTCATTACTTCTCGATATGTTTCGCGCCTGTTACGCTCCCTATCGACCTCGACCTCGGATATCTCTCCTATCCTTGCTATCAGCTCGGATGCTTCCTCGGCGGTCATCACCGCGCGTATCGGCGTCAGTCCACCCTCGGACGGCGTGACTATCATGTTGCTTCCCACACCAAACGCCGGGCGCAATACGTAAAACACGCGCTCGTCATTCTTATCAATAGGTGATTGGGTGTATTCAGACACGACAAAAACACCATCATAGCCATAGACTATTTTATCTCCGATAGCAAACATAAGGTCACTTCCCTTCCAAGGCGAAAGCCTAATATTGTTATAATACTATTTTACCACATTTTTTTCAAAAAAGTAATAGGCAATTTCAACAAAATTTTAGCATGCTAAATTGTGAACCTTACGACACAAACCGACTTAAAGTAACAAAATGCGTAGAACTGCATAGACTTTTAATGATAGACCCGACACTGTCGGGTCGTCAAAAACTTTTTTCATGATCGGAGTTTTTCAAATGTACAATGACAAAAACCCACTTTATTCTTCAAATTCGCGTCGCGATCTTCCCCCAAGGACGCTCGTAGGACGCTCCTGCCCCACCTTCGCCAAGGCAGAACCCGAAACCCTTGATATTCCGCGTATTGACGAAAGACAAGGAAGACGCCTTTGCGACGGCACCCTGGTCCAAGACAATTATGATAACTGTGCACAAGGCAGGTCACTTTTCCGTAACGAAAACGGCAACGATATGAACGGCTGCAACAACGGATGCGGAAACGGCAACTCCGGCTGGGGTCTTAAATCCTATCCCCTCGCCATGGTATACTCGCCTCTCCAGGAATTCCGCGAGCTGTATGACCCCGACGTGGCACTTGAAAGAGGAACAATGTTTGCCGAACTTGATCTTCCCTTTGAGGGCGGCAAAACAGGAAAAGGAGGATGCAGATAATGATGAATATGAACTCTAAGTGCCGCAGTGGCGGATGTGGTTGCAGCGTCAACGGCGTCGCTCTTGCGCGCAAGCTTCAAGCCGTAAATTTTGCTCTCTATGACACGATCCTCTATCTTGACGCTTACCCGAATTGCCGTAAGGCACTGAATCACTATCACTCGCTTTTGGAAATGCAAAAAAAGCTTCAAGCTGAATATGAGGCTGAGTACGGTCCCATCACCGCCTTTGGCAACGAAAGCCGAGACGAGTGGAAATGGACGTCAACACCCTGGCCTTGGGAAATGGCATAAATAAGCGATCAAGCGCAAAAATTTCCCGTAAAAAAATACGGCGAAGATCTTTTCGCCAAAACTAACTACTTTTTGGAGAACATTATGTGGATATACGAGAAAAAATTACAATTCCCCGTTAAGATCAAAAACCCCAATCCTCGAGCAGCGTCAGTGATAGTCAGCCAGCTTGGAGGCCCCGACGGAGAGCTTGCCGCTTCTATGCGTTATCTCAATCAGCGTTTTTCGATGCCCGACCGCAAGATTGCCGGCATACTCACAGACGTTGGCACTGAAGAATTAGCACACCTTGAAATGGTCGGCAGTATCCTTTATCAGCTGACCCGTAATCTCTCGGCAGAGGAGATAGAAAAGTCGCCCATGGCGCAGTATTTCACGGACCATACCACGGGCGTCTATCCCGCCAGCGCCGCAGGTGTACCCACTGACATGAAATATATCGGTGTCAAGGGCGACGTCCTCGCAGACCTCAATGAAGACCTCGCCGCAGAGCAAAAGGCGCGAGTAACCTACGACAATCTCATCAGAATGATGGATGACCCCGACGTGCGCGAGCCCCTTAAATTCCTCCGCGAACGCGAGCTTGTGCATTATCAAAGATTTGGAGACGCCATTCGTCTTGCCCAGGACGGCTTGAATTCCAAGAATTTCTACGCCATTAACCCCAGCTTTGACAAATAAGATACCGTTTATTTAAAAATTGCCCCTAATGATTTATCATTAGGGGCATATTTTTTAAAAAATCCGTCCAAACTAATATCATTAAATCGGGAGGACGGATATGGAATCAATATGGTTAAAAGCATCGCAAAAGCCGCATTTTGATGCACTTGACGGCAATAAAAAGACCGACGTTTTGATCATCGGCGGCGGAATTGCGGGAATTTTATCTGCCTATAAACTCAAAAATGCAGGGGTGGATTGTATGCTCGTAGAGGCTGACGAGATCTGCGGCGGCATTACAAAAAATACCACGGCAAAAATCACGCTCGGTCACGGACTCATATACGATAAAATGATAAAACGCTTTGGTGAAGATGGGGCACGGTTATATGCCGAGGCTCAGGCGAGGGCGATTCGAGAATATGCCCTGCTGTGCAAGGACATTGACTGCGATTTTGAAAAGCGCGACAACTACGTTTATTCCCTGGACGATGCAAAAAAAATCGAAAAAGAGGTTGCCGCTCTTTTGAGTCTTGGTGTTAAAGCAGAGTTTTCATCGGCTTCCGAGCTTCCCTTTTCGGTTGCGGGAGCGGTACGAGTGAGAGATCAAGCACAGTTTCACCCCTTGAAATTTTTATACGAGATCGCAAAGGATCTCCCCATTTACGAACACACCAAGGTCACCGAGCTGATACCCAATATGGCAATTGCCAACAGGTCTGCGATTTCATTCAAAAAGCTGATAATCGCCACACACTTCCCTATGCTGAACAAGCACGGGCTCTATTCCTTAAAGCTATATCAGCACCGTTCTTACGTCATAGCGCTTAAAGGCGCACCCTCCGTAAAAGGAATGTATATAGACGAATCTGGCACTGGGCTTTCATTCCGTAGCTATGGCGATCTTCTGCTCCTCGGCGGTGGCGGACACCGCACGGGTAAGAACGGCGGATGCTGGCAGGAGCTTGAAGAATTTGCAAAAAGGCATTACAAAAAAGCCGAGGCAAGTTGTAAATGGGCAACGCAGGATTGCATGACGCTTGACGGAGTTCCCTATATCGGACAATACGCCAAATCCACACCCGATGTTTTCGTGGCAACCGGATTTAACAAATGGGGCATGACAAACGCCTGGGTCGCCGCAAACCTTCTCTGCGATCTTGTTAGAGGGAAAGCCAACCCATACGCCAAATTGTTCGATCCCTCCCGAACACTTCTGCGACCACAGCTTGCCGTCAACGCCTTTGACTCGGCAGTAGGACTTCTCACCCCCACCGCACCCCGATGTCCTCATCTCGGTTGCGCCCTCAAATACAATCGCGCCGAGCATACTTGGGATTGCCCCTGCCACGGCTCGCGCTTCACAAAGGACGGTCAGCTTATCGACAACCCCGCTACCGATGACAAAAAATTTTAACAGTCTAAAATTCAGCCTCAAATTACGAAAGGACGGCAAGCATACGGTAGATGCTTGCCGTCCTATTTGAATAGATATTTTCCCGAACGTGAAAAATATCCTTTAACAAAAGCGATTATGCCGAAAAGCCGAGCCAAGCTCCCACCGAAGCGGAAATAAGCGCGGCGATAACGTATCCGATTATCGAGTAGATTCGATTTATCGGTCTCGACTCAAGCGCAGACACCTTTTCATTGATAGTGTGTACTGTATCCGCCATTACGTTCTGCTTGGTGGCAAGCACCTCCAGCGCCGTTGCCATCTTGTTCAGTGCTACTACGCTTTCCGAAAGCTCGTCTATACGATGGCTGTTCGACTTTGATCTTTGCGTGTTTTCGGTTATCGCTTTGATCATCTCGTCATTATCCATCGTCTACCTCCTCCATTTCGGGATGCTTGGGAATATCCTTGTCGGTCTCCTCATAAGTGTACTTGCAAGGGATGACATCAACGGCAGACGAGTATTCC
>JAZUAS010000097.1:0-12121 GCA_045638125.1 Eubacteriales bacterium | reverse complement strand
CGCTTGGCCTCCGACTTCGAAACACTCGGAACGGTGGTTCGCACCAAAAAGAAAAAGGAAAGCGAATGGATTTTCGTCGATGACCACCATCCTGCCATTGTAGACAAGAACCAGTATGACAGAGTTCAGGAGCTTCTCGTGCAGAACAGGAGAAGCAACAAAGACTCTGCAAAGACCTATGTTCGCAAGAACACCCATATTTTCGCAGGTCTGCTTGAGTGTGGCTGTTGTGCAAAGCAGATGCAAGCGACACTCGATAGAGCAAGGAAAGACGGATACCGCCCTTCCATATATCTATGCTCGAACAAGAGGCGAACCGGAGATTGCACGAACAAGTACGTCTCCGACATCGTGGTTGGTCCTTTCGTCCTGAACTACATCTCGAATATCATCAAGGCACAGAATAACTTTGGAAAGACCACTACCATAGATATGTTTGAGAAGAAACTTCTTCGTGGTGCCGAATTTTCGTCTGTAACAGGCATTGAGCGTGTAGGCTTAGAAGATATGTATGAGATGCTACGGTCAGGCAAATATGAGAACGTTTTGTTCTCCTCTTATAAGGAAGCATCAACAGACATTCAATCGAACGAGCGTGATATACTTGCCGCAGAGAAGCGAAAAAAAGAACGAGCACTTGCTCGTCTTGAGTCATTGTACCTATACGATGAGGAAGCCATCTCGGAAAGAGAGTACATCCTCAAAAAGAAAGAGCTGACAGATGATGTTGAACGTATCGACTCTCGGTTGAACGAAATCGATGCACACCACAACTCCTCATTTTCGATGTCCGATGCGGAGTTTATCGAGAAAGCATCTTGGTTCATAATGAGCAACGATTTGCAGAATAAACGGTTCGTAAACTTCCAGTCAACCATCAAAAAAACCGATGCTCAAATCGTCAAGAACTTCTTGGGTTCTATCATCAAAAAAATTGTAATTTACGATGGCAAAATCCTGTCAATTCGGTTCAAAAACGGAATTGAGCACAGATTTTTGTACGATGAGTAAAAATACAAAAAGTCGCAAACCCCTTTATTTTCAAGGGCTTGCGGCTTTTTTCTTTGTCTTATAAAATCTATGGTAAGATAAACATCGCATCTCCGAACGAGAAAAATCTGTACTTTTCTTCAACTGCCGTTTTATACGCCTCCATCACCTTTTCCTTGTCGTAAAGAGCGGAAACAAGCATAATAAGCGTGCTTTGGGGCAGGTGGAAATTGGTGATGAGCGCATCCACCGCCTTGAACTTGTAGCCAGGATAGATAAAGATTCCCGTGTCTGCGCTCATAGCGTGAACGACTCCGTTTTCATCGGACGCACTCTCAAGCGTGCGGCAAGAGGTAGTACCGACGCAGATAACGCGACCGCCCGCCGCGCGGCGAGAGTTGATAAGGTCTGCGCTCTCGCGTGAAACCGAGAAAAACTCGGTGTGCATAACGTGCTCGTCAAGTCTGTCTGCCTTTACGGGACGGAATGTGCCAAGTCCGACGTGGAGCATAACGGGAGCGATGGCAACGCCCTTGTTGCGAAGCTTTTGCAAAATCTCCTCGGTAAAGTGAAGCCCTGCCGTAGGCGCCGCCGCCGAACCATTCTCACGCGCGTATACGGTTTGGTATCTGCTCTTGTCGGTGAGCTGCTCGGTAATATACGGAGGCAGGGGCATAAGGCCTATCTCGTGAAGCACATTGTAAATATTTTCGTACTTTTCTCTGTCGTATTCAAAACGAATAAGGCGGTTGCCCTCCTCGCATATCTCTACGACCTCGCCAACCAGCGCGCCGCCTCCGAAGACCTGACGCATTCCAACTCTTGCGCGTTTACCGGGCTTCACAAGACATTCCCAAGTGTCCAGCTCACCTTGACGAAGCAGCAGCAGCTCGGTCAGTGCCTCTTCTCTGCCCTCAACGTGACCATAGATTCGCGCAGGAATAACCTTTGAATCGTTTATAACGAGAACGTCCTCGGGATTTATGTAATCAAGAATATCGTAAAAATGCTTGTGATCGATGCTTCCTGCCTCTCGGTCAAGCACCATAAGGCGCGAGTGGTCGCGCTTTTCCATCGGGTGCTGTGCAATAAGAGACTCGGGGAGATAATAATCAAAATCCGCCGTCATAAGATTTGTGGGAGCTTTTTCGTTTATAATAACCTTTTTTTCGTCCATTTTTTCTCCATCAAACGCCTTTTCGTGACGCATTCGTCGCAAAAGGCATATATTTTAATAAACAGTTATTCATATTAATTATACTACACAAAGCTCTTATTTGCAATAGCAAATTTTCATTTTTAGCCCTAAAGGAGAGGTATTTATGTCCAAAAACAAGAATTCTATATTCATAGGTACGGGGACGGCTCTTATCACTCCGTTCAAAAACGGAGAGGTCGACTACATAGCTCTCGGAGAGCTTATTGATTTTCAGATCGACGGCGGCATAAACGCCCTTGTGATCTGCGGCACCACGGGCGAGAGCGCGACCCTTGCCGACCGCGAGCATCATCAAGTGCTTGAATACGCCTTGGCGAAAGCCGGTGGCAGAGTGCCCATGATAGCAGGCACTGGGTCCAACGACACCGCCCACGCTGTGGAGATGTCAAAATTTGCCGCGGAGCTCGGCTACGACGGACTTTTGGTGGTGACCCCATATTACAACAAGGCGACCGAGAGGGGGCTTATCAAAAGCTTCAAAATGATTGCCGATGCATCAAAGACCCCGATAATTTTATACAACGTTCCGACCCGCACCTCTTGTAATATCACGCTTCCCGTCTACCGAGAACTATCGAAGCACGAAAACATAGTTGCCGTCAAGGAGGCGTCGGGAAATATCAGCGCCGTTGCCGAGTTGATTGCCGAATGCGGCGACGATTTTGACGTCTATTCGGGAAATGATGATCAAACTCTCCCCATCCTCGCCCTCGGCGGATCGGGGGTCATTTCGGTGGTGTCGAATATTATACCGCAAGAGATGGTTTCCCTTTGCCGCCAATGGTTTGACGGCGACACCCTCGGATGCCGCCGTCTACACGAAAAATATTTAAAACTAATGAAAATGATGTTCTGCGAGGTCAACCCCATTCCGGTCAAAGCCGCCGCAGAAATGATGGGGCTCTGCTCCCCCGAAATGCGATTGCCGATGTGTGAAATAGGGGAGGAAAATAGAATTAAACTGCAAAAATTGCTCAAACAATATGAATTGATCTGATTTCAAATTTTGATTTGTTGGGGGATGCGGGGGATGCGTCCCACCTTTTTCGAGAAAAAGGTGGAGCCAAAAAGCTTCCCGAAAAAGAGGGTTCTAGCCGCCGTGGAGTGACGCTGAAATTTTGCACACAAAATTTCAGCCTGCTCGCCCATTCCGTGTTGCAACAGTTTAGAACCCAGCCGATAAAGTTAAACTAAAATTAAAGTAACTTTAAGTTAAAGTTAGATAATATTTGGAGGGTTCAATACCTTACCAATACAAAAACGACAGTGAGGGATTTTTTTAACGAGCGAAGCGAAGTGAAAAATCCTCCGACACCCTAAAAGGACCCAAAAAATTCGGGAAAGTTTTTGCGGAGCTTTTTCCCAAAAAGCGACCCGCCGGAGGCACGCGTTCCTTGCATCTCTCCATCTATCATTTGTTCTGCTGATTACACCAGATATTCATAACCATCTTGTGAGGCAGGATCTTTGCCAAGAATCTCTGCCAATTAATAAGACCGCCGAGAACCGACACGTCCTTACCTCTATACATATCCTTGACCGCCTTGTTTACGACGTCCTTGGATTCATAGAACTTGCTGTAATAGGTAATCGTGTCGTCGTGCACCGCTCTGTCGAAAAACTCGGTCTTGACCCAACCGGGACACACCGCAATCATTTTGATATTCCTCTTCTCAAGCTCCCTGTTGAGCGCACGAGTAAATGACACCACAAACGCTTTGGTCGCGCCGTACGTAGTAAGATAAGGCACAGGCTGGAACGATGACTGCGAGCCAAGCTGATAAACGTGGCTTCCCTCGGGCATATAGGGCAGGGTGAGGTATGTCACCGCCATAAGCGCCTTGCAGTTGAGGTCGATCATATTCATCTGCTCCTCAAGAGGAATGTCCTCAAAATTGCCGAACTTTCCAAAGCCTGCGGCATTGACCAGCGCTACGACCTCGACCTTTTCTTTCTCAAGCATTTTTCCGTATTCGCTGATGCACTCGTTTTTGGAAAGGTCAAGCTCTATGGGGCGAATGACCTTGCCGTTTTCGCTCTTTATCTCCTCAAGCTTTTCTCTGCGTCTCGCGATTACCCATATCTCGCGGCAATCCTCTATCATGTCGATCATTCTGACGAAATCGCGTCCCATGCCCGACGACGCGCCCGTAATTATTGCTACCTTTTTCATAATCTATCTCCTCAATTTATCTTTTTTATCCTTGTTTGTTGTCGCTGATCGCCACAAGCACCATATCCCAAGCAGGAATATATTCCCTGCGGCGGATATAAAACTTATAGTCGGGGAATCTTTCGTGTATCATAAGAGGCAGCGCAAATACGTCCTCGCTTCTGTGATAAAGTGAGATCATAAGTGCAGGACGATATTTCTCGATCGTTTCAAGAGAACCCTCTATCGCCTCTTTTTCCGCTCCTTCAATGTCGAATTTGATATAATCTACACTTTCGCCGCCAAGAATATTGTCAAGAGCTTCTGCATCGACTTCAACGGTCTTGGGTGGGCGGTTGACCTCTATTCCTGCCGAAATTAGGGTGGAATTTCGGTTTCCACTACCGTCGAAAAGCAAAACGTCTTTTCCTGACCAAGCCGCGGCCTTTACTGGGGTGATCTTAAATCTTTCCTCACCATCGGCATACTCCGAAAGCTTCTTGTGATTTCGTCTGTCGGGTTCAAAGGCTACGGCGGACTTTAAATTCGGCGCAAAGGGCGTGATCTCTCGCAGAGTGTCGCCGTTGTATGCGCCGAGGTCGGCGATCTTTTCAAATTTTTCCGCTCCAAGCAGGCGGTAGACCTCCGAAAAATCACAATGGGTGCTCTTCAAATGCTTCACGTCGCCCGAAAGCTTGAAATCTATCACACTATCGTAAACTCTCTTGGATTCCTCATCGCAAAGCAGATCTCTCACACGGGATATTTTATCTTCATTCTTCTCAAAAAACTCGGAGCAGAAAAGGTTCTCGCCGCAGACAGGCACGTCCGGTGCGTAAAGCTCGCACTCTTCGGCAATTCGGTAAACGTTGGCAAGGACATCAGGCAGAGACGACGCAAATGACAGAAGAACCATCATATTCTCGCGCCCGTATTTTTCGCAAGCCTCGGAATATGACAATACCCTCTTTCCGTGAAAGAGATGCCCGCGGACAAAGCCGTCGCTGGCAAAAAAGTCACAGACCTCGACATTATACCGCTCGCAAATAGCAAGTATCTTGTCGGCACCGTTACCCATGCCGTACATCAGTATTTTTTTGTCTGTATTTTGCAGATAAGTCCAAAGATCCTTTGTTTTTGGCATGTTCGCTCCCGAAATCATTGACATTAGGCGGTTTTTATGCTACAATAAGTCTATAAGACCGCTCTTTCTATCATTATAGCAAAATTTGGCGGCTTTGTAAAGAATTTTAAACAAAAAAGGAGAATAAAAATGTCTTGCTTGTTTTGTAAAATAATCGCGGGAGAAATTCCCTCCCAGAAGGTCTACGAGGACGAAAAGGTATTCGCATTCAAGGATATCGCCCCCCAGGCTCCCGTTCATGTGCTTGTTGTTCCCAAGTGCCATATCGAGTCTGCCGACGCGATCAGTGCTGAGAACTCCGACTGGGTAAAAGCAGTATTCGAAGCGATCCCCGCAGTAGCAAAGGCGTGCGGTCTTGGAAACGGCTATCGAGTAATCACCAATATCGGCGAGGACGGATGTCAGTCGGTAAAGCACCTTCATTTCCATATCCTCGGCGGCAAAAAGCTCCCCGAAACAATGGGATAATGACCGCTCCATCAAAGCTTGAAAGCTTGGCCATTGATTAATGCTTATATGGATTTTTCACTCCAAAATCTACGAAGTTTGGCAAATCGTATTGACTGAGGCATGGCTATTGTGGTACAATATTTATTGACGAAAACTTATAAAGAAAGGCAAAAAATATGGAAACTACTCTTATTATAATGGCTGCAGGTATCGGCTCTCGCTTCGGCGGCGGCATCAAGCAGTTAGCTCCCGTTGGCCCCTCCGGCGAGATCATTATGGACTACTCTATCCACGATGCTCTCGAGGCAGGCTTTAACAAGGTCTGCTTTATCATCCGCAAGGATCTCGAGGCTGATTTCAGAGAGATCATCGGCAACAGAATCGAAAAGATCTGCCCCTGCTCTTACGCTTTCCAGGAGGTTGAAAATCTCCCCGGCGGATTCAAGAATCCCGAGGGCAGAACCAAGCCCTGGGGTACAGGCCACGCAGTCCTCGCTTGCAAGGGCATCGTAGATACCCCCGCTCTCGTTATCAATGCAGACGACTACTACGGCAAGGATGCATACGTTAAGATGCACGACTATATCGTAAATAAGATGGACACAAGCAAGACCGACGTGCTTGACATCGCAATGCCCGGCTTTATCCTCGGCAATACCCTCTCCGACAACGGAAGCGTCACCCGTGGCGTTTGCACCGTTGACGGCAACGGCGACCTTGCAACCATCGTTGAGACCTCTAACATCTACAAGGACGGCAACGGCGGCGCATATGTTGAGGAAAAGGACGGAGCAAAGCGCCCCATCGACGTTAACTCCCTCGTTTCCATGAATATGTGGGCGTTCACTCCCGCATTCATCGACAGACTTGAGCAGGGCTTTATCGACTTCCTCGCGGCAGGCAACGCAAAGGAGATGAAGTCCGAGTATCTTCTTCCCACGGTTATCGGCGGCATGCTCCACGACGGAAGTGCAACCGTTAAGGTTCTCAAGACCACCGACAAGTGGTTCGGAGTTACTTACAAGGAAGATAAGGACTACGTTATCGAGTCCTTCAAGAAGCTCATCGCAGACGGCGTTTATTCCGAAAAGCTTTTCGGTTGATAACTTTATAATAAAAATCGCAGATGATCTCATCTGCGATTTTTTTGTTATTTAAGCAAATTTATCATAAGCAGTGCCACAAACGAGAGGCAGATACCTATAATGCACTTTGCATTGATCTTTTCCTTGAAAACAAACACCGACATCAGAAGAGACAGCACCACGGCACATCCCTGATTTAGGGGATAGAGCTGAACGGCTTCAAGATAGACCGCAGCCTCGGTCTTAAAGAAAGAGTTTGCAAAAAGGCAAGCCGCCATAATAAGCACGAAATACCAGATAGGCTTGATTACAGCCAATGGACTGCGCACCTGCGTACCCGAGCGCTTGTCGACCTTGCGAAAGATAAAATAAGCCGCAACGAGAGCCAGTGCCGCAAAAACATATGTGTACAGATTAAATGCCGCAACGCTTCCGTTTGGTCTATTATTAGTAAAGAGCTTTTGAGAAAAATCTGAAATTCCGTAAGAAAGTCCGCAGATCATCAAAAGCACCAAGGCACTAATACTCATCCTTCCCTTTACAGAGGAATTGTAGGCAGTCATAATGTAGACCGCCGCAACAAGTATCACCATTCCCACGATCTGCCACGCACCGATAGCCTCTCCAAAAAATATTCGGCAAAGCACCACAGTAACGATAACGCCCAAAAGGAGAAAGACCTCTACCATCATATACGCGCCGGTCCTAATCGACAGCAACCAGCTAACGACAAAAGCTGCAGACGCGATTCCTGACAGGGCGGCGGCAAATATCGCGAAGGCGTCAGGCTTCAATGCAAAAAAACCGTCCTGCGCAACCGTGAGAATAAGACCCACCAGCACACATATCAGCATTCTCAACAGATTCATTATCATCGAGTCGGAATTGGATACAATGGCGTAGCTGGTCTTTTTACCGCAATAACCCTTTGTTATTCCCGCCGCCAAAGCAAGACTCAAAAACAAATATCCCATATCCCCTCCGAAAATTTATCCATTATTTTACAAACCAATTATAACACCCTTTTTTCGTTCTGTAAAGCCACAAACCGAAACAAAAATTGCACTTTTCGATACAAAAATAACGTCTTTATTAAAAAAGGACACCTGCGGTGCGGCTAACACCGTGTGACGTTACACTTAAAACAAACTTTATCCGTCAACCTTTTCTGAAAGTTTTTGGAAAGGTGGGGAGGGTGCAGGGAGGGGAGGAAAACCCTTTTTTCAAAAAGGTTTTCCTCCCCTCCCTGCATTTATCCAAAATTAAACTATACCCTGAGCCATCATAGCCTCGGCAACCTTCTTAAAGCCCGCGATATTCGCGCCCTTCACGAGGTCATAGCCGTAGCCATACTCCTCTGCCGCCGCTGCTGCGTTATCGTGAATGTTGCGCATAATAGCTTTAAGCTTAGCGTCAACCTCTTCACGAGTCCAGGCAAGTCTCATGCTGTTCTGGGACATTTCAAGTGCGGAAACCGCAACGCCACCCGCATTAGCTGCCTTTGCGGGAGCCACGACAACTCCGCTTTCCTGCAAATACTTAACACCATCATTGGAGGTAGGCATATTAGCGCCCTCAACAACAAGCATTACGCCGTTAGCGGCAAGTTTCCTTGCATCGTCGAGCAATATCTCGTTCTGAGTAGCGCAAGGCATTGCGATATCCACCTTTACGCCCCAAGGCTTTTCGCCAGCAAAGAAAGGAAGATCGAATTTTTTTGCAAAATCTGCAATCTTCATCGTCTTGGATGCACGGACGATGGGCATATACGCAATCATTTCTGCGGTAAGACCGTTTTCACAGTAAACATATCCTTGAGAGCCCGAGATCGTGACTACCTTTGCGCCAAGCTCGGTCATCTTCTTTGCCGCTCCCCAAGCAACGTTGCCATATCCCGAAATAGCGACAGTTTTGCCTTTAAGTGTGTCGCTCTTGCATTCAAGAATCCTCTCGGCAAAATAGGTAGCTCCAAAGCCGGTAGCCTCAGGACGTATAAGGCTTCCACCAAAAGAAAGACCCTTGCCCGTAAGCACACCGTTCTCGTACGCGCCACGTATTCTCTTGTACTGACCGTACATATACGCAACCTCTCTGCCGCCCACTCCGATATCGCCTGCTGGAACGTCGACGTCTGGACCGATGTGCCTGTAAAGCTCTGTCATGAATGACTGGCAGAATCTCATTATTTCATTGTCGCTCTTGCCCTTAGGGTCAAAGTCCGATCCGCCCTTACCGCCTCCGATAGGCAGACCTGTCAAGCTGTTTTTAAGTATCTGCTCAAGACCGAGAAATTTAAGAATTGACAGATTGACCGACGGATGGAAGCGCAATCCGCCCTTATAAGGGCCAATAGCGCCGTTATACTGAACTCTGTAACCCTTGTTAACGTGAACCTTACCGTTGTCGTCTACCCAAGGCACACGGAACATAATTATTCTCTCGGGCTCAATGAATCTTTCAAGAAGACCTGCAGCCTCATACTCGGGGTGCTTCTCGAAAACAACTTCGAGAGATTCAAGGATTTCTGTTGCAGCCTGATGAAACTCAGACTCACCGGCGTTCTTTGCGATAAGATCCGCAAGAACGTTCTTTACGTAGTTGGACATAATATGTATTCCTTTCGTTATGTAAATTGGGCGGATCTGTAAAATTTGCAACTTTCAAAAATTAAATTTCACGATTTTGCAAATCTGCTCTTAATTTAATGGACTTATTATATCACAAGTATTGCGATTTTGCAAGAGTTTTGATAAAAAATTGCAAATTTTTTTCAAAATATTCAAAACAACACACCTTGCGCAAAAAAAGATTGACTTATTTGACTAAATAATATATAATTACTATATCAAGCCGGACAACGGGAGGCGTCATTGTGAAAACAACAGTTGCAATTTTAAAGAATACAATAATAATTTTCCTATTATTTGCATTGCTGTCCTCACTCTGCTCTTGTCAGATTGACACGACGATATTTATGTCAGAGGACCAGAGGGCAGAATATTTGACAACACAAAGCAACAAATATTTCGATCCCTACAAACAGCACGCCAGCTATGATATATCAGTAAGAATCTCGGATGGCTCCCAAACCGATGTATATGTTGTTCAGTTTGAAGATTATTACGACACAAGTGACGAAAGTAACATTAAATATTTCAAAAAGGAAACTCGTAACGACATTGCAGGATATGCCGAGAGCTTTACCCACACGGATAATTTTATGTATATTTCTTCAGACCAAGGAAATATTCGCGTAAAAATGTCGGACACAAATGAATTTTATTCTTATCTCTCCCTTTACAGCGTACCGATCAATCAAAGCTTCTTCGTCTATATAAAATGCCCCCAGATGTCAAACGGGGTATATATCATGACACAGGATGCTGCCACACCCGACCGGTTAACGGGGATTTACAATGATGTTGCATGGGCAATTCCCTCTCACTTATACGATAAGCTATGCATAAAAAGTTACCGCGACGTAAATCAATTCGACAGCAGCGGAAGACTTCTTTCCACCACCGTGTACATCCAAATACACGATCCATCCACGCTTCTCAATGATCAGATAATCATCACTCAAAAAAAGACCTATCATTACGAGGATTTTGAGATCACCGCACCCGATAACGCCAACAGTTACCATCTTTTAAATGATTATGGTGCGGCAACGGACGTTATCAATTTTATGAACCAATATCTCAACGAGGAATCCGGAGTGCTTGACTGCTCTTTTGAAGTAAAACTATCCGGGGCAATTCAGGATCAGTTTATCGAAAGCAATCGCCTGACATACTCTACATCATCTAAAGGCGTGCTGACATACGATATGATCTCCGAAATTCAAGCACACGACGCCCCCACAAGTCAAGCCCGTCACTCTTACGACGGAGAACTGTTGATCATCGAATCGGAGGGTAGGCGGCAGCAATCCCCCACCTCACAGGAAGAAGCATATGTTACTCTCGCTCAATACAAGGACTTCCTTTGGTTGTACTACGGAGCATTTGATGCCATAACCGATTACTCACTTCGTGACAACAGCCTGCAAATCAACTTCGACCTTACCCGCGCTTACACCGCATCGCTTTTTGAGAACGAGCTGTTCTATTATTTCGGAATCGAGCCCGATGACGGCACTCTCACCTCCAGCGGTCACTGCGCCGTTACTGCAATCAACGAAAATTACGGATACGTCGCCGACGAGGTGATCTTTGTTGGAGAAGCATCGTTTAAGATGAACGGAGAAAACATAAATGTTACTTACACCTACAAATTAAACGTTGTTACTCACGAGAACGAACATCAATAGTCAAATATCCCCTTGCCGATCAGCAAGGGGATAAATTTTATTTAAATAATTCTCCGATAGTATCGCGTGGCATTTCCTTCAGATTCACCGTAATAATAAAATGCTGGGGAGGCGTGCCGTTTATATTAAGAATATAGTCAAGCTTGAGTCTGCCTCGCTCAAGCAGTCTGTTGTCAAGCTTGTTTGTGGTAACATAGACCTTAAAAGGCATAAAGGGAGTGTCGTAGGCACAAACGTGGGTCTTGCCCTCCTCGAAGGACAGCACCGAGCTGATAGCTCCTTCCTTGCTCATTATAAACAAGGACGGCTCCGCGGGGTGGAATATCATCTTTGATGTGTTTGCGATCTGGGGATCATCCTCGTTTTCCCTATAAGAAATCTCGATCTGACCGCGACTGTTGGTCTCGATATATCCCTCTGTGCAAAGCTCGATTTCATCTGTTGCATCGCCGCCCAAAGCGTCTATCGCCTCGCCTGCGCCAAGGTCTCCCTCGCTCATAGCCTTTGCCAGTATTCTTTCCAGCTCCTCGACAACAAGGTCGGGACTCTCCTCGTCGATAATCAGCGTTTTTATCCGAATTGAAACCTCCCTTTTGGGAGAATTGATCTCGTATATCATTTCGTTTCCTTTTCTTTCATTATAATATACTATATATGACTTAAATTGTTTTTTGTCAATAGAAAACAGGCTCTTTAAAACCAAAAGCGGCTCCTTCTAATGGACACCACTTAAATTCTTTATTTTTTGTGAAAGTTCTTGAAAAGGGTG
>JAZUAS010000096.1:0-11134 GCA_045638125.1 Eubacteriales bacterium | reverse complement strand
AGGGCTTTGATAAATTGCAGTTTATATTATTACCTCCTCTGCCATTTTCGAAAGGTTTTGAAAGAGGGGGTGCGGGGGAGAAAACTTTTTCCTTAAAAGTTTTCTCCCCCGCATTATTATTCAATTATATCAATCCTGTATTTACGAAGCTATACTTCCAGGTGAAGTAACCTGTGTTGAAGTTGTTCCAGATGCAGCGCTCCTTATAGAAGGACGAGGGAGTCACGCTGAGCAGCTCGCCGCCTACGTGGTGGTGAGGGCCAAGCAGGTTACGGAGATTGTTAACGATAGTCAGCTCGACCACGTTCTCACCAACGGTGAGATACTCGGATAGGTCGATATCGTAGGGCGCCCACATTGTAGTGCAAACGTACTTGCCGTTAACCTTTACGCGGAGAGCGTTAAAGCCGTTCTTTACAAAGGAAAGCTTGTAATCAGTGCTATCCAAAGTGAACTTCTTGGAAACACAAAGCTCGCCTGCAAAGAATGAATAGCCGTTCTGCTCAAGGTTCTTAAGCTCGATCTCAGCGGCAGGCTTCACAACGCTGAACTTGCCGTCGAAGAAATATGCGTTGTTGGGGATAGGCTCGAATACGCCGTCAGCCTTGACCGCAAAATCGCCGACGAGGTACATAGCCTCGATCTCCATATCGTAGGTCAGCTTGTTCTTTTCGGACTCGAACTTCTTACTCTTTTCAATATTCTCAAAGGTCACCTCGGACTGCTGGATCTTTGAGAAGAACTCGATCTCGTTGATACCAACCTTTGCATACTTCTGAATGTCAAGGAGACGGAATGAGATGTCGCGGAAATAGCCGCAGTCGGTCTTGTCTATCTCAACGCCGTTGACCTTTACCTTAAAGATCTCGGGGGTCTCGCAAGCGACAAAGAGCTTATCGGAGACGTATTCGAGATCGACCTTAAAGAGACAACGAACGTCAACAGGACGATGAAGCTCGGTTGTTCTGGGAACGATATTCAAGACGTAGCCGTTCTCCTCTTGAAGCTCGCCATCAAACCAGTAGTCACACTTGTCAAGGGTAAGCGAGTTATACGTAGCCCCCTCAACCTTCCAGTTGCCGCTGATGTCAAGTGCGGTGAGGCTCTTCTCTGCCTTCTTGGGAGATGCTGGGGTGCCGTCGTCAATGACTACAAGGCTTCCGTATGCAGGGAACGTGTATTCGCCGCAGAATTCGATCTTATCGCCGGTTGCGATGTCGATAGCATAGCTACCCTTGGTGATGATTGCAGGCTCCTCGCTATTATTGGAGTTTACGAAATAGTACATCTTGAAGTCACCGAAATCACGCCATGTGAATGTGATCTTCTCGTTGTCGATAATTGTGTTAGCTTCAAGAGTAGATATATCGGTTACGATCTTACCGCCGTTAGCGCGGAACTCGTCAAGAAGCTTTTGAGTATTCTCCATAAAGGTGATGTACTCGGGAAGAACAACGGTAGTGTAGGTCTGCTCGCCGATGATAAGCTTATTGCCCTCAACGCGACCGTGTCTTTCCATCAACGTCTCGTCGCCGAGATGGAAAGGAATGTGCTTTGCTTCAAGAGCGAGGGTTGCGTCGACCAAGGACTGGTTGTAATACTTAATATCCTTGCCGTCGGGCAGGGTGTTGTTTCCGCAGTTGAATGTGATCCAGCCCGAGGTCATATTGTGCATAAGCAGAGTGTCAAACTTGATCTCACCCTCGGTGAGAAGCATACCGACGCGGCTTACAGCATCGATGAACACTTTGTAATCTGCCCACCAAGGCTGCTGAACATACATTGCGGGCGGATAGTCTCTCTTACGTATTCCTCTGTTGGAATATCCCTCCAGGTGCTGACACAAAAAGTTGATACCGCGCACCATCATCCACTCGTAGTTTCTCTTAAGCTCGTCGTGTCCTACGTTGTGACCGCAGAGCGCAAAGGTCTCGGCAAGAACCTGACGTCTGCCCACCTGAGCGGCAGTACTTGCCAGCTGATGGTGAGTAAGACAGGGGAAGATATTTCTACCCAGCCAGTCCACGCCGGGGATGGTCAGATACTCGTAGTGAGGCATACAAGCTCCGTTGGTGATAAGCTGTACCAAAAGGCTCTCCTCAAGCACCAGATGACCTGTAAGCTGCAGGTCGCGGTCGAGACACCAATCGTAGACCTGTTTCATAAAGCTTGCCGAGAAAAGATCGGTGATCATCTTCCAGAATTTAACTCTCGCTTCAGCATATCCGTCTATCTCGAGGAAGAGGCAAGGCAGAACGGCACAGAGATCCTCGCCGTATTTTTCCTTGTACTTGTCGATAAGAGTCAAGCTCCACGGAATACCGTTTCTCGAGATCTGGGGTTCGTCGGTAAAAAATCCGTCGAAGGTGGAGCCGTACTTTTCATAGTAAGGCTCATAAATCTCGTTAATAAAGTCCGCGATAACGAACACATCGAGTGTATCAACGTAAAAGGGGTTAACGTCGTAATAGAACAAATAATCCCCGGTAGTGCAGATAATTCTGTGCTGCTCGATCTTGGATCTGTCGCCATCGGCAGGCATAACGCGGAGATATTTCTGCCAATATCTCTCGCCCTTACCGTTGACCTTGCCGCCGCCAAATCCTGAGGGCCAACCGTTCTCGTCATAAGCCCAAGCGTGCATACCGCGCTTATTGCACTCCTCTATACAAGCGCCGACGTTGTCAAACCACTCTTCACCCATATACTCGGTCTGAAGTCCTCCGCGGGCGTGCATAAAATAGCCTCCGAGTCCGGCTTCATCCATCATAGCAGTCTGACGGAGAGACTCATCGACGTTCAATTTTTCGTTCCACGACCAAAATGGCACAGGACGGTATTTTTTGTCAATATTTTTAAAATCCATAGCTTAGGTCTCCTTTTGCTTCGGGATTAAAAATCCTTTTTGGGCAAAGAATTTTACATACTTTACCATTCAATTAATTATATAATACAATGCGGTCTTTGTCAACAACTTTTATGCATTTTATACACAAAAATCACGAACAAGACCGCATTTGTTTTATTTATTCATCGCAAGCTCAACGATCTTGGAGCAAAGCTCTCCGTAGCTCATTCCGTTCGCCGCCGCCATCTGGGGCAGGAGGCTTGTCGGGGTCATTCCGGGGAGAGTGTTTGCTTCAAGACACCACGGGTCGCCGTTATCGTCAACTATGTAGTCAAATCTCGAATATCCCGATAGTCTGAGCGCCGAGAACGCCAGTCTCGTTTGCTCGGCGAGAGCGTTCTTGATCTCATCCGATATAGGCGCGGGACAAAGCTCAAGAGTTTTGCCGGCTTGATACTTGTTTTTGTAGTCGTAAAAGCCCTCGGTGGGAATGATCTCGATTGCGGGAAGCACCTCGCCGTCAAGTATGCCGACCGTCAGCTCTCTGCCCTCTATCTTTTTTTCGACAAGGATCTTGTCCTCATACTTTTCAGCCTCTCGGAGAGCCTTTTCCAGTCCCTCTCTGTCGTCCACGATAGAAATGCCGACACTTGAGCCGCAAGAACAGGGCTTTACCACGCAAGGATAACCGATCTTTTCTTCGATAAGGGCGATGTTGCCGTCCTTTGCCGAAAAATAGAGCCATTCGGGAGTTCTGACGCCTGCGCCGACAAACATCTTCTTGGAGATGTCCTTGTCCATAGCAAGAAGGCTTCCAACGTATCCGGAGCCCGTATATTTTATACCGTAATTGTCAAGTGTTGCCTGAAGCTGACCGTTCTCACCCATAGCACCGTGAAGCGCCAAAAATACCACGTCGGCGGCACGGCACAGCTCGATTATTCCGCGACCGACGAGAGCCTCGCCGTTACCGCTCTGCTCTTTAAGCGCCGCCAGGTCGGGAACGTTATGCTCCACCTTATGCACGGGCTTCAGCTCGCGGTTGAAGGGTGTTTTTTCGTTAAGATCCTCTTCCTTGATGCCAAGGTAAACGTCTGCCAAGCACACGTTATGACCTTCGCCGATAAGGGCGTTGGCAATAAGCGAGCCCGAGGTCAGAGATACGTCTCTTTCGGGGGAATATCCGCCCGCCAAAACTGCTATGTTCATCTATTTTTCTCCGTTTGTGTTTTTTATCAATATATGCAGGTCAATTCTCTTTTTTGCAAAGCAGTGCCGCTCTATCGCAGCCGCCGAGATCCTTATATATCTCGCAATCAAATCCGTTTTCTTTTGCGATGCTTCGCAGGTCATCTGCCTGATCGAAGCCTATCTCAAAGAGGAAAAAACCGTTTTCTTCAAGATTTTTGGCAAAATTTCTTACTATCTCGCGATAGAAGATCAGTCCGTCCTCTCCTCCGTCAAGCGCCGCACGGGGCTCGGTCTTGGCTTCCACCTCAAGGGTTTCGATCACGTCGGTTCTGATATAAGGGGGATTAGCGATTATAGCGGCGTATTTTTTGTCACGCAAAAGGTCGGCTTGCAAAACGTCGCCCAAAATCGGGGTGAACCTATCTGCAACCTTATTGTGTAGCGCATTTTTCTTTGCCATGTCAAGGGTGTTTGGATAAAGCTCGTAGGCGTCTGCCCTTGTATCGGGGCGCAGATCAAGCACCGATATTGCAATACATCCGCTTCCCGTGCAAAGGTCGGCAAAGACTGCATTCGCAGGCAAAAGCTTTTGCGCCATTTCGACTACCGTCTCGGTATCTGGCCTCGGAACGAGGCAGTTCTCGTCAACGAAGAACTCGCATCTCGCAAGCCACCATTTACCGATAATATACTGCAAGGGATATCGGGTGCAACGCTTTTCGACCGCCAAAGCCAGAGCCTCGGAGGAATATTCTTTATCCTCTGAAAAATCTCCACAAATCTCTTCTATTAGTATTTCGGTCTCCAAGCAGTAATTTTCTATACCGCTCGCCGCTAATCTCTCACGAATTTGCTTGGCAGTCACGTCTTTTCCCCTTTATAAATATTCTATATTATAGTATAACAGATTTTTGTACTTTTGGAAAGGGTTTTTTAATAAAAATCTAAAAAAATAACTGCAACGCTGAAAAATAAAATTAAATCTAACAAAACTATAATTACATACATAAAACCGTATTGACACGCAAAAAACAAATGGTATATCAAAACACGGAAGCGTATTGATGAGCTTGACAGCATTATTCAGAAGCTTTACGAGGACAACGCCAACAGATTCATTGACTTTCAGGAGCTGACTCCCGAGATCGTACATGCATTCATATCCAAAATATACGTCTACGAAAAGAAGAAAAAGTGGTCACGCACCGAGGGCAACGATATTGACATCGTATTCACCGTAGACTTCAGAGAACAGCATACCGTGAGAACATCCGATGCTATCGCATCCTAACCCCACAGAAACAGAAATACCGAGGCAAATCAATGCCTCGGTACTTCCGCCGCCTATTTCTCCGCTAAGAATGCAGAGAGAACGTTCCATCTTTTTGTTTTGGATGCTAAAGCAAGCCAATTAAATCTTTTCAGCCATGTAGTTAATAAAGCGCTCGGTGTCCGCCCATCCAAGACAGGGATCGGTTATCGACTTTCCGTAGATTCCATCTCCGATCTTCTGGCTTCCCTCTTCGATATAACTCTCTATCATGAATCCCTTGAACATATTGGAAATATCCGAGTTTAGGGAGCATGAGTGAAGAACCTCCTTGGCAATTCTCACCTGCTCCTTGTACTTTTTGCCCGAATTGGCATGGTTGCAGTCAACTATCAGCGCGGGATTCTGAAGCTCCCTCTTGGCATACTCGGCATAGAGGTTCTCAATATCCTCGTAGTGATAATTTGGCAGAGACTCCCCGTACTTGTTTACGTATCCGCGCAAGATAGCGTGAGCAAGAGGATTTCCGCTTGACTTGACCTCCCAGCCTCTAAAAAGGAATGTGTGAGCGTGCTGCGCCGCAGTTATTGAGTTCATCATTATGGAAATATCTCCTCCGGTGGGATTCTTCATTCCAACCGGAACGTCGATTCCACTTGCCACAAGGCGGTGCTGCTGATTCTCTACCGAACGCGCGCCAACAGCAATATATGAAAGAAGGTCGTAAAGGTATTGATAGTTTTCGGGATAGAGCATTTCGTCGGCAGTGAACATTCCCGTCTCCTCGATAACTCTCTTATGGAGCTGACGAATGGCAACAATGCCTGCCAGCATATCCGAACCCTTATTAGGGTCAGGCTGATGAAGCATGCCCTTGTATCCGTCACCCGTGGTTCTGGGCTTGTTGGTATATACTCTGGGGATGATAATTATTTTATCCGACACCTTCTCACTGACACGCGCAAGACGGGTAACGTAATCCATAACCGAGTCCTCGTTATCTGCCGAGCAAGGTCCGATAATAAGCAGCTTTTTATCCGACTCTCCACTGAACACTTGCGCAACGTCTGCATCAAAAGCCTTTTTCTTTGCCACACATTCAGCGCTCAATGGGTACTTTTCTCTGATTTCAATAGGAAGTGGTAACTTTCTTACGAATTCCATTTTCAACTCCAAAACCATTTTATAGTAAATAAAATTTCAAATAATGATACTCAATTTTAGCACCAATTTATTAACGAATTATTAAACTGAGTGAGTTAATTTTTAAACAAATCAAAATTTCGATAATAAATCATCGTTTGTCACATTCAACAAATCGGTTTCGCTTATTTTGTCTATTGTGACGGCATTATTAGCCTTGAAAAATACTATCACTCGTGCTACAATAATTATATCAAATATTACTCATAGGAGACATACTATGATCTACACAAAGATAAATCATACAGAGCAATTTGAGGACTCGTACATAGAGGCGTTTATACACGAGCCATATGCTGAGCTCCAGATAAATAAAAGAAGAGCAATAATCGTCTGTCCCGGCGGTGGATACACCCGTCTCTCCGAGAGAGAGGGTGAACCCGTTGCTCTGCAATATTTTGCGGCAGGACTCAACGCATTTATTCTCCGATACTCCGTTCTGGAAAAGGCGGCAAATTACGCACCGCTCATAGAAGCTTGCCTTGCTATCAAGTATATCCGTGAGCATGCCGACGAGCTTCACGTTGATCCAAACTACGTATTTATCACCGGCTTCTCCGCAGGCGGTCATCTTGCAGCGTGGACAGGCTCGATGTGGCATATCCCAGAGGTTCAGGCTCACCTTGACGGAGCAGACCCTATTATCTGTAAGCCAACCGCAACACTTCCCTGCTATCCCGTAATATCCAGCATGCCGGGAGTGAGACACGACGGCTCCTTACAGACCCTCAATGGTTGCAAAGAGAGTGACGAGGAGGGCATGGCTCGTTTTTCAGTTGAAAAATTTGTTGATGCCAAAACTGCTCCCGCATTTATCTGGCACACCGCAAGTGACGGATGTGTTCCCGTAATAAATTCCTTACTTTACGCAGAGGCACTTTCCAAGGCGCATATTCCTTACGAGCTTCATATCTATCCCAAAGGCCCTCACGGTCTTTCCCTTGCCAACAAAGAAACGGCAGTCAACAACCCTGCACTTGTTGATCCCCACATTGGAGAGTGGCTCCACATGGCGATCCACTGGGTACTGGAATGCCCCTTTGCCCCCAGAGGTTAAACGGTTTGATTTTACTCACTTTAACGATAAAAGGTCTATTTCACACGAGATAGACCTTTTATTTTAATGAAAAATTATTGCAAAAGCGACATAGCCGCCCTTATATCCGACGAGGAAAATCCCATTCGGGATAAGGAGGCGTACATCTTGTCAAGCTCCCTGCGCTCTTCGGGGATCGCTCCAAACCTTTTGCGAATAAGCTCGGCGCAATTTGATGCAAAGTCCACGTCGTCAAGCGCACTCATGGCACAAGAGATGGCACCGCCATCAAATCCGTCCTCGTGGAGCTTTAGCAAAATTTTGCTTCTGCCCCAAAGCTTTTCGCTAAGCAACTGCGCTCGGCGTATAGCCAACTCGCTCTCGTTGATAGCTCCCTTGCCTCGCAAAGCTTCGATCGCATCGGATACAACGTCGCGTTCAAACCCCTTTTGAATAAGTTTTTTTGATAGAGACCTCAAAGAAGACGGCGAAAAAGCAAAGGATGAACAAGCCGAACTGTACGCACGCGCCACATCGGCATAATATTCAAGCTCGGGGATCAGCTCTTCGTCTATCTCTCCAATCTCAAGACCAAGCTTATCGGCGTGGACATTCATAACGGTAAATTCCGCATCTTCTCTACCTGATGGATTTGAAACGAGGACCTTTATGGTAACCTTGTCGCCTCCCGTAGCAGATATTGACGTTATTCTGATACCGGGCTCATCCAAAGAACTATTACTATCTCCGTAACCCAAATTTTTTAAAAACTCATTTGGATCTCTGCCAAAGCCAACCTTATTACTCATCGTCCTCTATGGTACGGATGTCGAAATCATCATCGTCTCCGTCGAGCTCAAAATCCTCCTCGTTGAGGATAGAGCCACCCATGCTAAGCTCTCTAACCTTTGCCTCGATCTCTGCGGCAAACTCGGGATTGTCCTCAAGAAGTCTCTTGACGTTGTCCTTACCCTGCGCCAGACGGTTGCCGTCATAAGAGAACCACGAGCCGCTCTTCTTAATAATATCCATCATAATAGCGAAGTCAAGCACTTCGCCCATACGGGAAATTCCCTTGCCGTAAAGGATATCGAACTCTGCAACACGGAAGGGGGGAGCCACCTTGTTCTTAACGATCTTACACTTAACTCTGTTACCGTAGATATCTGCGCCGTTCTTAAGCTGCTCGGTCTTTCTTATATCGATTCTTACAGATGCGTAGAACTTCAGCGCACGACCACCGGTGGTGGTCTCGGGGTTACCGTAAATAACTCCTACTTTCTCACGGAGCTGGTTAATGAACACAACGATACAGTTGCTCTTGGAAATGACCGCCGCCAGCTTTCTCATAGCCTGGGACATAAGACGAGCCTGCACGCCGACGCTGGACTGACCCATATCACCGTCGATCTCGGTCTTAGGGACGAGAGCCGCAACAGAGTCCACAACGACTACGTCGATAGCGCCCGAACGAACAAGCGACTCGGTGATAGAAAGCGCGTCCTCACCGCAATCGGGCTGGGAAACGAGAAGATTTGCAATATCAACTCCAACCGCCTTTGCATAAACGGGGTCAAGCGCATGCTCAGCGTCGATAAACGCCGCTTCTCCGCCAAGCTTCTGCACCTCTGCAATTATGTGAAGCGCAACGGTAGTTTTACCCGAGGATTCGGGGCCAAAGATCTCAATGATACGTCCCCTTGGAACACCACCTATACCAAGTGCCATATCAAGAGAGAGAGAGCCGGTAGAGACCGCCTGAACCTCCATGTGAGTATTTTCGCCAAGCTTCATAATAGCGCCCGCGCCAAACTCGCGCTCGATCTGTGCCATAGCCGTATTAAGGGCTCTTTTCTTGTCTTCCTTATCCTGTATCTCGGTCACCTTGGGTGCCGCCTTTTTTGTTGCTGCCATAATAATCTCCTCTCTGGGACTATATGGGGATCTGCCCCATACCCCGCTTAAAACCTTTTGCAAAAGGTTTTAAAAATTCCAAAAACTTTAATTAAAACTGATTTTATTGTAGCCGTTTCGTTATTTAAAACGGTTTTACTGCACAATCGAGAAGAATTTTTCCCGTTTTGGTGCCTTGTGTGCTTATTATACACCTAAAATTCTCGTTTGTCAATAGGTTTTTAAAAATATTTTTTCCGTTTTTGGCATTTTATTCATTGAAACGAATTGCCGACCTCACATCAATAACTTTAAAATTTCGATTTCGGAACTGAAGACATCGACTTTTGTGCGTGACACTGTTTTGTTCCCGGCAAATCCTACATACATTATTATAATGCTTTCACAAATAACACAAACAACGTTACACTAAATTGCATATTTTTATATAAAGTGCATTCTCAAAAATCGCAAAATACTATTGAAATAAGGACAAGATTGTGGTATAATGTTCTTAATTATTTTAGTGTGCTAAAGTCTACACGATTATTACGAGGTATTAGTTATGGAAAAAATGAAGGTCGGCGTCGTTGGCGCCACGGGTATGGTCGGTCAGAGATTTTTGACTCTACTTGAAAACCACCCCTATTTTGAAGTCACCGCTCTCGTTGCGAGTGCAAGAAGCGCGGGCAAAACCTACGAGGAAGCTCTCGACGGACGTTGGAAGCTCTCCACTCCCCTGCCCGAAAAATATAAGAAGATGGTTATTATCGACAGTGACGACATTGAGACTGTCAAGTCTCTCTGCTCCTTCGTTTTCTGTGCGGTAAATATGAAAAAGGACGAGATCAAGGAGCTTGAATACGCGTATGCCAAGGCAGAGCTTCCCGTTGTTTCCAACAACTCTGCTCACCGCTGGACTCCCGACGTTCCCATGGTCATTCCCGAGATCAACCCCGATCACCTCGAGGTTATCAAGGCGCAGAGAGAGAGACTTGGCACCAAGCGCGGATTTATCGCAGTTAAGCCCAACTGCTCTATTCAGGCATACGTTCCCGAGCTGACCCCCCTCCGCAAGTACGGAATTAAGGAGGTCGTTGCTACTACATACCAGGCGATCTCCGGTGCGGGCAAGACCTTTAACGAGTGGCCCGAGATGATCGACAATATCATTCCCTACATCGGCGGCGAGGAAGAAAAAAGCGAGCAGGAGCCCCTTCGCGTTTGGGGTAAGGTTGAAAACGGCGAGATCGTTAAAGCGACCGACACTGTCATCACCACCCAGTGCATCCGCGTACCCGTTACCGACGGTCACACTGCGGCTGTGTTCGTAAAGTTTGAAAACAAGCCCACCAAGGAGCAGATCCTTGAAGACTGGAAGAACTTCAAGGGACTTCCCCAGGAGCTTGGACTTCCCCACGCTCCCGAGCAGTTCATTACCTACTTTGAGGAGGACAATCGTCCTCAGGCAAAGCTCGACCGCGACATCTACGGTGGTATGGGCGTGACCGCAGGCAGACTCCGCGAGGACGTACTCTACGACTATAAGTTCGTAGGCCTCTCCCACAATACCCTCCGCGGCGCGGCGGGCGGAGCAGTGCTTATCGCAGAGCTTCTCTACAGACTCGGATATTTTGATTAATTGGATTTATATGCGAGGGGGAGAGGAAAACTTTTTTGAAAAAAGTTTTCC
>JAZUAS010000095.1:0-7673 GCA_045638125.1 Eubacteriales bacterium | reverse complement strand
CTTAGCTTCCGCCTCAGCCTCTTCCTTCAGTTTTGTAAGCACGTCCTCGGGGATCTTGGGATTGCTCTCTGCCGCCTTCAGCTTGTCCTTCAGCTTCAATTCGCTCTCCCTGCGCTTTTTGAGATCAGCCTCCAGCTTCTCAACCTTTGCGCGGCTCTCATCCGCTTCCTTTGCCAATGCCTCTGCCGCCGCCTTGGCGATCTCAGCAGCCGCAAGCTTATCCTCAAGCTCGCGTTCGCGCGCCTCTGCCGCCTTACGATCTTCAATAGCCTTTTTAAGCTCACGTACCGAAAGATCCTCCGCGCCAACCTCCTTTGCAAACTCCTCACGCTCCTCACGGGGTACAGCAAGGAGCGCCAAAGCCTTGGAATAAGGCAAATTCGCAAACGTTTGGGACTCTGTAACCGCCCCGAAAAGTGTAAGCTGATCCGCACCGTATTCGTCAAAAAGCTTCATAAAGGTGTTAGCCGAAGAGTGCGAGAATTCAAAGCTCTCATCCACCCACTTGCCAAATTCGCCGTGGGGTAACATCCCCTTTGCATCGGTAAGCCTGCGACCTATCTCAATTGCGCAATCAAGCACCGCCGCCTGACCCTTGCGCCAATAATACTGTATCTCTCGCGCAAGCTGATCTACCTCACGCCCCGATACGCTCTGCGTTTCTGCTCTTACAATTTCGTTTTCCATTAGATTTCTCCTTCTTTATAACTTCTTTTATATGCTCCAGCCATGCCGCCTCAAACCGCTCTACCTCTTCTGTGCGAGCGCAGTTGTGAGACCCGCGGTTTTGCTCCACGTAAGCCTCTTTGCCTTGCGGCAGCTTTAATTCAAGCGTATAATAGGGCTTGTCGGGCGCGTCTATGCTTCTGATAAAGAAGATGTTTGTGCCGCCTGTCGAGTGGCTTTTCGCATACCTCGCTACGCAATGTGAAAGCGTTTTGCCCTCCTTGACAAACTCCCCGTAGCTTCCCGCAGGACGAATGAATAGCATCGTTTCCTCGTCATACCAATTAAACCGCGAGAGGTCCTTCGCCCTTGCAACGATAGCCTCGTTGACCTCTGCGTTCTCTTCTTCCTCTATCCGCATCTGTATCTCATCATGAGCCGCCCTCAGATCCTTGGGATACAAAAGCTCCTCCGGCAACGATCCGTATACCTTGTAAAGCATATTCCAATAGTCATGCATCTGGCGCGCATTGACTAAGGTCTTGTCGTACTCCTCGACCTGCATATCTGCCTGACGCTTAAGGTAATTGAGCAGCCTCACGATCTCAACTTTGTGACCGTTATCGATACTGCAATCAATAAGCTCCCAAAGATTCGCATACACCTGCTTTTTGCAAAAGCTTAATTGCTCCTCGGTAAGCACGACGCCAAACCGTTTTTTTATATCTCTGTAAAACCGAAGCCGAAGCACCCCGCCACTTTTCGCTATCGGAATGTCCTCGCGGTCGATACCAAGTATGTCAATAGGTCTCGTCTTCTTCAGATCAAGCGATCTCTCCACACGCTTGAGATCGAAATTCTTTTTTGAATAACAATTGAAATATCCCGTCGCGTCGCCGATACAGTCGTTGAGGATGTCCTCAAATCCCGCCGTTATGAGGTTTTCGGTATTTGGATGCTTAAGCCAAAGCTTTAAGTATTCCGCCGGATAAAGAGCTCCAATCCATTTAGCCTTGAGATAAGGTGCCAGAGCGCTTTTCTCGCATTCGGTGCCGTCAGTTTCGTAAAAGTCTGCGTTCAATACCTCGTCACAACTGAATTGACCGAGCTGGTAATCAAATCGCTTTGTGTACTCCCAGTGATCCAGCGGCGAGCGAGAATACATAAACTGAAAGAATCCTCTCACTCGCACGATGGTCTTTTCGATGACCACTATACCCTCGTACATATCTGCCTTGTAAAACACCGTTCCGTCATGCCTTACAAGCTTCCTGATGATCCATGAAAGTAGGGCAAGATGCCCCTCAACCTTGTGCAGAGACAAGAATATGTGATCGTTGATCTCCTCGATACGATTCTTCGCGGGTCGGTGCATCGCCGTGGTCCCTCGTCCGCAGCACGGGCATATACAATTGTTACCCTCCGTCGCCGCATCGCCCATCGGATCGATAAATCCCCACGTCCCGCCGTATCTTCCGCATCCATTCTCGACGTAGTCAAGATATTCCTCTCCGCCGCAATCGGTGCAAACCACCTTGACCTTGCGTACCTTTTTGCCCTCGCTCTCGTCATATACCCACTCGCAACCGTAAAGAAGACGCTGATCGTTAAGGTATCCGCGTGCCTTAACGATCTCAAGCGTGTCCTCCGGTGGTGTGGTGGGCATCATTGGCAGTATACGTTCTATCTCCTGCTCAACAGATGGCTTCATCACAAGAAATCCTCCAGATTAATGATCCCGCTATCCTGCACCCCTGTGGGCTTGATCTGCGGCGCATCCGGCTCACCTAAGCCGTAGAACTCTCTGAGGATACCGTCCGCAACCTTGGGCGAAATACAAAAGCATTTCGCCTTGCCGTGGTTCTTGTCAGCGTAATCTTTCAGCTTCGCCGCCGCTGCCACAAGATTCATACTCTTGATACTAATATCCTGAAGCAGTATCTCCGCATTATGCTCGCTCTCCGCTCCAATATCCTTCAGTTGTTCACCGACCATAAATACGTCGGTGTTTTCCTTACCCTTTTGCTGGTTTTCTATCAAAGCCACAAGCTCGTCGTATACCTTGCTCATTTATAAGCTCTCCTTATTAAATTAGTCTCCACGTTTAATCTCAAACACCGACATGAAGCACGGCGCTCTGTCCCTGCCGTCCCACACTCCGTTCCAAGGGTGTGCGGGACGCATGCGGATGTGATTGCCACCGTCATAATAACCGCGCCACACGTGAACGGGAACACCGTCCCGATGTTCGATGATGCGCATCGCGCCTTCCTCGTACCCTACTAGGAGATATGTAACAGCCATTTCAACTTACTCCTCCTCCTCGTTGTCCTCAAGGATCACAAGCTTACCGTCACGGATCGCATCGATAAGCGCCTGATCAAGCTGCGCCCACATCTCGTTGCGGTCAGCCGTCGCCTGCAGGTCTGCAATGTCCTCGCGGTGGTGTGCGCTGGAGGCATCGCCTCTGAAATTCTTCGCCTTCTTGGTGTTGTTCACCTTAGCGTTTGCAAGTGCGCTGATAAGCTCGCACTTCTCTGTGTCGTTCAAAGCTCTTGTCTTTACCATGGTTTTTACCTTCCTTTATTTTATAAATTTTTAACTCCTTCAAGTATCCGCTCTACGGATACCTCCACGCCGACGTTCTCGGCGATCCACTCCTCAAGCTTGTGCCTGAAGATAATAAAGATTCGGGTGTTCCCTTCGATCACGAAGCCGAACGGGAACCGTCCCTGCTGAAGACCGAGCCTGAATGTCTCAAGGCTCATCTTAACGCCCGCGTATCTAAGACAGCCGCAAGCCTGCTCTGCGCTTAACGTGGAGCACTCTACCGCCCCGTCAACGCACTCGTAATCAGTCTGCATCATATCGTTTGTTCCTCCTTAATGCCGCCTCCAAGCCCTGCCGATAGCGACAAGCCTTGTCCGAGCCTATAAATCCGTGCTCGTGCAGGTCTCTTATAAAGTTTCGTAGCTTTGCAGCCTCCGCCTCCGCCTCGTCAATGTCTTCGATCTTCTCAACGTCCGCGATCTCCTGCATCAGCTTCGACTGCTGCTCCAACGAAAGATTGCCGTGTTCTTTAACCATCACGCGCCCTCCTCGGCAAACATCTTGATATACTTGTCAAGTATCTGCTCCGACGCCGCAAGCACCTGCTCAGGCTTGTCGCCGCTACGGCGCGCGCCTGAGAGTATCATCGACAAGCTCGTCTTATCGACCTCAATGCCGAAATCCTTAGAGAGTCGAAGCATAAGCCACTGGGACGTGAGCTGGTGTTCCGCCATTCGGCTCTTAATGTTTGCCGCTCTTTCAATCTTCGATTCGCTCATTTCAACCTTCCTTTCTAAATTTTCTAATTATTTTGCGAACTTTTGTTGACAAACTTACTTTTCGGTGATATAATGACCTTACTAACAACACTTGAGGTGACTTACCACCACCGCAAATAATCAGCATCTACGGACCTGCGCTTACCGGGCGTATTGTCCTATTTTCTTCTGCGCTGTTTTCTTTTGCGAATTTTCGTTTGCCTTGTACGCATACATTATACCTACTTAATCTACTTTTGTCAAGCGTTTTCTTCTACTTTTTTTAAGTTTGTTACTACTCAACAAAATAAGGTTGCGTAGATTATGTAGATTTCACAAATGACAAAAATAAAAATTTTAATATATTAAAAAGGAGACAAAAATGTTTTGGAAAAATCTTTGTCGTCTCTGCAACGACCGCCAAACCACACCTAATACGGTATGCAAAGAACTTAAATTATCTTCTGCTACCGCAACGCATTGGAAAAACGGTGCTGTCCCGAGAGACACCACACTGCACCTTATCGCAGATCATTTCGGCGTCACCGTCGAAGATCTTATCCGCAATCCCGATGAGCAACCCGCACCCACCGCAGAACCCGCCACCTCTCCGCTCTCCGATGAGTTCTATAACCTCGTAGACCAGCTCACCCTCAAGGAGCTCCGCGAAATTCAAACCATTATGGAAGAAAAAATAAAAAATAGGGGTAAAAAATAACAACATGACCACTAAATACGAAGTAGCTTTTTTAGTAGGATTCATAATGGCTGCTGCATTCTTAGCTTATTATTTTTTTGCACACCAAAATCTTGATAAAAGTTACGGTAAATTAGTCAAGAAAAGTAACGAGTTGGAAAAGGAATTAGCAAATGCCCATAAAGAGATAGCTGAATTAAAGCGCTTTCCCAAACCGTCTGATCCATCAAAGTTAGATGCCGCCCTTTCAGAAATTGACGATCTAAAATCTCGACTACGAATTGCTGAAGCAGTAGCTCATGACGCAACCGAAAAAGCAAAGTTAGCAAATAGCGTTCGCGAGGAACGAAAACATTATTTTGATAAATATTGTGAAGCAATCGAAGAAAACCGAAAGTTAAAAGAAGACATTAAAGCAATCAAACAAAAAACTCCTCGTCCTCTAAGAGTTTACAGTGACAGCGAAGTTGAAAAGCAAATTATTGAATATAAAAACAAACTCAACCAAAAAGACGAAGACGTTAAAAAATTAAGAGTTCAACTATCTGTTACTCAGTCAATGCTCGAACATACAAAAGAAGATTTGCAGGATTTATTAGATACAACTGACGAACTCACCGAAGAAATCAGAACTTTGAGAAGGTCAGTTGCACAGCCCGATGAATATACCTCTCTAATAAAGGAGTCAATTCCGCGTTTATCAGAGCTTACCTTCGCACAACTTCCGGCAGACTTTAAAGAAAGCATATCAAGCGGAAGATTGAATAATGCTTTTAAATCTAATTTAATGATATTAGATAAGATTGATATGGAGGCAAAAATTAAATCAGATAAAGAAACATATAAAACCACATTGAACAGTTGCACTTGTCCTGATTTCACATTCAGACATAACGTATGTAAACACATGTTGTTTTTGTCCTATACTTCCGGGCTTCTATTATTAAACAAAGAAGTAGCAGAAAAAATCAGTAAAAATAATTATTAAAATTAGGAGAGGCGCAATAAATGGTTGTTGGTATTATAATGACAATAATATTCATTGGATTATTTATATTTTGGTTTAAAAATTCTTCCCCAGACGAAAAGAACATCGCTATAGGGGTAGTTATATTTTTAGTCGCACTATTTATTTTGTGGTTTTTGTGCATAGCTTTGCCAGCAGGATTAGTGGATTTATTATTTAGCGTATTTAGTTAATAACAAAAAACCTCCCCGATCCTTCGACCGGGGAGATCCCATAAACATTATACGTCGTCCTGACGCTTCGACTTGATCAGGTTGATGATCTCTTCCTGCTCCTCGTATGTAAGCTGTTCAAACAGCTCATTGATCACAGCTATCAACGCTTGGCGTTCGGTGTTTTCCATATAAGCTTCCTCCCTTCTCCATAAAGTGCTTATATTCTACACCACTCGCCACGCTATAAATTATCAAACCAAACAGGAAATAGAAATGATTTGTAAAAAATGCAAAAAAGAAATAGAAGCGGACAGCATCTACTGCCGCTTCTGCGGAAAAAAACAAATATCCGAGGAAAAACCCCGCAAAAAACAAAAACGTCCCAATGGATTGGGAACTGTATATAAACTCTCTGGGAACCGTCAAAAGCCCTTCGTGGCGCGAATAACCCAAGCGGGCAAGCTTGTCAGCATCGGCACCTTTGCCACCCAAACGGAGGCACTCGTTGCACTTGAGAGCGTGCAGGTAAACGGCATATCCAATATTTATAATGCCACGGTTAAAGATATATATAATATGGTAATCGATCAAAAAGAGAATAAACTGTCAGCGGCAACTCTTACCAATTATAACGCTTGCTGGGGATATTTGAAGCGTTTAGACAATATGAAAATGCGCGATATCCGCACTGCCCATTTTCAAAATATTATTGATGATGCCTATAAAAGCGGATTGAGCTATTCAACGCTGCATAAGATACAGATCTTAGGATCGCTTATGTGCCAGGTCGCTATGGCAAATGACTTGATCGATAAAAACTATGCTCAGCTCATAAATCTTCCACTTTCTGCCCCCAAAAGTCAGAAACCAAGTTTCACTGCCGAGCAACTTGAAAAGCTTTGGCAATTATCCGAAATTGACGATACCGCCGCGATCATCATTGCGCTTTGCTATAACGGTTTGCGCATTAACGAATTTCTTGACTTAAAAAAAGAACACGTAGATATTACAAAGCGATTGAT
Organism: Eubacteriales bacterium; assembly: GCA_045638125.1. Taxonomy (GTDB): domain Bacteria; phylum Bacillota; class Clostridia; order Oscillospirales; family CAG-272; genus SVTX01. The sequence continues at coordinate 798 of JAZUAS010000095.1, read as the reverse complement.
CTACGCACCGGGCAGTAAGACTGAAGCCGGAAAAGATAGAATAATTGTAATCCCTACCGATCTTGTCCCTATATATGAAAGAATGATGTCCACCAAAGGTGACTATCTTTGTACCTCTCCCAAAGGCAAGCGCTTCGACGCAAAGAATTTCCGCAACAGAGAGTTCTATCCTTTTCTCGATAAACACGGATTGAACCCGGATGGAAAAATCACGCCACATTCTTGTCGCCATACCTACGCTTTGCTTTGCGTAAAATATGGACTTAACCAAAAGGCAACTATGGACCTCCTTGGCCACTCTAATTATTCTACCACGGCAGATATCTATGCCAATGCAACCGCTAAAGACATTGATTTCTTGACACGTGAGGCAGATAAATTGCATCGGTAATCAACACTTTATCAACACACGATTTCAAAAAGTCTTTACACATCAAAGGTTTTTGCCACTTTTATAAATATCTTTTAATCAAGGGGTCCGGAGTTCGAATCTCCGGCGGGTCACCAAAAAGAACCATAGGCTTTTTGCCTATGGTTCTTTTTGCTAATCTGTTTCACTATCGAACTCCGTCAATGCGAAGCAGTGACGGCTTGCGGTGGATGAAGAAAAAGTTAAAATAAGCTTTGCCGCAAGCGAAGGCTCTGAATCTCCGGCGGGTCACCAAAAAGGACCATAGGCTTTTTGCCTATGGTTCTTTTTCCTAATCTGCTCCACTTTCGAACTCCGTCAATGCGAAGCAGTGAGTCCTTGCGGTAAATAAATAAACATTTAAGATAAACCTCGCCGCAAGCGAAGGT